>DASYXG010000186.1:0-8167 GCA_035935235.1 Allostellaceae bacterium
CTAATTCCGCCAGCTTCGCCTTTAACGCCAGCAAGTCGCGCCAGGCCTCGCGCTTGCGCTCGGGGGTACGCAGCAAATAGGCCGGATGAAACATCGGCAGCGCCGGGAGCGGCGCGTCGAGACCGGGGATGGCGAGGTCGAACCAGCGGCCGCGCAGCCTGGTGATACCCTCGGTCGTGTCGAGCAGCGAGGTCGCCGAGGTGCCGCCCGCCAGCACCAGCACCTTGGGCCGCGACAACGCGATGTGGCGGAACACAAAGGGCAGGCACGAGGCGATCTCCTGCGCCGTCGGCTTGCGGTTGCCGGGCGGGCGCCAGTAGATGACGTTGGTGATCTGCACCCCGGTGCGGTCGAGCCCGATCGCCGCCAGCATGCGGTCCAGCAGCTGTCCGGCGCGGCCGACAAAGGGCTTGCCGATGCGGTCTTCGTCGGCGCCCGGCGCCTCGCCGATGATCATGATCGGCGCCTGCGGGTTACCGTCGGCGAACACGGTGTTGGTCGCGGTGCGCTTCAACGGGCAGGCGTCGAACCCGGCGATCAACGCCGCCAGCGCCTCGACGGTTTGGGCCTGGGCGGCGAGGGCGCGGGCCGATTGCGCCGGCTCAGCCGCCGATTCGGTCAGCGCGCGCGGCGGGGCGATACTGGCCGATTTGAACGGGGCGGTGGGCGGCCGCGCCGCCGGTGCGGCTGGCACCCCCACCCGGCCCTCCCCCATCGAGGGGGAGGGGATGGCGACGGGGCTCGGCGGCGGAGCCAAGCGGTTGATTGCCACCTCACCGATCGCCTCGTCGGCGCCCATCTCGATCTGCCACTGCAACAGCGCCAGCGCGGCGGTGGTTTCGGGCGAGGGCGCGGCGGGAGTCGGCATGGGGCAAGGGTACCACTTTGGGGACGATCCTTTATAGTCCGCCGCAGGGAAACAGCCCGAGGGGACGATGGCGCGCGAGCGGATGGAATACGATGTCGTGATCGTCGGGGCCGGTCCGTCAGGGCTCAGCGCGGCGATCCGGCTGAAGCAGCTCGCCGCCGCGGCCGAGAGCGAGCTTGCGGTCTGCGTCATCGAAAAGGGCTCCGAGGTCGGCGCGCATATCCTTTCGGGGGCGGTGTTCGAACCGCGCGCGCTCAAGGAGCTTTTCCCCGATTGGCGCGAGCGCGGCGCGCCGCTGCTCACCCCGGCGGTCGACGACCGCTTCCTGTTCCTCACCGAGCGCGGCGCCTGGCGGTTGCCGACCCCACCGCAGATGCACAATCGCGGCAACTACATCATCAGCCTCGGCAATCTGTGCCGCTGGCTGGCGGCCCAGGCCGAGGAGCTGGGGGTCGAGATCTATCCCGGCTTCGCCGCGGCCGAGGTGCTGTACGACGACAATGGAACGGTCTGCGGCGTCGCCACCGGCGATATGGGGATCGGCAAGGATGGGCAGCCGACCGCCAACTACCAGGAGGGGGTCGAGCTGCGCGGCCGCGAAACCTTGTTCGCCGAAGGCGCGCGCGGCTCGCTGACCAAGATGCTGGTGGAGCGCTTCGACCTGCGCGCCCATGCCGACCCGCAGACCTACGCGATCGGCATCAAGGAATTATGGGAGGTGGCGCCCGAGCGCCACCATCAGGGCCGGGTCGTTCACACCGTCGGCTGGCCGCTCGACAACCGCACCTATGGCGGCTCGTTCCTCTATCACCTCGAGGACAATCAGGTGTCGGTGGGGTTTGTCATCGGCCTCGACTACCAAAACCCCTATCTCTCCCCGTTTGAGGAGTTCCAGCGTTTCAAGACGCACCCGGCAATCCGCGCGACCTTCGAGGGTGGGCGGCGGATCGCCTATGGTGCGCGCGCCTTGAACGAGGGCGGGTTCCAGTCGATCCCGCGGCTCGATTTCCCCGGCGGAGCGCTGACCGGTTGCGCCGCGGGCTTTGTCAACGTGCCGAAGATCAAGGGCAACCACACAGCGATGAAATCGGGCATGGTCGCCGCCGAGGCGGTGTTCGCGCGGCTCGGCGGCGACGGGCGCGCCACGGTCGAAGCGGCGCTCCGGCATAGCTGGGTGTGGGACGAGCTCTACCGGGTGCGCAACATCCGCCCGAGCTTCCGGCTGGGCACATTGGCGGGCATCGCCTATTCGGCGCTCGACACCTATCTGCTGCGCGGCCGGGCGCCGTGGACCTTCCACAACCACGCTGATTATGCGCAGCTTGCCCGGGCCGACGCGTCGCGGCCGATCGCCTATCCGCGCCCCGACGGCAAGATCAGCTTCGATCGCCTGACCTCGGCATCTTTCTCGTTCACCAATCACGAGGAAGGTCAGCCAGCGCATCTCAAATTGCGCGATCCGGAAAAGGCGATTTCAATCAATTACCGCCTCTACGATTCACCCGAACAGCGCTATTGTCCCGCCGGGGTTTACGAGATCGTCGATGACGGGGCCGACGGCAAACGATTGCAGATCAATGCCCAGAACTGCGTCCACTGTAAGACCTGCGACATCAAGGACCCCGAGCAAAATATCGATTGGGTAGTGCCCGAAGGCGGCGGCGGGCCTAATTATCCGAATATGTGACGGATGGCCCATGCCGACACGATTACGGCCCGTGGGACCAAGGCCGGCGAGATAGAGGATGGCGCGAGTGGTGATGCAAGACCTTCGTCCGCGGAGCCGATGGCGTTGGCCGGCGGCGCTGATCGCAGCCGCGCTGGCTATTACGCCCTCTGTCGCGGCGCCGTCGCAGCAGACGCCTGACGCAAAACCCGCCGCTGGCGCCGAGGATCATCTGTTCGGCATCTATCTGGCGGGCAAGCATGCCGAGCAGTTGCGCGACTACCCGGCGGCGGCGGCATGGTTCGCCGAGGCGGCGGCGATCGACCCGGACGCCCCGGAGCTGATCAGCCGCGATTTTCTGATGGCGATCGGCGCCGGCGATTTCCATAACGCCAAGCTCCTCGCGCCGCAGGAATTGAAGCTCGATGCGAGCGACGCGCTGGCCGAGATGGTGCTGATCATCGACCGGCTGAAGGCAGGCGACAGCGCCACCGCCATCGTGCACGCCGAGGCGCTGCCGCAGGACGGCATCCACCGCTTTATCGTGCCGGTGGCGCAGGCCTGGGCCAAGATGGCGGCGGGCGATCTCGCCGGCGCCGACGCGGCGCTGCAGCAATACGACAAGTACAACGGCTTCGGACCTCTGAAGAATTTCCAGCTCGGGCTGCTTTACGATTTCGCCGGCCACGCCAACAAGGCCGAGGAGTATTACGTTAAGGCGCTCGGCGACACCGCGCAGCTCAATTGGCGGCTGACCGACGCGATCGCCAATTTCTATGAGCGCCACGGCAAGGAGGCCGACGCTAAGGCGCTCTACAAGAAGTTCGGCGAGCAGAATGTCGGCAGCGAGATCGCCCAGTCGGTGCTGGCGGCCCGGCCGCCAGGCGTGCCGAAACCGCAGATCGGCTCCGCCGCAGACGGGCTCGCCGAGTCGCTGTTCGATCTCGCCAGTGTTCTGAACCAGGCCGAGACGCTGGATCTGGCGCTGGTCTACGACCGATTCTCGCTGGCGCTGCAGCCCAATTTCCGCCTCGCGCAACTCCTGCTCTCGGACATTTTGAGCGCCCAGGAGAAGCCCGAGCAGAGTCTTGCGGTGCTCGACCAGATCCCGCGCAATTCGCCTTATTCCTGGTCCGCCCGGCTGCGCATCGCCTCCAATCTCGAGACGCTCGATCGCACCGACGACGCGATCGCGCAACTCAAGGAGATGGCCGCCGAGTCGCCGAGATCGATCAGCGCCGACGTGCAGCTCGGTGACGTGCTGCGCAACAAGAAGCAATTCAAGGAAGCGGCGGCCGCCTACGATGAGGCGATCACCCGGGCCGCGGCCGAGGGGCTTCCCGACCGCTGGACGCTGTTCTACGACCGCGGCGTCTCCTACGAGCGCTCCGGGGATTGGGCCAAGGCCGAAGCCGATCTCGAGCATGCGCTCGAGCTGAAGCCCGATCAGGCGCTAATCCTCAATTATCTCGGCTACTCCTGGATCGATAAGGGCGAAAAGCTCGATCAGGGGCTCAAGATGATCGAGAAGGCGGTCGAGCTGCGGCCGACCGACGGGTATATCGTCGACAGCCTTGGCTGGGCGCATTACCGGATGGGTGACTACGCTGGCGCGGTGAAGTACCTCGAGCGAGCGGTCGAATTGGTGCCTGACGATTCGACGATCAACGATCATCTCGGCGACGCCTATTGGCGGACTGGCCGGCAGATCGAGGCGCGCTATCAGTGGCGCCGGGCGTTGCAATTCGGTCCTGAGCAGGACGACATCCAGCCGATCGAGGGCAAGCTCGCGCATGGGCTGGCGCCGCCTCCCGCGCCGACGGAGCGCGGCGGCTGAGCGTGCCTGGGCAGGACGCGGTTACGGTTTTCGCGCCGGCCAAGATCAATCTTTACCTGCATGTCACCGGGCGGCGCGACGACGGCTATCACCTGCTCGACAGCCTCATCGCGTTCGCCGACATCGGCGACACCGTCACCGCCGAGCCGGCCGAGACCTTATCGCTGACCGTTCGCGGGCCCGAGGCCGCCGGGCTGCAGCAACTGGGCGAGGGCAATCTGGTGCTGCGGGCGGCGAGGAGCCTCGCCGCGCATTACGGCATCGCGCCCGAGGCCCGTCTGACGCTCGATAAGCAGCTGCCGATTGCCTCGGGGATCGGCGGCGGGTCGAGCGACGCGGCGGCGACGCTGCGCGCTCTTGCCGGGCTGTGGCGATGCCCGATCGACGCTGTCGGCGCGATCGCCTTGGAGCTTGGCGCCGACGTGCCGGCCTGCTTGGCCGGGCGTCCGGTCTGGGTCGGTGGCGTCGGCGAACGCCTCCACCCCGCCCCGTCGTTGCCGCCGCTCGGTATCGTGCTCGCCAATCCGCGCCGCGAATTGCCCACCGCCGATGTCTTCCGGGCGCGCCGCGGCGGGTTTTCCCAGGAGGCGCCCCGCATCGATATTTCGGCGCCGGCCGCGCTATTCGCGCTGTTGTCGCGGTGCCGCAACGACTTGACTGACGCGGCGGCGAGCCTGGCGCCGGAGATCGCTGTGGTGCTCGACCGCCTGGCGCGGTTGCCCGACGCACGGCTCACCCGGATGAGTGGCAGCGGCGCCACCTGCTTCGCGCTCTTTGCCGACCGCGAAGCGGCAAGCCGCGCCGCCGCGGTGCTTGCGGAGACAGAACCGGGATGGTGGGTGCGTGCCGGGACGCTGCTGGCTAGCTAAAGGTCTGCCCCTCAAAGCCGCCCATCCCGAAGATCGATCGCAACAGCGCCCGAATTTACGGCTCAAGGAGCGCGAGATGCTTTGTTTCGAAGTTTGGAAAAACGGAAAGAAGCTGACCGTTGCTGGGGTCCGCGAAAGCGGCGTGGTTTCCTTCATGCTGAGCTGGGTCGGCAAAGGAGTGGGTGCGTCTACCCGGGCCGCGGCTGCCCGGGGAGCTATTCCAGCGCTGCATTGGAGAGTCGGGGGAATTGATTCATCCGATCCTGCTGGAAACGAAAATGTAGAGTGGGTCGAGAACCCCAAATTGAAGGTCGGCGATGAGCTTCGGGTGCGGTTGGTCGCGGCTGAGAGTGCGGATGAACCAAGCCGGCGCGAACCCGCCGTCCCAGCCGCACGGGTTGAAGGCGGTGCCCGCGTTATCCAATGCTCGTTTTGCGGTGAAATGCGCCAGAGCGAACGAAAAAGCTGATTTGAACCCGGGGTAGCAGGAGCGAGAGTGTTCATTTGCACTCGCTGCCTGATCCTTGCTGAGCGAATGCTGCACGATTGCCTTGATCGGCTCTTTCATTTGAGCCGTGCGACAGGGCAAGAATGCTCGTTCTGCGGAACCGAACGCACAACGGAAGCGGCCAAAGGCAACGAAGCCAGCATGTGCCGAGCTTGCGTGGACATGATGATGACTTAGAGTCCTGTCCGGTGGGTGGGGCCACCAAGCGAAATCCCCATCCCATGGATAATCCCGCCCGTGCTCCTCTAAGCCGGCGGCGCGCCGTTGATCGCCGCGGCGACGGTCGCCGCCAAACCCTGGGCCTTTGTCCTGTCCTGGTCGGTGAACTGGTGGAACAGTTCGTCGGCGCGGTCCTTGGCGGGATTGTCGCCGCGCTCGGCCGCGGCGCTGTACCAGGCATAGGCGTCGACCAGCGAGCGTTCGACCCCCTGGCCGCGCTCGTAGAGGATCGCGAGGTTGACCATCGCCGGCACAACCCTCTGCTGGGCGGCGCGCTGATACCATCGCGCGGCGGCCGCAAGATCCTGCTCGGTGCCGCGGCCCTCGGCATAGGCGATGGCGAGGTTGTACTGAGCGCGGGCATGGTTCTGGTCGGCGGCGCTGCGGTACCAGTTGACTGCATCGATCGGGCTCGCCGTCACCCCGAGACCGCGTTCGTAGAAGACGCCGAGGTTGTATTCGGCATCGAGATTGCCCTGCGCCGCGGCGGCGTGAAACCACGAGGCGGCGCTGGCGTAATCCTGCACCAGCCCGCTGCCTTGAGCGTAAAGCACCCCGACATCGTATTGCGCCACCGGGTCGCCGGCCTTGGCGCCCGCCAGGTAATAGGCGGCGCGGGCGACCGGTTCGCTCGGTGGCGTCGCGGGCCCCGGCGGTGCCGCCGCCGCTGGCGGTGGAGCGGGCGGCGGCTGCGGTGCTGGTTGCGCCGCGGCCGATTGGATACTCGGAATCGGCCGATCCGACATGCTGTGCCGTCTCGTGTCCGAGCCCGCTAACCCCGCCACCATCGCGCCGACCGCATAGGCGACAACGGCGACGGCGATTGCCGTGCCCGCGACGGTCAGCCAGCGGCGAAGACGCTCAGGGTCGTTGCCGGCGAGGCGCAAGGCCGCAGCATGGACGCGCTCCGCGAGCACCGAGGCGAGGGGCAGCCTCGCCGGGCGCGGCCGCCTGCGGAGCGGTGCTATCGGTTGCGGGGCGGGGCCAAGCTCGGCTCCGGGCGGCGGCGATAGCGACGGCTCCAACCGGGTCTCGACGGGTGCACGGATCGATGCGGGAAAGCGCTCTTCATCCGCGGCCAGCCTTGGCTCCGCCGGGGCCTCGGGGCGCGGCGCCGCGACGGGCGCGACACCGATGGGCGCAATCCCGCCAGGCAGCGGACGCGGCACCGGCGGCCGGGCGAAGCGCGGCGTAAGGCCGGGGATATTCGTCCGGCCGCCGTCGCGCGCGGGTTGGCTGAACCGGCGCAGCGCGTTGGCGATGCCATCGTCCTCGGCGGCCAACGCCGGCGCCGAGGCGGGTTTCGCTTCTGGGGAGGCCGGCGGGTCGATGGGGTGGTCAGCCTTGCTGTCGATGGTAAAGTCTACCCATTGAATATCGCGCCACCGCGGTTCGTTCCGCTCCGCGCCGCCGCCCAGCTTGCCCGAGTGTGTCGAACTCGATCGCCGCGCCCGGCCGGAGCCCGTCGGGCGCGCCGTCGGCTCCCCTTGTTGCGGCGAACGCGCTCGGCTCCGCGAAGCGGCCGGTCTGCCGGAAGAGGGCGATGAATCGGGCATCACGGTCGGCTTCGTATGGGAATTCCATTCAATTCCCAGATGAAGCGGGATGCAAGCCGCTCGCGCCGCAACGTGTTGCTGCCCTGCCTCATTGCCGATACCTTGGCCCGCGTCCGGCGACCGCGCCGAGGGCAGCCGCGCCAGCGCCGCCCGACGCGCGCCAACAGTCGATCCCGGTGGGGCGTAGCCAAGTGGTAAGGCACCGGATTTTGATTCCGGCATACGGAGGTTCGAATCCTCCCGCCCCAGCCACTCAGTTTTTCTCAGCGAGAAACGAGCTTAGAAAAACGAGTGCCCAGCGCAGGCCGGGGCCTATGCATCTCGCGAAGGCCGAGATGGCGTTAAGCGTTTCAACGGGGTAGCGCACCAAGGCACAAGGCCCTTGTACAGGCTCCGCAAGCACGGCCAAAATTAACCTTCTTCATCGGCCGTTCCCCCCTTTGCGCGGCCGCGCCGCCGTCCCCCCTTTTCTGTTTGCAGGTGCAATGGTGCAGGCGTTGATTGGGTCGTTGCTAATTTGCGCCCTGACGGGCTACGCGCTCTCCTTGGTGGTGGCGGCTCTCTTGTCGCAATGCACGAGGGGGCTTTCATTGCTGGGCGCTGTCGCCGGGTTGCTGCTGGCCGCGGGCCCGATTTATCTCGGT
>DASYXG010000187.1:0-2236 GCA_035935235.1 Allostellaceae bacterium
GCAACCCGGCGGAATAGGCGACCAACGCCGACGCCGTTGCCGCGGTCTCACCCGGACCGAACGCGCCACGCTGAAACAAGACCTCGAGGATCGGCAATGCGAGGATGGCCAGCGCCGTCGCCGCGGGCAGCGTCAGCAACAAGGCCAGCTCGACCCCGCGGTTCTGCGTTGCCACCGCGCCGTCATGGTCGCCGCTGCGCACTTGGCGCGACAGCGGCGGCAGAATCGCCGTTGCCACTGCGATCCCGACGACACCGAGCGGCAGCTGGTTGAGCCGGTCGGCGTAATAAAGGAACGATACCGAGCCTTCGGGAAGCAGCGAGGCGAGTGCGGTCGAGACGAGAAGATTGAGTTGCGTCACCCCGGCGCCGAGCACGCCCGGGCCCATGATCTTCAAGGTCCGACGCACCGCGGGGGTCAGCCGCGGCCGCCGCAGCCGCAGGCCGATCCCGGCGCGCGAGCAGGAAATCGCCAGCCAGAGGAATTGCGCGACGCCGGCCGCGGTCAGGGCCCAGGCGAGGACGGGTCCGCCGCTCCAATGGAAACGCGCCATCAGCAGCAGCGCAGCAATCAGAAAAAGGTTCAGCAGCACCGGCGTCCCGGCTGCGGCGGCAAAGCGGTCGAGCGTGTTGAGCAGCCCGCCTTGCAGCGCCACCAGCGAAATGAAGAGCAAGTAGGGGAAGGTGATGCGGCTGAGCGCCACGACCAGCTCGAATTTTGCCGGCTCGGCCTCGAATCCGGGGGCGATAACGTGCATCACTATCGGCATGAACAATTCGCCGAGCACGACGAACACCACCAGCGCCGCGACCAGCACCGCGTAAGCTTCCTCTGCGAACTCCTTGAGCGCTAGCGGGCCGCCTTCGACCAGCGCTCGGTTGGCGAGCGGCACGAAGGCGGCGCTGAACGCACCCTCCGCAAACAGGCTGCGGAAGAGATTGGGCAGACGCTGAGCGACGAAAAACGCATCCGCCACCGGCCCGGCGCCGAGGATCGCCGCGGTCAGAATGTCGCGGACAAAGCCGAAGATGCGGCTCACCATCGTAAACGAGCCGACCGTCGCGACCGAGCGGAACAGGGCCATGAGGCGGCGGTGTAGAGGAAAATCGCCCTGGGGAAAATGCTGAGCCCTCGCGAGAGCGGACAGCAGCCGCTTCTTGTCTTTTTCTTGTCACACGGGGTAAGCGTTGCGGTTCCTTGATTCGGGAGGCCCGCATGGCCGATATCAGGATGGGTGTCATCGGCTGCGGCGGTCGCATGGGCCGCATGCTGGTGGCCGAGATTGCCGCCGCGGAGGGTTGCGAGCTCGCCGGGGGCACCGCCAAGCCGGGGAGCACCCATGTCGGCGCCGATCTCGGCGAGCTGGCAGGGATCGGCCGGATCGGGCTCGTTGCCGGCAATGCGCCGGGCAGGCTGATCGGCGATAGCGATGTCGTCATCGAGTTCTCGGCCCCTGCGGCGACGGCGTCGCACGTTGCGCTCGCGGCGGAGCAGGGGACGCCGATGGTCATCGGCACGACCGGGCTGTCGGTGGCGGAAACCACGACGCTGCGCGAAGCGGCAAAGGACATCCCGATCGTCTGGGCCGCCAATACCAGTCTTGGCATCAACCTGCTCTTGGGCCTGGTCGAGCAGGTCGCCGCAAGGCTCGGGCCGGACTGGGACATCGAGATCATGGAGATGCATCATCGCGGCAAGGTCGATGCGCCCTCGGGTACGGCCCTGGCGTTGGGCCGGGCCGCGGCGGCAGGGCGCGGCACGACCCTCGACGCGGTGGCGCAGCGGGGCCGCGATGGCATCACCGGCGCCCGGCGCAGTGGCGATATCGGTTTTGCCTCGCTGCGCGGCGGCGATGCGGTCGGCGACCACCACGTGATCTTCTCGGGCGCTGGCGAGAGGCTCGAGTTGTCGCATCGGGCCACCAACCGCGCGATTTACGCCAAGGGCGCTGTGCGTGCGGCGCACTGGGTAATCGGCAAGCCGCCCGGAATCTACGGCATGAAGGAAGTGCTCGAGCTGTGAGCCAGTCGGAGATTTTCGACCGCTCGGGTTCGCTTTCCGGGCCGTCCTGGCGCGATCTGGTCGGCGAGGGCAAGGCGGTGCTGCGCGCGCGCCTCCGTCCGTTCCGCGCCAATGTCGGCCCGGTGCCGCGCGGCGACGGGCATCCGGTCATCGTTCTGCCGGCTTTTTTCTGCTCCGACGGTATGACCCGGGGCTTCCGCCAATGGCTGACCGC
>DASYXG010000188.1:0-4182 GCA_035935235.1 Allostellaceae bacterium
GGCGCTACGATCCTTGGCAACTGGCCACGACTTTTGGGGAGCAGCCCAGATGCGCACGACCTACGCCGTCAACGACATGACCATCCACCGGATCGTCGAGCAGGAGCAGGGCTTTACCCCGATGCTCGAATTCCTCCCGACTCTGGCGAAGGAAACGCTGGAGGAAAACCTCTCCTGGCTGGCGCCGGGAGGCTATGCCCGCGAGACCGGCAATGTTGTGCTGTGCTTCCAGAGCTACGTCGTCAAGACGCCGCACCACAACATCCTGGTCGACGCCTGCATCGGCAACAACAAGACTTTCCCGTTGCGCCTGACCTGGAACAACAAGACCGACGGCAACTGGATGGCGGCGCTGAAGGCGGCCGGGCTGGGGGTCGAGGACATCGATTTCGTGATGTGCACGCATCTGCACGGCGACCATGTCGGCTGGAACACCAAGCTGGAAAATGGCCGCTGGGTCCCGACCTTTCCGAAGGCCAAGTACCTGTTCTCAAAGAAAGAGTACGATTTCTGGACCGGCGGCGCTGTGCCGGCGGGGTTCGCGCTCGACGCGATCAACGAGAGTGTGCTGCCGATCGTCGAGGCCAACCGCGCCGAACTCGTCACCAGCGACCACGCGCTCAACGACCATATAAGGCTGCTGCCGACCCCGGGCCACACGCCGGACCATTTCGCGGTGTGCGCCGGCAAGGGCCATGACCAGGCGGTGTTCACCGGCGATCTCATCCACTCGCCGATCCAGGCACGCTATCCCGAGCTGGTGATGCGCGTCGACACCAACCGCGACCAGGGGGTGCGGACGCGGCGCGCCTTCCTCGAGCGCTACTGCGATACCGACACGGTATGCTGCACGATGCACTTCCCCTCGCCGTCGGTCGGCCACATCAAGCGCTGGGGCGACGGGTTCAAGCTCGATTATCTAAGCTGATCAGTGCGGCAGGGTTAGCACCGGCTTGATCGTCGCGCCGCTGGTCGCATCGGCGGCGGCCTGGTTGATGTCGGCAAAGTTGTAGCGCGTCACCAGCCGGTCAAGCGGAAAGCGGCCTTCCATGAAGAGGTCGACCAGGCGCGGGATGAATTCGCGCGGCCGGCTGTCGCCCTGGACGACGCCGCGGATCACCCGCCCGCCCTGGATCACCGGCATCTCGAAGCTGGCTTCGGTGCCGGCGCGGGCGCTGCCGACGAGGACGCAGGTGCCCATGCCGCGCAGCGCATCGGCGGCGAGGCGGAACACCGCCGGCACCGCCGAGGTCTCCAGGCTGAAATGCACCCCGTTGCCGGTGATCTTGCGGATGTCGGCAAGGGTCTCGGCCCCGTTGCTTTCGAGGGCGTGCGTGGCGCCGAGTTCCTTTGCGAGCCAAAGCCGCGCCGGCAGCACATCGACGGCGATGACGGGGTCGCAGCCGGCGATCTTCGCCGCCATCAGCCCGGCCAGCCCAACCCCACCAACCCCGAAGGCGGCGAAGGACTGGCCGGGTTGAGGTCGCATCACGTTGAGCACGGCCCCCGCCCCGGTCTGCAAGCCGCAGCCGAGCGGGCCCAGCAGCTCAATTGGCGCATCACGGCGCAATTTCACGACATCCTTCGCCGGGGCAACCGCGTAGCTGCCGAACGACGATTGCTGGAAGAAACAGGAGTAGACCGGTTCGCCGTCACGGCTGGTCGGGACAAAACCGTCGGCGCGTTTGCCGCTTTGCTTCAAGGCGCGGCCGTTGACGCAATAGGCCGGGTGATCGGCCCGGCATGGCTCGCATTCGCCGCAATAGGGAAACGAGATCACGACCTTGTCGCCGACCGCGAGATCGGTGACGCCGGCGCCGAGCTCGGCGACGATCCCCGCGCCCTCATGGCCGCAGACCATCGGATAGGGCAGGCTCGGGAAATAGCCGTCGCGAGCGTGCAGATCGGTGTGGCACATGCCGCTGGCGACGATCTCGACCAGCACCTCGCCGGCGCGCGGTGGCGCCAGATCGAGGGTCTGGATCTCGAACGGCTGGCGGAGCGCCGGGACGATTGCGGCGGTGATTTTCATCAATTTCTCCGTCATTGCGAGGCGCGCAGCGCCGAAGCAATCTCGTCGCAAGTGAGCATGACGGAACGAGATTGCTTCGCTACGCTCGCAATGACAATGGAGGACGCCGTGTCGGTCTCAACCGTCGTTTTTGCCGATCTTCTTCGCGAATTCACCGCCGTGGGATGCGCCAACGATTGCGCCCGGTTCGCGATGCTGTTCACCGAGGACGCGACCTACGACGACAATTTTTTCGGGCTGCATCGCGGTCGCGGTGAAATCGCGGCGATGCTGCAGCGCTTTCACGACACCGGCGAGAATTACCGCTGGGAATTCGACGAGCCGGTGTTCGACGGGACGCTCGGCTATGCCTGGTTTCGCTTCAGCTTCGCCTCGAAAATGCCGGGCTGCGAGGGCAAGCCGGTGCTAATCCGCGGGATCAGCTGTTTCCGGTTGGAGAATGGCCTGATCGCCGAATATCGCGAGGTGTTCGATACCGGGATCGCGCTCGCGCAGCTCGGCTTTCCCGGCGAACGCATCAAGCGGGTGCTCGACAAGGAAGCCGCGGCGCAGAACGGGTCAAGTGCGGCGCGAGAGGATTTGGCCCGATTTCACGCTCACCCGCGCTGACGCGTTCCCCCTAGGATGTTTCGCTTGCACCGCCGATTACCGATGGTGGGATGCAAGCCAGTTCTTAGCATCCTGATTGCCGCTTGCCGCGGCCTTCTCTCGCCATAGGCGGGCCTGGTCCAGGTCCTTTTGTATGCCGCGGCCGTTTTCGTACAATTTCGCGATGTTGTTCTCGGCCACCTCACTACCGTGGTCGGCCGCCATTCGGTACCAGCGCATGGCCTCGGCATAATCCTGCGGTACGCCCCAACCCCTGTCGTACATGACCCCGATGTTGTTTTCGGCGGCCGGATTGCCCTGGTCGGCGGACTTGCGGTACCACTCCATCGCCTGGGCATAATCCCGGGGTACCCCTTGGCCGTTTTCGTATAACAATCCGAGGTTGGTCTCGGCAACCGCGTTGCCCTGGTCGGCCGCTTTGCGGTACCAGCTCATCGCCTGCGCGAAATCCTGCGGCACGCCCAAGCCGTTTTGGAAGAGGATGCCGATGCTGTTCAGGGCGTCAACATTGCCCTGGTCGGCGGCCTTGCGGAACCAGCGCATCGCCTCGGCATAATCCTGCGGCACGCCCCAGCCGTTCTTGTAGAGGATTCCAACGTTCCGCACGGCGCTCGAGTAGCCGTGATCGGCAGACTTTTGGTACCAGCGCATCGCCTCGGCGTAATCTTGCGGTACACCCCAACCCCTGTCGTAGATAAAGCCCATGGCATTCTCGGCGCGGGCATTGCCCTGGTCGGCCGCCTTGCGGAACCAGGTCATCGCCTCGCCATAGTCTCGGAGAACACCCCAACCGTTTTCGTACAGATACCCGATGCCGGTCTCGGCATCAGCATTCCCCTGGTCGGCCGCCTTGCGGTACCAGATCATCGCCTGGGTATAGTCCTTGCTTTTGTACGCTGCATTTCCTTTGGCGAGCGCATCCGCCGCTGTCGGCTCCAGTACTTGTTGCCCGGGTAGCTGGGGGGCTGGCGTTGGCTTTGGTTCCTGAACAGGCGCGGGTTGCGGCGGGGGAATTGGCGCTGGCTGTGGTTCGGGTGCTGGCACGGAGGTGGCCGCCGACAAATTCTGACTCGGCGGTAATTTGGAGATATACCAAAATATTAACCACCCAGCCAGACTGACACCGGCTAGAGCCAATCCAATAACAAGTGGAAGCCGAGAGGATGCCGTAGCCTTCTTCCATTCTTTTGAAATATTCTCCACATTTTCTTGTTTATTTTCCTCCCTTGGCGAAAGAACTCGCTCCGAAGATATGGATGACATTTTGCTGACGACGGTAATCTCTTGATCTGAAGGAGACGTCGTATTCGTGGCAGGTGTCTCGCGCGTGGCCGTCCGATCGTCTCGGCCATCCGACAGCAGCCGCATCAATTCGGTCGCCGATTGCGGTCTTTGTTCCGGCTGCACGCGCAACGCGGCATCAATCGCGAGCAAAAAGCCGGTCTCATACCTTCCAGCGCCGACCTCAACGGCGGGCGGCTGCGGATCCGATTTGTTCAACAACAAGGCCTGTTGCCGGGAAAATGCATCGACGGTTTTGC
>DASYXG010000189.1:0-3792 GCA_035935235.1 Allostellaceae bacterium
GGCCTGTGGCTGGTCGATGGTCCCGTTTTCGACCATGCGATCGAGCACCTGGGCGGCGCGCGCCGCGGCGGCCTGCTTGTCGCGGGTCGGGTTGAACCGGGTCGGCGCCTTCAACAACCCGGCGATGACCGCGCTCTCGTACAGGTTCAGCTTGGCCGCCGACTTGTTGAAATAGCGGTGCGCCGCGGCATCGACCCCATAGGTGCCGGCGCCGAGATAGACCCGGTTCAGATAGATTTCGAGGATCTGGTCCTTGGTGAAATGACGTTCGAGCCACACCGCCAGCAGGGCCTCGCGCACCTTTCGCGTGAGCGAGCGCTCGGGGGTCAGAAAGACCGTCTTGGCGAGCTGCTGGGTGATCGTGCTGCCGCCCTGGACGAGATGGCCGGCTCGCAGATCGGTGAAGAGGGCGCGCCCCAGCCCGATCGGGTCGATGCCGAAATGGCTGTAGAAGCGGCGGTCCTCGGTGGCGATCACCGCTTTCGGCAGCCAGGGCGACATTTCCTTCAGAGTCAGAGGCTGGCCGAACAGATCGCCGAAGGTGGCGATGGTGCTGCCGTCGTTGGCGAGGATGGTGACGCTCGGGCGCCGTTCGGCGACGGTGAGTTGATTGGTGTCGGGCAGGGTGAGGGCGAAATAGGTCAGCGCCACGCCGCCGACGATCAACCCCCACAGAAATACGAGAAGCCCAAGCTTGAGGAGGCCGCCGAGAACCCCGCCGCCACGGCCGCGTTTCGCCGGGCGGCGCGCCGGTGGTGAGTTGGGGCGTTTGCGTCGTCGCGGGCCGGAACTCGGGCCCCGGTCGGACGGATCGACGCGCAGCGGCGGGTCAGCCATCGCCGACCGCCGGCCCAAAGGCCGCAGCGCCTAGCGCACCCATTGCCCGAACCCCACCACGCGCGAACCGCACTTCACCCCACCGCATTATGCCGCAAACTGGGGCGGAGGTTGGACAAATTCAACCTCGGTGCTAGCGGGAACCCGCGACACGGCCGCCTTGTTCGCCAGCCAGGAGCTATCCGGCTCGAAGGAGAGGCCATGGCCGACGACGCGCGCAACGCGGGATTTCCGCTCATCGGGCAGATCGGCCTCGCGGCCATCGGCACGGCGATCGCGTTTCGCGGGCTGAGGCTGCCGATTGTCGCCGGTTGCCTCGGCGGATTGATCGCCGCGGCGCTGAATTGCGAGCGAGCGGGGCGTGCCGAGGCCAAGGTTCCGGCGGCGACGCGGCGAGCTGCTCGCGCGCGCCGCGAGTCGAACGCAGTTGGCATTGCCTCGGAAGACAGTTTTCCGGCGAGCGATCCGCCGTCGTGGACGCCGGTAACCGGCACCGGTACGCGCCATTGAGGCGGTAGCCAAATCCTGCTTAGCTGCGCGCCTTCCACAGGGGAGGCCGAATGACCCGCGCCGCCGCGATTGCCGCCGCCGCAGCCTATTTCGACGAGGGCGGCTTTGCCGCCGATCTCGCCCGCCGCGTCGCGATCCCGACCGAAAGCCAGGTCGAGGGCAGCGGGCCGGTGCTGATGTCCTATCTCGGCGACGAGATCGCTCCGAGCTTGCAGCGGCTCGGCTTTGAGGCGCGGATTTTCGATAATCCCGTGCGCGGCGGGCCGATCCTGATCGCCGAGCGGCGCGAGGACGGCGCGGCGACGACGGTGCTGGGCTACGGGCATGGCGATGTGATCCGCGGGCTGGAGCCGCAATGGCGCGAGGGGTTGTCGCCCTGGGCGCTGACCCGGCAGGGCGACCGGCTCTACGGCCGAGGGACTGCCGACAACAAGGGCCAGCACTCGATCAATCTCGCGGCGATGGAATGCGTGCTGAAGACGCGGGGCCGGCTGGGCTTCAATTCGATCCTGCTGCTGGAGACCGGCGAGGAGATCGGGTCGCCGGGCCTGCGCGAGATCTGCCGCGACGAGAGAGCGCGGCTCGCCGCCGATGTGCTGATCGCCTCGGACGGGCCGCGCCTCGCGCCCGAGCGGCCGACGATCTTTCTCGGCGCGCGCGGGGCAATGAATTTCGACCTGGTCTGCGATTTGCGCGAGGGCGGGCACCATTCGGGGAATTGGGGCGGGTTGCTGGCCAATCCCGGGGTGATCATGGCGCATGCACTGGCCTCGATCACCAGCGACAAGGGCGCGATCAAGATCAAAGAATGGAAGCCGGCGAGCATGCCCAATTCGGTGCGGATGGCGTTGGCCGACTGCACGGTGGAGGGCGGCGAGGACGCGCCGGAGATCGACCCCGATTGGGGCGAGCCCGGCCTCACCCCGAGCGAAAAGGTGTTTGGCTGGTGCAGCTTCGAGGTGCTGGCCTTCACCACCGGCAATCCGGAGAACCCAGTTAACGCGATCCCGCCCAAGGCGACCGCGACCTGCCAGATCCGGTTTGTCGTCGGAGTCGACCCCGAGGAGTTCATGCCGGCGCTACGCCGCCATCTCGACGCGCACGGCTTTCCGATGGTGCGGATCGAACCGTGGAAGAAGGCCTATTTTCCGGCGACGCGGCTCGACCCCGACCATGACTGGGTGCGCTGGGCCGCGGCGTCGATCGCCCAGACCACGGGAAAGCGGCCGGCGATCCTGCCCAATCTCGGCGGCTCGCTGCCCAACGACATCTTCGCCAGCGACCTCGGCCTGCCGACGATCTGGGTCCCGCATTCCTATGCCTCGTGCTCGCAGCACGCGCCCAACGAACACATGCTCGCCCCGGTCGCGCGCGAGGCGTTGCAGGTGATGACCGGCATTTATTGGGACCTCGGCGAAAAAGGCGTACCTGCGCGCAACTGACCCGGCTAGACTAGCCGGAGAATTTGCGGAAGGAGCAGGCGATGCGCCTAGAGAGGTTGCCGGCGGCGATGGCGAAGCGCCTCGCCGAGCTGGAGTGTCCCGATTTCAAGACGACGCCTTGGGTCGAGGGGAAGCCGCTTGCCAAACGACGGGTGGCGATCGTCTCGTCGGCTGGGTTGGTGGTGCGCGGCGACCGGGTGTTCCGCGGGCGCGACGCGGATTATCGGGCGATCCCGAGCACGACGGAGCCGAACGAGTTGTTGTGCAGCCACATCTCGATCAATTTCGATCGCACCGGGTTCCAGGAAGACTGGAACGTCGTGTTCCCGCTCGACCGGCTCAACGAGCTGGCGGCTGAGGGAGCGATCGGCTCGGTGGCGGCGACGCACTTTTCGTTCATGGGCGCGACCGACCCGGTGCAGATGGTCGAGGGCGCCAAGGAAGTCGCCGGCAAGCTCAAGGCCGACAACGTCGACGCGGTTCTGCTCACCTCGGTTTGACCGCTCTGCACGCGCGCCGTGAGCGCGCTGGGGCATTATCTCGAGGAAGAGGGTATCGCCAGCGTCGCGATCGCGTTGGTGCGACCACAGGCCGAGAACACGCGGCCGCCGCGGGCATTGTGGGTGCCGTTCGAATTGGGCCGGCCGATCGGCCCGCCGAGCGACCCGGCATTTCAGAAGCGGGTGATCGTGACGGCGCTGGGCATGCTGGTCGAAGGCGGGGGGCCGGTGCGGATCGTCGATTTCCCGGACGACGACCCGCGCGAGGCGGCCGATCCGACGTGGAAGCCGCCATCGGGTCCGGCGCCGGCCGAGGCGTTCGAAGCCGAAATGCGGGCGCTGGCGCCACTCTACGCGCAATCCTGCACCGAGCGGGCGCGCAGCACGGTGGGCTTGAGCGGACTGCCGCCGGCGGAATTCGGGGCGTATGTCGCGGCCTGGCTGCGTGGCGACAGCCCGGCGAGCCCGATCGAGGGCATGTCGCCGCTGCTGGCGCTGCGCTT
>DASYXG010000190.1:0-3221 GCA_035935235.1 Allostellaceae bacterium
CGCACGGAAGCAACGATCGCCCGGCAAACCGGGACTAGGCGGTGAATAGGACTAAACAAGCGTCCGCCGGAAATGGCCTCGGCGGATGGCAAGCGGAGCAGGCCCGCCTGCCATCCGCCGGGCCACGGCCAGACCCGCCGAGGCGCGGCCTGGGCGGCACCGTCTACCCTAAGGCTCTTCCGCCGCCTCGCGGCGTAGGCGGCTCGGCAACAGCTCGCCGGCGCGGTCGAGCACCGGGTCTGCAGCGGCGACCAAATGCGCGTTGATGCGCTTCAAGTCGCGCAGCACATCGAGGTGTAGCGCACTGGTCTCGCGGCTCTCGACCCGGCCCGCTCTGATACGGGCGAAATGCCCTTCGGTGGCCCGCGCCTCGAGGTCGCGAAACACCTCCTCCTCGGCGAGCAGGCGCCGGGCCGCCCGCGCATCTTCGGTCATGAACACCGCCGCGGCGGTGCGCAGATTGCCGTCGAGCCGGTCCAGCATGGCGCGGATTTCGGCCTCGCCCTCTTCCGAAAAGGCCAACCCCCGGCGCAGCCGCTTCGTTGCCAACCCGACGAGGCCGCGCGCGACGATGTCGCCGGCGTGTTCGAGGTTGGTGGCGAAGGCGAGGATCTCCAGCAGGCGCCGGTCATCGTCGGCGCCGAGCGTGTCCGGTTCGAGCGCGGCCAGATACTCCTTGATCGCACCATTCAACCGGTCGAGCACGGTATCGAGCCGCTTGGTCTCGGCGAGCGCCTTGCGGTCGCCGCGGTCAAGCCCGTCACCGCCCCCGCGCAGCATCTCGGCGAGCACGTCGACCATGCGCAGCGCCTCGCGCGCCGCACCCGCCAGCGCAATCGACGGCAGCTCGCGCGCGTTCTCGTCGAGGTAGACCGGCCGCGACGGGTCCGCCGTGGCCGCTCGCGCCGGCATCGCCTTGGCCAGGAGTCGCGCGAACGGGCCCAGCGCCGGGAGAAACAACACCGCTGTCGCCAGGTTGAACAGGGTATGGAAATCAGCGACCGAACGCGCCGCATCCGGATCGATCGTCACCATGAAGCGGCTGATCGGGTCGAGTAGCGCCAGCGCCAGCACGACGCCTATCACCCGGTTGACGAGGTTGCCGACCGGCAGTCGCTTCGCCGCCGGGTCGCCGCCGATCGCGCCTTCGAGGAGCGGGTTGAGCGCGGTGCCGAGATTGGCGCCGAGCACCAACGCGAACGCCGCTTCCGGCGGCACCACACCCTTTGCCGCGAACGAGACGACGAGCAGCACGATCGCGACGCTCGAATGCGCCGCCCAGGTCACGATCGCGGCGAGGATCACGTCGATCAACGGCTGCGTTGCTATGGCGCCGAGCAGGAGCCGCAGGCTCGGCACATCCTCATAGGGGGTAATCAGTGTCAGCAGCTGTTGCAGCGCGAACAGCATCAGACCAAGCCCGATCGCCACCCGGCCGAGATCGCGCGGGCGCGATTGCGTGCCGCGGCGGAACAGCACCACCCCGATCAGCACAAACAGCGGCGCGACTTTCGCGATATCAAACGACAGCACTTGGACGATGAGGGTCGTGCCGAGATTGGCGCCAAGCATCACTGCCAGGCCCGGCACCAGATCGACCAGCCCGCCAGCGGCGAAGCTCGCGGCCATCAGCCCGGTCGCGGTGCTGCTCTGCAGGATCGCGGTGACCCCGAACCCGGCGGCAAAGGCGCGGAAGCGGTCGCCAAACGCGCGCCCCAGAATGCGGCGCAGATGGGGTCCGAAGGCGCGCTGAATACCGGTCTGCACCATGTGCACGCCCCACAAAAGGAGCGCGATCGTGCCAGCGAGATCGATGAGGGTGAGAGTCGCGTTCAATCGCCGCCCTTCCCCGCATGACGTTAAAGAATACGGACCGGCGGCTTAGGCTCGATGTCCGGCGATTTCAAGCGGAAACGCGAAACGCGACACGAGGTTGCCGGGGTCTGTCGGAAACGACGGCGAATGAGCCGGTAGCTACCGGCTGATTTCCTTGACCACCGGATCGGGATAGGGAACCGGCTTGCCGCTCGGGTCGAGCAGCGGCGGGCCTGGCCGCCGCTTCGGCACCGCGACCAGAAAGGTCTTGCCGCTGGTGCAGGTCACGATAAAGGGCTCGAGCCCCTGACTGATATAGGCATCGACGTCGCTCCCGCTGGTTTCCCGGTAAGAGTCGACCTTGCCGCAAGGATGGTTGGCGCGCTCGATCAAGATCAGCAGGCCGCGTTCCTGCTCGCCCGGTGCCGGCGGAATATCGCCGCGCGCCGACGCGACCGCGATCAGCCCGGACACCAGCGCAGCGATGGCGACGGCAATGCGCAATGGTGGCTTCCTTCCAATTCGCCAGCCCCTATCCTGCGCCGCTTTTCCCGCGAGGCCAATTCCCGATGACCCAAATCGCCGCCCTGGCCCTGTCGATCGCGATCGAGGCGGTTCTGGCTTTCGTCCTGGTCCGAGGGTTGCGCTGGGGTGGTGGGGTCCGCGCGGCGCTGGCGGCGACCGCCGGAACGCTGATCACCCACCCCCTCGTCTGGTATGCCATCCCGCGGCTCGAAGACCCGATCGGCTATGCCGGCGCGGTGGCGCTCGTCGAGAGCGGCGTGGTGTTGGCCGAGAGCATCGCCTATCGCCTCATCGTCCCGCTGTCGTGGCGCCGTTCGCTACTCGCCTCGCTGATCGCCAACGCGGCGTCCACCGCCGCCGGGCTGCTGTACTACGCGATCTTCACCTGAGCCGCACCGATCCCGCCCAGCGCCATCAGCAAGACCGGTATCTCGACCCACGAGTGCACCAGCGCGGCCAACCCGTAAAGCTGCCGCGCCAGCCCATAATCGGCGAAGAAGATCAGCGCCATCGCCGCTGCGGCGACAGCAATGCCTGCCGCCAGCCCTCGCCATGGCCATCGCGCCGGCGTTTCGCCCGCGAGACGCGGCAGCAAGAGGATCACCGCCGCGTAATGCATGATCTGCGCGAATACCGCGGCGCTGAAGGCGTGCAGCGCCCACTCGCTCGAAACCAGGCTGGCCGGCACATAGACACCGAGATTAAACGCCAGCGGCCCGCTCGCCAGAAACCGGGCCTCGGGCCATGCCAGCCCCACCCGCGCCAGCGCCGCACAGGGCAGACCCGTCGCGATCAGCAATGGAAGGGCTACGAGCGGAATGGCCAAGAGAACCAGCGCGCCGCGTCGGCGCTGACCCTTCAAGGCCTCGGCGACAAACCCG
>DASYXG010000191.1:0-12100 GCA_035935235.1 Allostellaceae bacterium
CGGCCGGTCACGCTCGATCGCCGCGCGGCATGCATCGTAGACGAGGTCGTGCGCCTCATTGCGGCCGATGACCGGCGCCAAACCCATCATCACTGCCTCGGCGACGATGAGCCCGTGGGTGAGGGCGAGGTTCTTCGCCATGCCACCGGAATCGACGATCAGTCCGCCGGTGAGGAACACGGTCTGGTGCAGCGCGCCGGCGGCGTAGCCAAACGCCTCCGGCACCGCGATCCATTCGAGGTGCGAGGCGGCGGCATTGCGCTCGAACGTATTGACCATCGCGTCGAGCGCCAGCCCGGCCTGCTGACGCAACGCCCGCGCCGCCGCGACGATGACCCCGCAGGAGATCGGGTTGCGCTTTTGCGGCATGGTGGAACTCGACCCGCGCCCGGCCTCAAACGGCTCCGCCGCCTCGCCGAACTCGGTGGCCGACATCAGCATCACGTCCTCGGCGATCTTGGCCAAACTGCCGCCGAGCAGGGCGAGAAATTGGACCGTTTCCGCGATGGTGTCGCGGGCGACATGCCAGGTGATCGTCGGTTCGCCGAGGCCGAGTTCGCGCGCCAGTTCCCCAACCGTGCGCAGTGCTTCGTCGCCACTGCCGAGCGAGGCCAGGGTGCCGACCGCGCCGCCGAACTCCGCCACCAATACCCGCTTGCTCACTTCGGCGAGTCGCTGGGCGTGGCGGTCGAACGCGGAGAGCCACACCGCCGCCTTGTAGCCAAAGGTGACCGGCAGCGCCTGCTGGAAGAAGGTGCGGCCGGGCATCGGGGTGTCACGGTGTTTCTTGGCGAGCGCGGCGAGGTGCCCGCGCAGAACCGTCAGCTCGGCGTCAATCAGCGACAGCCCTTCGCGGATTTGCAGCACGACAGCCGAGTCGATGATGTCCTGGGTGGTGGCACCCCAATGCAGCCAGCGTCCGGCCTCGCCCGCGTGCTCCGACAGCTGGCCCACCAGCGGCAGGATCGGGAACCCAACCGTCGCGGTCTCGCGCTTGAGCCGCTCCGTGTCGAGCGGCTCGCGGCCCGAGACGATCGCCTCTGCTGCTTGTGAGATCGCCGTCGCGGCCTCCGGCGGCACGATGCCGAGCCGTGCTTGCGCGCGAGCCAGCGCCGCCTCGACCGCGACGCAATTGCGGATCAGCGCCGGTTCGCCGAAGGCCTCGCGCATCGCCGCGGTGCCGAAGAGATCGCCGAACAAGGTCGATTGCAGGATGCCGATGGTCATCGCCAAACCCCTGCTGTCATTCCGAGGAGCGCCGGCTACGCTGGCAATGACAGGGCTGGAAGTTTAGAGCGGGACCCAGCCCGCCTCGGACAAACGCTCGATTGCCGGGAAGCGCGCCTTGTAGGCCATCTTCGCGCTCTCGGCGATCCAGTAGCCGAGATAGACATAGGGCAGGCCCTGGCGGCGACATTCCTCGACCAGCCAAAGGATGCTCCAGGTGCCGAGGCTGCGGCGCATGTCGGTTGGATCGTAGAAGCTGTAGACCGCCGAGACTCCGTCATCGAGCCGGTCGAGCAGCGAGGCGGCGACCAGCGTGCCGGCGCCGTCGCGGAACTCGGCGACGACGGTGCGCAGCGGCGTGTCCTCGACCATGCTGCGGTAGTCGGCATAGGTCATCGCCGCCATGTCGCTATCTCGGTGGCGCGAGCGCTGGTAGGCGGTGAAGAGCTGATATTGCTCCGGCGAGGCGCGCGCTGCGGTCAGTTTTCCCGACAGATTGCGGTTGGCGTTGCGCACCCGCCGGGTCGAGCTTTTATGGGCGAAGCGCTCGACCGCGATCCGTACCGGCACACAGGCCCGGCATTGCGGGCAGGCGGGGCGGTAGGCGAAACCCTGGCTGCGGCGAAACCCGGCGCGCGACAGCTCGTCGTAGAAATCGGCGGCCGCAGCGCCGGAGAGCTCGACGATCAGCTTACGTTCGGCCTGGCCGGCGATGTAGGGGCAGGCGACCGGCCCAGCGGCAAAGAATTGCCGCAGCGCTTGCAGACGGGCGGGGCGTTCCGGCCATAGCGGAGCCAGCGCCGGTTTGCCGCTGCCCGCCCCGATCTCCATCGCCTCTCCCCCATCTGGCGCGGCGCCTCGTTCCGCTCACAGCAGCATGCCAGAGGCTTTCGCCACAGACAACGCCGCCCCATTATGACGCGACACTTGATCAGGAGGAATTTTATGCCCGCTTACATCGTCGCCGAGGTCGAGGTCACCAATCCCGCGGGATACGAGAGCTATCGGCCGCTCGCCGGCGCGAGCGTCGCCCAGTATGGCGGCAAATTCGTCATCCGCGGGGGCAAGGCAGAGCTGATCGAAGGATCAAAGGAGCCGGCGCGGATCGTCGTCATCGAATTCCCCGACACCGAAGCGGCAAAGCGCTGGTACAACTCGCCCGAATACCAGGAGGCGCTGAAGATTCGCCTCGCCAACTCCACCGGCCGGGTGCTGCTAGCCGAGGGCTAGGCGCGGCGGAGGAGGCGCAGCGAGGCGGCCTGGATCGCCAATGCGACCATCGTCGCGAGAGCGAATCCGGCGGCGATGCCCAGCGACGGTAGACCGAGGGTGAGCGCCGCGAAGAAACCGGTGAAGGCGAAAAGCCCGGTCAGCAGCCCGCGCAGCACCTGGATCGCGGCCGCGGCACCGCCGCCATGCTGGCCGAACACGGCGAGCACCGCGGCGAACACCGGATAGGTCGCGAGGAGGCCGCTCAGGCGCGGTCCAGCAAAGGGCGCCAGCGCAGTCAGCCCCAGCACCAGCGACGTTGCGACGATCATCCGCGCCGGGATGTCCCAGGGCGGCAGCCCCGGCAGCCCCGGCAGCCCCGGCAGCCGCGCGTCGCCGCGCCTCAACCACGGCAGCAGCCATAGGGCGAGCGTCAGCGCGGCGCAAACCAGAAAGGCCAGCGGCCAAAGCGGCAACGCAACCGCGCTGAGTACGGCGGCGCCGGCGACAAAGGCGACGCTGGCAACGCTGAGCGCCACCGGCCAACCCGCATGCCGCGCGACTCGGCCATAGGCGATGCAGAACCCGGCTTCCGCCGCGGCGCCGGCGAGGCAGCCGAGCCCGGCCATGGCGGCGAACTCGGGTCCTTCGTCGAGCGCCAGGAAAAAACACACCGGCCCGGAAGTCAGCGGCAGTCCGACAAACCAGCCGCCGATCGATTCGCCCCAGCGCCGGCTGGCAAGGCTCGCCAGCAGGATCAGCACCGGAGTCACCGTGAGCTTTAGGGCGAGCGTGTTCATGGGCGGGCGAGGTCACCTTAATGCCTTTGGCCGGACTTGATCCATGCGCCTCCAGCGCACCCCGTTTCCCGTGGAGTTGCCCTAACCCGGCCGCGCGTCCGTCTCCGCCCACGCCTGGCAGCTATTGATGCGGTGTCGCAAAATTAGTGACACGAAACTGCAGGTGAAGGCACAAATCGTCGTGATTGCTGTTTGAGGTGGGTTAGAACGAGATTGCTCGGCCGTGTGCTGGCGATAGGCGATCGGGGAGGCGAGGCCGTATGTCATGAACTACGTCAGGCGGGTTTTGCAACCCGGCGAGACCGTTACCCATATGGCCCGGCTTCACTCGGTCATTTTTCTTCCGGCCATGCTTTGGTTCGCCGCGGCGATCGCTTTGCTCATCGCTGCGCTAAGCCTCGACGGCGATCTGCGCCGGGGCGGTGAGGCGCTTGCGGCGTTCGCCGCGATTTTCGGATTGGCTTCCGGGATTCCGGCGCTCATTCGCCGGACGACCACCGAGCTCGCCGTCACCGACCGGCGGGTCATCTACAAATCGGGCGTGCTCTCTCGCCACACGCTGGAGATGAACCGCAGCAAGGTAGAAAGCGTCGATGTCGATCAATCGGTGCTGGGCCGAATTTTCGACTTTGGCACCATCATCGTGCGCGGGACCGGCGGCAGCCTGGAGCCGATCCGGATGATCGGAGACCCGCTCACCTTTCGCAGCCACATCACCGCCGGCTGACGGCGGAAAGAGCCTCCAGCCGCCGCGAGTGCGGCGACTGGCGGCCAGCGATCGTCAGCGGTGGCTCTTCTTAGGAGCGGGATAGAGGCTGCGGCACATGTCGAGGATATCGACATAAAGCTGATGGCAGCTCTCCCAGTCATCGCGAATACGTTCGCACGGCGCTACGGATTCGCGCACGCAGGAGTAGTAGTTGTCCGCCGCTGCCGAGACGCCGCTACGGCCGAAGATGCAAATTGCTGCTGCCGCCAAAACGATCGAGATCTTCTTCATCTCCACCTCCAGTTTCGTGCGACCGTATCATAATCGCTGGATATGACAAGCGGACGAGACCCGCTGTCGACCGCCGGCCGAGTCGTCGCCTGCCGCGCGAGCGTCACGGATCTCGTGATACGATGCCGCCAAACGGCCCAGGTCCGGACAGTTGGTGAAAATGGGAGGCGGAACGGTAGCCGCAATACGGCGCAAGCCGGGGACGGGAATGCCCGCCTCCCGGCGCGGTGCGGCGCTGTCGGCACGGAGCCTGTCGATCGGCCTTGGCGCGGTTATCGTCGCCGCCAGCGAACACGAGCCGCGGGTGCTGACGATTCGCCAGGGTGCGGCCGCCGACGCCTTGCCGGCCGGCCCGCTCGAGGCCGAGCACCGCACCCTGGAAATCGGCCTGCGAACCTGGGTCGAGCGGCAGACGAGCCAACGCCTCGGCTATGTCGAACAGCTCTACACCTTTGGCGACCGCGACCGGTTGGTCGGCGCCGGCGTGGTCGAGGACCCGGCGCTTACCGTCGCTTATCTCGCGCTTGTGCGCGAGATGCGTCCGGCTGGCTCGGCCGAGGCGGTGTGGCAGAGCTGCTACCGCTATTTCCCGTGGGAAGATTGGCGCGATGGCAGACCGCCGAGCCTGGCGCCGATCGAGAAGGGGCTCGCCGGCTGGACCGCGGCGGCGCCGAACGAGGCCGAAGCGCGGCTGCGCGAGGTGCGCAGCCAGGTCGCCTTCGGCCTCGAAGCCGCGTCATGGAACGAGGAACTGGTCCTCGAACGTTACGAGCTGCTTTATGAGGCCGGCCTCGTCGCCGAAGCAAGGCGCGACCGCGGCGAAGCGGCGGAATCGTCAGGTACCGGGGTCGAGATGGCGGTCGACCATCGCCGCATACTCGCGACCGCGGTGGGCCGGCTGCGCGGCAAGATCAAATACCGACCGGTCGTGTTCGAGCTGATGCCGCCCGCCTTCACCCTGTCGCAGCTGCAGCGCACGGTCGAGGCGCTGTCGGGCGTCAGGCTGCACAAGCAGAACTTTCGCCGCCTGGTCGAGCAACAAGGTTTGGTCGAGGAAACCGGCGAAATCAGCGCCGCGACTGGCGGCCGCCCGGCGCGCCTGGTGCGCTTCCGCCCCGAGGTGCTGCTTGAGCGCCCCGCGCCCGGCCTGCGCCTGCGTCCGGGAAGACGAATGGCCCTAGGCGGCGTCGCGCTCTGAATCTATTTTACGGGTTCGCCTTATTGCGCGGCGCGGGATAGGAAGGGGGTACGATTGAGGCCGCCCCAACGATTTGCGCCAGTCGATAGTGATCGTTCGCCTCTTGGCGTCGAATGTCGTTACCGGGCAGATGACTGGGGTTCTGCGCGAAAGAAGGGCCGGGGGCCGCAACGACCGGCGCGGCGGCGGCGGCCGGAACCCGCGCCAAGATCGCCTTGTAGCATTTATCCCGATCGATCATATCCAGGCGATTAAAGCTCTGATCAATGTGCGCGCATTGCTCCAGGGCTTCCCGCTTGGCCGGATCGGACGGATAGGCGGCGCGATACTGATCCACGATCTCGCCGCGATGCTCGAAGCCGATAAAGGCGACGGACAACAGCACCGGCAACATGATGAGCTTCATCGTCACTTTCTCCGGAACCTGTCCCACCCAGGGTTGCCAACGACCTTACGGCGCGAGAGTTCCGAATTCCTTAAAAGCGTCGCAAAATCAATGGTTAGCAAAACCCTAATGGGTATCGGCCGGCGCTGGCGCGCGACAGTCGCGTTGAGCCGCCATGCCTGAAAATGGCGTATAGGGGACTTGACGCGGCGCGCCGACGACTTATTCTCATAACTAGCATAACCCAGCGCCGGACGGCTTTGACCTCCCGTCCGGCTTTTCCAGACCCAAGAAATGCTCAGATTGAGTATAAGGAGGAAGCCGTGCTGCAACCCGCAACCCCCAGCGCCCGCCCCAACCTGCCGCTCCCCGAGCTCTACCATCGGGTCGAGAAGCATGTGCCGGCGTTCGAGTGGCCGGTCCTCGCCGAGGACATCGCGGCGATCCTCAAGCTGAAGCGCGAGCGGAACGCGGTCGTCCTCGCGCATAACTACCAGACCCCCGACATCTTCCACACCGTGGCGGATATCGTCGGCGACAGCCTGGCGCTGGCGCGCGAGGCGGCACGCACCGACGCCGACGTGATCGTCCTCGCCGGCGTCCATTTCATGGCCGAGACGGCGAAACTGCTCAATCCCGAGAAGACCGTGCTGATCCCAGATCTGAAGGCCGGCTGCTCGCTCGCAGAGTCGATCACCGCCGCGGATGTGCGGCTGCTGCGCGCCAAGCATCCTGGCGTGCCGATCGTCACCTACGTCAACACCTCCGCGGCGGTGAAGGCCGAGAGCGATGTGTGCTGCACCTCGGGAAACGCCAAGAAGATCGTCGAGGCGCTCGGCAGCCCCGAGGTCATCATGATCCCGGACGAGTATCTCGCCCGCAACATCGCGGCGCAGACCAAGGTTAAGATCATCGCCTGGAAGGGTCATTGCGAGGTCCACGAGCGCTTTAGCGCGGACGACGTCCGCGAGCTGCGGGCCAGCCATCCTGGCGTCGTGGTACTGGCGCACCCCGAATGCCCGCCCGAGGTCGTCGCCGAATGCGACTTCACCGGTTCGACTGCGGCGATGGCAGATTATGTCGGGCAGGAGCGCCCGGCCCGCGTCGTCCTGCTGACCGAATGCTCGATGAGCGACAACGTTGCGGTGCAATATCCCGACCTCGACTTCGTGCGGCCCTGCAACCTCTGCCCGCATATGAAGCGGATCACCCTCGGCAATATCCGCCACGCGCTCGAAACCATGAGCCACGAGGTGATCGTGCCGACCGAGATCGCGGCGCCGGCGCGCCGCGCCGTCGAGCGCATGCTCGAACTGGGCTGAACCATGATCCGGCTTCTCGTCGAACCGATTGTCCGCGCCGCGCTGGCCGAGGATCTCGGTCGCGCCGGCGACATCACGACCGACGCGGTCGTGCCGGCCGACGCACGCATCGACGCGGTCATCGCCGCGCGTCAGCCGGGCACTTTGGCCGGGCTCGACGCGGCGCTGATCGCGTTCGAGCTGCTCGATCCGGCGCTGGAACTGAAGCGGTTGTGCGCGGATGGTGCCCGCGTCGAGCGTGGCCAAGCCGTCGCCCGCATCAGCGGCCCGGCGCGTCCTGTGCTGGCGGCCGAGCGCACCGCGCTCAACCTCTTGTGCCGGCTGTCGGGCGTGGCGACGGCGACGCGCCAGCTCGCCGACGCGATCGAGGGCCACAAGGCCAAGATCGTCTGCACCCGCAAGACTACGCCGGGGCTACGCATCCTCGAAAAGGAGGCGGTGCGGCTTGGCGGCGGCGCCAATCACCGCTTCGGCCTCGACGACGCGATGCTGATCAAGGACAACCACGTCGCGATGGCGGGCGGTGTGCGGCCGGCGCTGCGCCGCGCGAAAGCGGCCGCCGGCCACCTGGTCAAGATCGAGCTCGAGGTCGATACCTTGGATCAGCTCGCTGAGGCGCTCGACGAGGGCATCGACGCGGTGCTGCTAGACAACATGGACCCACCGACCTTGCGCCGCGCGGTCGATATGGTGGCGGGAAGAGCGATCACCGAGGCCTCGGGCCGGATCACCCGCGAAACCGCGCCGGCGATCGCGGCCGCCGGGGTCGACCTCATCTCGTCGGGCTGGATCACACACAGCGCGCCGATCCTCGATCTCGGTCTCGACACCGAATAGCGCCAGACGATAATCGCCGGCACGCGACAGGGAGACCGAGCGATGCCGGCGCCGCAGACCGAGAGCAACCGATCCGAGCGTTTCGCCGCCTATATCGCGGCGCGCCGCTTTGACCCGCCGCGCCCGCTTTTGATGCGCGCCGCCGCGCTCACCGTAACCAAGGACCACGCGCTCGATGCTGGCGCTGGGGCGCTCAACGCGACCAAATACCTACTGTCGGCCGGGTTTGCGCATGTCACAGCGCTCGATTCCGCGCCGGCTTCGCAGAAGGCAGCGGAAGAGCTACCGCCGGACCGCGTGACCTTTGTCTTGTCGCGCTTCGAGGATTTCGCATATCCGGCACGCGCCTACGACCTTGTCAATGCCGAGTTCTCGCTGCCCTTCATCAGGCGCGAAAATTTCGCCGCGGTGTTTGCCGCGTTGCTCGGCTCGGTGAAGCCCGGTGGTCTTTTCACCGGGCAGCTTTTCGGACTCAACGACAGCTGGAACACGCCGGAAAGCGGGATGAATTTTCACGCCCGCGACGAGGTCGAGCGACTGCTGCGCGGCTTTGATGTCCTCGAACTCGAAGAGGAAGACCACCCGGGCAAGACCAAGCTCGGCGAGGCCAAGCACTGGCACATCTTCCACTTGATCGCGCGGCGCATGTTGTAGCGCCGGCATCCTAATTCCCTGAAGCGAGCCCCGGCTGCAGCAATGCGCGCGCCTCGGGCGGCCGGAAAGTCGCGGCGATCGCCACCGCGCCGAGGCCGATCGCACATGACGCGATGTAGAGCCAGAAATAGCCGCCGAGATTGTCGTAGATCCAGCCGCCGGCCCATGGCCCCACCGCCATGCCGATGGTCGAGAGCATCGCCACCGCGCCAAACACCGTGCCCATGATCTTGGCGCCGAAATACTCGCGCACCAGTGTCGCGTAGAGCGGCATGATCCCGCCATAAGCCAGGCCGAACATCACGCTCAACGCGTAAAACGCGCTGATGTCGCGCACGAACAAATAGAGGCTGATCGCGGTCGCCTGAACCATCAACCCGGCAACCAGCGTCTCCTTGGCGCCGAAGCGGTCGGCGAGCAGGCCGCAGAGCACGCGGCCGCCGACCGAGGAGAGGCCGGCGACCCCGATCACCGTCGCGGCCACCATCGGCGTGATGCCGCAATCGATCGCGTCGGTCACCATGTGGAAGATCGGCCCCGAATGGGCCACGCAGCAGGCGAAATGCGTCAGCCCGATGGCCGCGAATTGTGGCGTCGCCAACGCCTGCGCCACGGTGAATTCCCGCTCGGCGCTCGCGCCGCCCCTGCCGGCGGATTGCGTCATGACGGGTGGCTTTCGCACCAACATCCCGGCGGAGACGATCAGCACCCAGGCGATGACTCCGAGCGTGAACAGCGCGGTGCGCCAGTCGTAGCTGGTGATCATCCAGCGCGCGAGCGGTGCGATGGTCGTCGAACCGAGACCGATCCCCGCCGACACCAAGGCGACCGCAAGGCTGCGATGCTGAGTGAACCAGCGTGTGACGGTCGCGGTCAGCGGCGCGTAGAAACTTCCCGCCGCCGCGCCAACGACGGCGAAGGCGAGGAGGAATTGCGCGATTGTCTCGACGCGGCTCGCGATGACCAGTCCGAGACCAAGCAATGCGCCACCCGAAATCACCACGAGCCGCGTGCCGATCCGGTCCGACAGCGCGCCCCAAAACAGCGAAGCGACGCCCATGCACAGGAAGTCGATCATCGCCGCCGCCGAGATGCTGGCGCGCGACCAGCCGGTCGCCACCGACATCGGCTGCAGGAACACGCCGAGCGACAGCGCGGTGCCGAAGCCGATACAGGTGACGACGATCCCGGCGCCGACAATGACCCAACCGTAAAAGAGTTTCATGCGCGATCCCGTCTCGTGACCCCCGGTATTGCCCTAACTATGGCAGCATTCCGCGCCGCCCTCGACCTCGTAGCGATCATGGAGGCGTACCCAGTCGGTCAGGTTCCCGTTTTTCGTCTCAGCGCGCCCCTTCGGCGTCATGTCGAGCAGCGCGTAGGTGCTGAGCATGCCCTCGCCGCCACGCGCGAATGCCGAATAGGTATGGAATACCGCGCCCGTTTCATCCTTGTAGAAGATGCTGCGGCCGGACATTTCCTCCATCGGTTTCGCGCCGGCGCGGTAATTGTAGGTGGCCTTCCCAGCGGCGATCTGCTCCGGCGTGAACGACACGTTGAAGTCGTAGTTGAAGTCGCTGTCGAACGACGACAGCCAGCGGAAATGCCAGCCCATGCGCTTCCCGCGCCGCCGCGATCTCGGGGTAGGGGGCGCGCGATACCGCGACATAGGAGACGTCGTGGTGTTCGAGATGGATTACCACCCCGTCGATATGGTCGGACTCGAACGAGCAACCGACGCAGGGGTCCTTCCATCCCGGCCCCAGCATGAAATGCTTGATGACCAGCTGGCTGCGCCCGGCGAAGAGATCGCTTAGCGTCTCGCGGCCGTTCGGCCCCTCGAACACGTATTCCTTGTCGATACGGACCCAGGGCAGCGCGCGCCGCTCGGCGCTCAGTTCGTCGCGCAGCCGCGTCCATTCCTTCTCCTTGGCCAGCAGCGCCTTGCGCGCCTCGACCCATTCCGCGCGCGACACGATCCGATGTTCCATCGCCTTTCTCCTCAGCCAATCTGTTCCGCTAGGTAATCGGCGAGCCGGTCGAGGGCGCCCGACCAGCCGCGGTTATGGTCGTCGCGGCCCTCGACGGTGGCGAAACCTTCCTGGCGCAGTGTCAGTTCGGTCCGGCCATCGCCGAGCTCGACGAAGGTCAGGGTGACGACGGTCTCGGGCCCGTGGCCGGAGGCGCCGCCCTGTTCCCAGGAAAAGGTGAAGACCAGCCGTTCCGGCTCGGCAATCTCGCGATAGACCCCGCGAGACACGTGCTCGGAGCCTGCGGGTGAGCGCATGCGCCGCCGCCATACGCCGCCGACCCGAACGTCCATCTCGGCTGATACGGTGATGAATCCCTTTGGCCCCCACCATCGCGCCGCTTGCGCCGGATCGACCCAGGCGGCGAAGACCAGTTCGCGCGGCGCGTCGAGCAGCTGCTTGATTACCAGCGTGCGGCCGTCGCTCATGTCGCTTTGCCTTTTGCCTGCACCTCGCGCAGATGCTCGGCCAGCCGGTCGAGGCTCTCATCCCAGAAGCGACGGAACTCTTCGAGCCAATCCGTCGCGTCTTTGAGCGGCTGTGGCGCGAGCCGGCACGGCCGCCATTGCGCCTCGCGGCCGCGCGAGATCAGCCCGGCGCGCTCGAGCACCTTAAGGTGCTTCGATACGGCCGGCAGGCTCATCGCAAACGGCTCGGCAAGTTCGGTAACCGACGCCTCGCCGGTTGCGAGCCGCGCCAGGATCGCCCGCCGGGTTGGGTCGGCGAGCGCGCCGAACGTCGTGCTCAAGGTGTCGGGAATCACGACTATTAATCCCATCAGTTAAGTAACCGATCAGTTAAATGATCGCGCCGACCTGGATTGTCAAGCACGCACTGCGCGACGGCGCCATCGCGGCCGTCGGCGCACGGCGATCGGGTTCAGACTCGAGCGGGAGCGGGCTGGTTGCCGCGTCGCCTTTCGGCCATGGCAGCTTTGGCGAAATCCTCCTCGCCGAAGCCATACAGCCGGGCGCCGCCGCCGAGGATCTTGCCGCCGATATCCGGGGTGATGCTGGGGTTGGTCAGCACCCGCGTGGACACGTCGGGAAAGCTCGAGTCGAAATGAGGAAAATCGCTCGACACGCAGATATTCTCGGCGCCGCCGAGCAGCTCGACGACCGAGCCGACCTCTGTCTCGCCGCTCTCGATCGCCGAGAAGCAGTTGCGCTTCCAATATTCCTGCGGCGAGAGCTTTAAGTACGGGGCGTCGGCATCCTTGTGCTGGCGCAGATCCCACTCGATCCGGCCCAGCAGGCCCGGCACCCACCAGCTTTGCGCTTCGAGGAACGCCACCTTGAGCCGCGGGTAGAACTCGAAGATGCCGCCCAGCATCAGCGCGATCAGGGCCAGCTGCATCTCGGTCGAGTGGCTGGCGACGTGGCGCATGAAACGGTTCTCGCCAAAGCGCGGTTCGATCGTCGAGTAGTACGAGCCGGTC
>DASYXG010000192.1:0-3259 GCA_035935235.1 Allostellaceae bacterium
GCCGGCGCCGAAGGCGGCCGGGTTGAAGATCGCCGCCGCGACGCCCTCCTCGTTCGCCTGATAGAAGCGGTTGACGACCTCGCCCTCGATGTTCGAGTGGAAAATCTCGACCTCGAGGCCCAATTCGCGCGCCCAGCCGCGGATGCGCTCGTCGTATTCGGGCAGCGTCATCGGCCCGAAGATCTCGGTCTGCACCTTGCCGCGCATGTTCATGCCGGCGCCGTGGACGACGAGGATTTTCGGCATCAGGAGGCTCCTCTAGCAGGCTGCTGAAAAACGGTGCAACTCGGCCATCCTAACCCGGCTCGGTGTCGCTGATGGCCAGGTCTGGGAGGCGGTGGTGCTGGCCCGCGCCGCCGTGGATAGCAATCGGCGGGGAGAATTGGCAGGAAGCGGCCGCCAAGGGCTGATTGGCGCGGTCACGCGCCGGTCTCCGCCAGCAGTTTCGGCAATCGGACAAGATCGTAGGCGGCCATCGCCAGGGTGAATTGCCAATCGACCTTGGGCAGCCCGCGATGCCGCATCTTGCGCAGCCCGGCCACCGTCTTGGCCCAGCCGAAGGCCTCCTCGATGCGTTTGCGGATGCGCTGCGAGATCGCGTAGCCGGGATGGCGGGTGGTGCGGCCGTCGATCGCCGAGCGTCGCCCGCTCTGGTTTTGCGCCAGGTGCGGGGTGACCCGCTGCTCGCGCAATTCCATGACAAAATCGCTGCTGTCGTAGCCCTTGTCGGCGCTCAGCGTCACCGGCCGCGGCCGCACGGCATAGGGCTCGATCAGCGCCAGCGCGGCCAGCCGCTCGGCATGTCCGGAGGCGCGGGTCGCCACCGCCCCGACCACCAAGCCGTTGCGGTTCTCCATCAGCGCATGGCCCATGAACGAGAGCCGCGCCTCCTTGCCCGGCCCCTTGCGGAACAGCCGGGCGTCGGCGTCGGTGGTCGAGGCGTGCGTGTCGTTCTTGCGCCGCTCGCCGTGGAAGTCGCGCTCGCCGTTGCGCCCCGGGCCGGGCGGCTCGCCCGAGCCGTTCTTCGGGCGAAAGCTCTTCACGCTCGCCCACGCCTCCAACAGCGTGCCATCGACCGAGAAATGCTCGCTCGACAACAAGCGCTTGACCTTGGCTTGCGCCAGCACCGCGGCGAGAAACTGCTGCGCAACCTCGCCTTCGAGCAGCCGGTCGCGGTTCTTCGTGAAGCTCGTGGCATCCCACACCGGGTCCTCGATCCCCAGCCCGACGAACCAGCGGAACAGCAGGTCGTACTCGATCCGCTCGACCAACTGCCGCTCCGAGCGGATCGAATAGAACGCCTGCAACAGCAGCGCACGCATCAGCCGCTCCGGCGGGATCGAGCCGCGGCCGATCGGCGAATACAGCCGCCCAAACTCGCCAGACAGCGCCGCCAGCGCCGCATTGACGATCTTGCGAATCACCCGCAGCGGATGATCCGACCGGACCCGGTTCTCCAGATCTATGTAGCTGAAAAGACTGCCGCAAATCTCGTCGTCGCCGCGCATCGCCACCCCCATCCCCATTCCAGGGGAGCACAATGCGCAAAATCGGCAACCTCCTTTTTCAGCAGCCTGCTAGCCCGAATAATTCATCGGGTCGCGCGGAGGAGGCGGCGGGAGCGGATTAAACCGTTGGTTTCGTGTATGATTTGGCTGCCAGGCCGGATCAAACCGAGGCCAACGGAGTTCGCGCCCGCCATGGAGGAAGGTACGGGGATTTTGCCGGGTTTGCCAGCGGTGGCGGGCAAGCCGGTGCATGTCGGTTTCGACGGCGGCCGGCTGACCTCGGACGGCGGAATATTGCTGCTGTCGGCGATCGAAGGGCGGCTCAAGATCGCCGAACGCCTGGCGGCGTGCCTTGAAGATCGGCGCGATCCCGATCGGGTCGTGCATCAGTTTGCCGAGATGATCCGGTACCGCGCCCTGCTGATCGCGGCGGGGTATCCCGACGGCAACGACTGCGACGCGCTCAAAGCCGACCCCGCCTTCAAGATGGCGGTCGGCCGCTTGCCGGAGAGCGGCGATGACCTGTGCTCGCAGCCGACCATCAGCCGGCTGGAAAACCTGCCCGGGCCGACCGCGCTGAAACGCATGATGGCGGCGATGGTGGATCTGTTCTGCGACAGCTTCGCCCAGGTGCCGCGGCGCCTCCTGCTCGACATCGACGACACCGAGGACCGGGTGCACGGCGGCCAGCAACTGTCGCTGTGGAACGCGCATTACGACAGCCGCTGCTTTCTGCCGATCCACATCTACGAGGCGACGACCGGCAAGCCCGTTGCCGTCATCCTGCGTCCTGGCAAGACCCCGGACGGGGCCGAGGTGGCGCTGGTATTGCGCCATGTCATCGGCCGCATCCGGGCGCGCTGGCCGGCGGTCGAGATCATCGTGCGCGGCGACAGCCATTACGGTCGCACCGAGGCGATGGCATGGTGCGAGCGTAAGGGCATCGGCTACATCTTCGGTCTGGCCGGCAATCCGGTGCTGCTGCGCCAGGTCGCCCCGCTCGCCGAAGACGCCGCCCTCGGCCGCCTCGACGGCGAAGGCGACAAGGTCCGCCGCTGGGGCGACTTCCGCTACGCCGCCAAAAGCTGGACCGTCGAGCGCCGGGTCATCGCCCGCGTCGAGGCCGGACCCCAGGGGGCCGACAGCCGGTTCATCGTCACCAACCTGCCGGGGCTGCCGAAATCGCTCTACGAGAAGCTCTATTGCGCCAGAGGGCAGGCCGAGAACCTGATCAAGGCGCACAAGCTGCACCTCGCCTCGGATCGCACCTCCTGCCACAAAGCCACGGCCAACCAGTTCCGGCTGTTGATCCATACCGCCGCCTATTGGCTGATCCTGACCCTGCGTGGCCTGGCTCCCAAAACCTCGTTCTGGCGCGACGCCCAATTCGACACGATCCGCCTCTGCCTGATCAAGGTCGCCGCGCGCGTGACCGAGATGGTCACCCGCATCAAGATCGCCTTGCCCACCGCATACCCCTACCAGGCCGGCTTCACCATGCTCGCCGGCCAGATCGCCAAGCTGCCGCCGTAGCCGACGGGGCCACTGCCCCAGATCGAACCCTTCGGCTCAACCTCAAACCCCGACCGCCGCGTCCCCGACGCCACCCAAAACCGCGTCGCCGACGCGCTGTCGAACTGCGGTTTCAAACCCCTGATGAATGAAGCGGGCTAGCCCGCGTCTCCTCCGGCGCGAGATCGCGCAGGATTTCGTCAAAGTGGATGAGCTGGAGCGTCCCGCGCCGCCTTGCG
>DASYXG010000193.1:0-5532 GCA_035935235.1 Allostellaceae bacterium
CGCCACTTTCCGCGACCTGCGACAAGCTCCCGAGCGAGCCGCGGCACCCCAGCCATTCCTGGGTTTTGGCGACCCCGACTTTACCGGTGCTCCGGGCGATCAGCGTGGTCTCGTGCGCCTCGCCCAACAGTGTCGTGCCGACACAGCCGTCGAAGTCGGCGAGATACGCGATCTCCCCGGCCTGCCCGAAACCGAAACGGAGCTGCGCAGCATCGCGGCGACACTGGGTGCGGCACCCGACAGCATCGTGCTGGGTGCCGATGCGACCAAGGCGAACCTGCTTGCCCGCGATCTCGCACTTTACCAGGTCTTGGCTTTTTCCACCCATGGCCTCCTGGCAAACCAGCTGGAATGCCAGAACGAACCGGCGTTGGTGCTGAGCCTCCCGCCCGGTGCGACACAGGGGAGCGACGCATTGCTGACGGCCAGCGAGGTGGCGAGCCTGCATCTCGATGCCGATTGGGTCTTGCTGTCGGCGTGCAACACGGCGGGGGCCGAGGGATTGACCGGAGAGGCCCTATCGGGATTGACCCGGGCGTTCTTCTACGCTGGGGGCCGCAGCGTGATGGCAACCCATTGGCCTGTGCAGTCCGAGGCGACGGTTCGCCTGACAACTCTGACTTTCCAGAATTATGCGAAAGCACCGCTCCTCGGCAAGGCGGATGCGCTGCGGAAGGCCCAACTCGCGCTGATGGACGACCCCAAGACCGCACATCCGATCTTCTGGGGCCCGTTCGTGCTCGTCGGCGATGGCGGCGGAACCCGAACCCAGTGAACTGCCGTTAGCCCGGCGGGGTCTTGCCTAAAACCGGCCGGCGATCGACGTCCAACCAACTGAAAACCAGCCGCTTAAGCAAATCCATCATCAGCGCAAAGCCCACCGTCGCCAGCGCCAGCATGCCGAGGATGCGTGGCGACAGCGGGCTCATCAACACGCCGCTCAGCGCCAGCGCGGCGATGAACACCACATTGGCCAGAGATGCCAGCAGCATTACGCCGGCGGGGCGCGACCTCCAAAACGGGCCTTTGCTACGCAGCGCGTAAGTGTTCGCCTGGCCGGCAAATACCAACATGATCAAGGTCAGGGTACGCATCCGATCCGCGCCGAGGCCGAGCCAAAACCAACCCGCCGCGAGCACCGCGATACAATAGGTCAGCTTGAAAATGCCTAGGGGGATCGCTCCGAGGGTCAAGTTTCGCACCCGCCACGCATTCGGATACGGCGTCGGCCGTGCTCGATCCGCCGCACGCGACATCGTTACGATATCGCCACCCAGCATCGACAACGCCTGAAGCATCGGGGTCAGCACCGCGTGTCCGGTCATGATCAGCCCAGCGCCGAGCACGACCAGGTTGACGCTTTTGTTGACGAGAAGGCCCAGCGTGTAGGTAAGAACCCGTTGAAAAGCCGAACGGCCCTCCTGGATGCAGGTGACGATCCCGCCGAGGCCGGGTTGGGTCAACACAATGCCGGCTGCTGCCTTGGCGACATCGGTCGCGGTTGAAACGGCGATACCCATCTGTGCCTGACGCAAGGCCGGCGCATCATTGGCGCCATCGCCGCACATGCCGACCGCGTGCCCCAGTTGTTGAAATGCCTTGACTAGGCGAAACTTGTCCTCCGGGAACACGCCGGCGTAGACGGCAAAATCCTCGGGCGCGACCCTGTCGGGAATCTTGCCGGCCGGGCAGACTGGGCCATCCAGTCCGATTGCATGCGCCACGGTCGCGGCTGTCACCGCGGCATCGCCAGATACCATGATCGGATGCACGCCAAGCGCGCGTAACTCGCCCAAGAGCTGCCTTGAGTCGGCGCGGGGCGGATCGCTGAAAGCGATGAGGCCGATGAGCCTCAGCTGGTGCGCTGGCCCGCAGGCGACTGCGAGAGTGCGATATCCAGCGGCAGTGAGACGGGCAAGTTCCGTAGCTGCCTCCGGGGCGAGAGGCGCCACCGCGGCAACCGCTGCGGGCGCGCCCTTGACGATGCGCAACGGGTTCTCGGCGTGGTCGACGCCAACCGCCTCAGCCATCTTGGTCGTGGGGTCGAACGGGATAAAGCGCAGCAACGTCAGCGAATCGCGTGAAGCTGCCTTGGCACGGGCCAGTCTCCTGATTGCCATATCGATGGGGTCTTGCCCACTGGGCGAACTGGCGAGAGCGGCCAGCGCGACCACATCGTCCTCGCTGTACCCGTCCAAGACGGAGCAGACCTCCGTCACCGACAGCGCATTAGCTGTCAATGTGCCGGTCTTGTCGGCGCACAGCACGTCGATCGTTGCCGCCTCGTACAGGGCGTTGAGGCGGGTCAACAGCACGCCCTTCATCGCCAGCGTCTTGGCCCCGAGCGTTGCGGCAAGTGTAAACGTCGCCGGCAGCGCCACCGGAACCGCTGCGAGCAACGCCGTCAGCATCAGGGGGATGATGCGTTCGGCGCCCATCCCGCTCGCGTGCGCATAAGCCGCCATCGTGACGACGATCGCGAAATTGACGATTGTCAGGTTGCGCACGACGCCAAGGACGGCGCGCTGCTCGCTGCTTTCGACATGAGCGATCCGCACCAGTTCGGCGGCGCGACCGAAATAGGTCCGTGTTCCGGTCGCCACGACCTCGCCGATCGCCTCGCCACGGCGAACCAGCGCGCCCGCGAAGGCGGTCTTGCCGGCATCCATCTCGGTGGCGATGGATTCACCGGTCAGCATCGACTGGTCGAGCAGCATCGCACCGGAAAGGATGCGTAAATCGGCGGGGACGACGGCGCCGAGCGATACCTGCACGATGTCGCCGGGGACGAGGTTGGCAGCCAGCAAATCGACCCAACTGCCGTCACGCTTGACTCGCACCATGAGCGCAAGGCGCCGCTTGAGCAGTGCCAGTGCCGCATCCGCCCGGTTCTCCTGAAACACCCCGAGCGCGACATTCGCCATCAGTAGCGTCGCGACCATCAATGCTTCGACGCGTTCGCCGGTCGCGATCTGCAACACGATCGTCGCTTCGAGCATCCAGGGGACGGGCGCCCAGAAATGACGCAAGACCCGGCGGCCCGCGCCGATATGCTCCTCGACCACGGCATTGAGGCCGAATTGCTCGAGCCGACGCGCCCCTTCCGCGGCGGATAACCCCGTTTCAGCCGGTGTCGGCGCGATCTCGGCACCATGTCCGGGAAAGCTCATTCGGCGGAAGAGTTAGGCCGATTCTCCTTCTCGATCCAGACTTCTCCAACCTTTCGATAGCGCTTCTTGGCCGCCGCCCCGGCGACCCGATGGGCGATCCCTTCCTGCGCTTGCTGTCATCTGTCCGCGTATGATTGCCACGCCGCGTTGAAAACGATTTGCAACGCGCCAAAACGGAGTGGGGTGGAACGTGACATCGAGCCATCGTCCCCGTTGAAAACAATATGTTGCGGGGTCGGCACAGACTAAACGGCTCGCTCTTTCCCAAAGTTGGTGTAGAGCTTCCTTCTCGCCGCCTCCCCAACGGATTTCCGGTTCGATGATGGATCTGCCGCACGATAGCGCACCGCCCAAGCCGACGCTGCTCTCGGAATACCGACCGCCGGAGTTTTTGATCGACCAAGTCGAGCTCAGTTTTGTTCTCGGGGAGGACAAAACGATCGTGCGCTCGCATCTCGCCGTGCGGCGCAATCCCGCCGCTGGAACGCCGAAAGCCCCGCTGCGCCTCGACGGCGAGGAGCTGGAGCTGCTTTCGATCGCGCTCGATAGTGCGCCACTCAACCCCGACGGCTACCGCATCGAACCGGATGGCGCGCTAATCATCCCCGACGTGCCCGACGCCTTCCGGCTCGAAATCACGGTGCGCATAAAGCCGCAGCTCAACACCGCGCTGAGCGGCCTTTACACCTCTGGCGGCAATTTCTGCACTCAATGCGAGGCGGAGGGGTTCCGCCGCATCACCTGGTTTCTCGACCGGCCCGATGTGTCGGCGCGCTATAGCGTCGTCATCGAGGCCGACAAGGCGCGCTATCCGATCCTGCTGTCGAACGGCAACCCTGTCGAGCACGGCGATCTGCCCGGCGGCAAGCATTTTGCCACCTGGGACGACCCGCACCCGAAGCCCTCGTACCTCTTCGCGCTGGTGGCCGGCGACCTCATCGCCCATCGCGACGAATTCACCACCCGCTCCGGCAAAAAGATACCACTCGCGATTTGGGTGCGGCGTGGCGACGAGGATAAATGCGCGCACGCGATGGCCTCATTGAAGGCGTCGATGAAGTGGGACGAGGACACTTACGGGCTCGAATATGACCTCGATGTCTTCAACATCGTCGCGGTCAGCGACTTCAATATGGGGGCGATGGAGAACAAGGGGCTCAACATCTTCAACACCCGCTACGTGCTGGCCAAACCCGACACTGCTACCGACAGCGATTACGAGGGCATCGAAAGCGTCATTGCCCATGAGTATTTCCACAACTGGACCGGCGACCGCGTCACCTGCCGCGACTGGTTCCAACTGTCGCTCAAGGAAGGGCTGACCGTCTTCCGCGACCAGCAATTCTCCGCCGATATGGGTAGCGCGTCGGTGTCGCGGATCAGCGACATTCGAGCGTTGCGCGCGGCGCAATTTCCCGAGGACGCCGGCCCTTTGGCGCACCCAGTGCAGCCTCAAAGCTATCTGCGGATCGACAATTTCTATACCGCCACGGTCTACAACAAGGGCGCCGAGCTGATCCGGATGATGCACACGCTCTTGGGGCGCGAGGGCTTCCGGCGTGGCATGGACCTCTACATCCAGCGCCACGACAACTCTGCCGCGACGATCCCCGATTTCGTCAGCGCGATGCAGGACGCGGGCGGCATCGACCTCGCCGAATTCTCGCACTGGTATCGCCAGGCCGGCACCCCCGAGATCACCGTCGAGGATCGCTACGACCCGGCCTCAAAAAGCTATGAACTGACCGTCTCGCAAAAGACCCCGCCGACACCCGGACAGGCGGAGAAACAGCCGCTGCCGATCCCAATTGCCATGGGCCTTATCGGCCCCAATGGCGACGAGCTGCCGACCCGCCTCGATGGCGAGACCACGGCACAGGATGGTACGCGATTGCTCGTCTGCGGCGCGGCGCGCCAAACCTTCCGCTTTGTCGATGTCGCCGCCGCCCCAGTCCCGTCGCTGCTGCGCGGCTTCTCGGCGCCGGTAAAGCTGCAGGGCGTCCCGCTCGAGCGGCACAAGTTCCTCGCGATCCACGACACCGACCCGGTCGCGCGCTGGGACGCCGGGCAGCGTGCGGCGACGGCCGTGCTGATAGAGCGGGCCGCGCTGTGGCGCGACGGCAAGCGATTGCCGTCGCTCGATCCCGACCTCGTCGACGCGGCACGGCACAATCTCGCCGATTCGGCGCGCGACCGCGCCTTCGCCGCCGAGGCGCTGCTGCTCCCGGGTGAGCTAACCCTCGCCGATGAAATGCCCGTGGTCGATGTCGAGGCAATCCACGCGGTGCGCGAGGAAGCGCGCGCGGCGATCGCCGCCGCGCTCGCCGGCGAGTTCGCCGCCGCCTATCGCGAACTCGCCGAC
>DASYXG010000194.1:0-20244 GCA_035935235.1 Allostellaceae bacterium
CCGCTGCCGCGCCCGAGGCGGAAATCGTCTCCTGCCCAGGCTTCGCCGAGGCGCAGGATTGGATGGCGCGCAATCTCGGCGCCGACGATGTCGTGTTGCTGGAGAACGATTTGCCCGATCTGCTGGAGCAGAAATTGCGGCTGTAGCAAACGCCTCTGGGTAACCGTCGGAGCGGCGGGGCGATAGGTCCCGGCCTTCGCCGGGACGACGGCGGGCCTACGCCCTTGTCGCCTTGGCGATCAGCACCGTGCCGGGAAGGCGCAGGCCGTCCGCGGTCACATAGGGCGTGAAGCCGGTGGTGATCTCGGCGATGATCGCCTGGCGTTCCGCTTCGGGCGCGTTCTTCTCCTCCATCAGCCGCCAGGCCGGGCCGAACAGCGCGGCGTGCTCGGCCTCGTTCGCCGCGGCGGCGCCGCGAACATGGAAGGCGCGCGGCGTCACGGAAATATCCGCAAACCCGGCCTTGGCAAGGATGTCCTTAAGATAGACCGGGTCGCGGAAAGCCATCGGTCCCGGCTCGCGCGGGTCAACCGGTTTGGCCTCGCCAAGATGCCTCACCGCGATCTCGAACGGGATCTTCCAATGCGTGTTCTCGCTGAGCGACGCCCACACGGCCATGCACAGCCGCCCGCCCTGGCGCAGTCCGGCATGGAGGTTGGTGAAGGCCGCCACCGGGTCAGCGAAAAACATCACCCCGAAGCGCGAGATCAACAGCTCGAAGCTGTCCGCCGGAAAGCGATGCACCTGCGCATCGGCGAGAACGAACGAGAGGTTCGTCGCCCCGGCCGCCGCGACGTTCTTGCGGCACTGCTCGAGCATCGGCTCGGAGATGTCGACCCCGGTGACATGACCGCGTGGCCCGACAGCCTGGGCGAACGGGATCGCCGTCGCGCCGGTGCCGCAGCCGATATCGAGCACGCGCTCGCCGGGTTGCGGGGCCGCTTCATGTTGCAGCAGCGCCGCGACCTCGACATTGCGCGCTTCCTGGAGGCCGGCGCGCGCGACCCAGCGTGGTCCAGCAACCTCGTTCCAGTGACGCTGCATCGCCGTGTTGGCTGTGTCGGGCATGGCATGATTCCTCCGCGGCAATCCTTATCCGCCTTCAGGTTTGGCCTCCCAACACCTCTCCCGCAATGCGGGAGAGGGCGTTTCGTGTCGGCTAAATGTGCAGAAGGCGTTGGAGGGCAGGGTTACGCGACGCCTTCCTGCTGCATCACCCGCTGCACCGCCGGGCGCGACTTCATGCGCTCGTAATGCGCGGCCACATTGGGCGGCAGCTTCATGCCGAGGCGGCCGGCGCCCCAGAACTCGACATAGAACACCGCGGCATCGGCGGTCGAGAGCTCGTTGCCGCCGAGATAGTTCTTACCGGCGAGCGCCTTGTCGAGAATCTGGAACCCCTTTTCGACCATCTCGCGGCCGCGCGCCTTGACCTGCTCCTCTTGGTCGGCGGGGCCGAAATTGCCGGGCCGGAAGATGCGCGCGAAACCCTGTCCGTGCATGGTGCCGACCGCGTATTCCATCGCTTCATAGGCCCGCACCTCGGCTTCGAGGTCTTGCGGGATGAGCTTGGCCTGCGGGTTCAACTTGGCCAGGTAGGTGGCGATCACCGGAAACTCGGTGAGGATCGAGCCGTCATCGCGTTGCAGCGCCGGCACCTTCGATTTCTGGCTCACCTGGGTGAAGGCCGGCTGATATTGCGCGCCTTCGCGCAGATTGACCGCTTCCAGGTCATACGGCTTGCCGATTTCCTCGAGCAGCACGTGGATGCCGATCGAGCAGACGCCGGGGGCGTAATAGAGCTTCATGGGGTTGCCTCCTGAGTTTGGGGTGGCTCAGAGAATGCCGTCCGCCTTGAGGCCGTCGACCTCGGCGGCGGACATGCCGAGCCAACTGCCGAGTACATCGGCATTGTGCTGGCCTAAAAGTGGCGACGGTTTGACCTTGGCTGGGTGCCCGTCGAAGCGCACCGGCCAGGCCGGCATCTTGACCTTGCCGGTGGTCGGGTGCTCGATCGTCTGCATGATGCCGCGCTCGGCGAGCGAGGGGTCGGCCATCAGTTCGGCGGTGTCGAACACCGCGCCGGCCGGCACCCCGGCCTCGCCGATGATCTTCATCGCCTCTTCCTTGGTGTGCTCGCGCGTCCAGGCGGAGATGATCTCGTCGACCTCGGCGGCGCGCTGACTGCGGGCGTTCTGCGTTTCGTAGCGCTCGTCACCCTTAAGGTCCTCGCGACCGATGACGCGAAGAAGACGCTGCCAATGGTCGGCGTTGCCGCGACTGCAGAAGACATAAACGTAATCGTTCGGCCCGCCCGGCTTGCACGGATAGAGGGCCGAGGGCACCAGACCGCCGGGCGCCGAACGGCTGCTGCCGCCGCGTGGCGGGGCCTTGCCGGAGAGCTGCGTGCGCGAGAACGGCACGCGCATGTAGTGAATCATCGCATCTTGCATCGCGACCTGAAGGCGGCGGCCCTGGCCGGTCTGCGCGCGTTTGTAGAGCGCCCCCAGGATGCTGATCGCCATCAGCATGCCGGTGCCGGTGTCGCCGAAGCTCGGGCCGGGCTTGACCGGCGCCTGGCCGGCCTCACCAGTGACACTGGTCGGGCCGCCGGCGGCCTGGGCAATCATGTCGAAGGCGAGGTTCTTCTCGTATGGGCTCCCGGTGCCGAAGCCCTTGACCTGGCAATAGATGATGCCGGGGTTGATCTTTCTGACCTCATCGTAGCCGAGGCCAAGCCGCTCGATCGTGCCGGGCGCCATATTCTCGATCGTGACGTCGGCTTTCTTCAGCAGCTCACGGACGATCTCGAGCCCGCGCGGCGACTTCAGATTGACGGTCAGCGACTTCTTGTTGGCGTTGAATTGGTGGAAATACCAGGGGTCCTTATCCGGTGCGCCTGGCCCTTGCAGCCGGCGGCCGGGATCGCCGGTCAGCGGGTTCTCGATCTTGACCACCTCGGCGCCGAGCCATGCCAGCGACTCGGTGCACGAGGGTCCGGCCTCGAACTGGGTGAAATCCACGACTTTGACGCCCGCGAGGCAATCGACCTCTACGCCGAGTTCCGCCATTTCCGGTTCCTCCCAAAAAGCTTGCGGACAGACTAGCGCGGCACGCTTCTCCGCGCCATCGCGCCACACGCGCTCGCAGAGCAGCGGAAGGAGATGAACGGATTGAAGCTGTTGGCGGCGAGATGTAGCGACGAATAGACCACAGTCGCCGCGGCATAAAAATCAGGACCAGCCGCAGGATGCGGTTTGCGCCTCAATCCGCATCCCGACTATTCTCACCTGGCCACCACACTCATATGCCTCAGTGCGAAATGCTCGGATTTGTAGAGGTCATGCATGAGTCTTAATCCGGGTTGGTTGATGTGGTTTATGGAGCTTTGTAAAACAAACGGACTCACCGTTGACGACGCTATTCTTGACATTGGCGCGTCCGAACTCTTTTGCAGCGACGCACCATCGTCGCTGAATGATTTCCTCTCGTCGCTCGGTGCGCGGGCCTACGATGACGAAGAGTTGACTCGCATAGCGGATCGCTCATTCGCCGGCGACCTATTTCGACGAGCTGGCTTTCGGTATGACGCGGTCGATTATGCCAAATTTCCCGGTATTATTAGGTTGGACATGAATGTCGACGAGTTGCCGGAAAAATACCATGGTAGGTATAAGTTCATAAATAACTCAGGAACTAGCGAGCACATACTTAACCAATATAATGTTTTTAAAATAATTCATGACGCGGCTGCTCCTGGCGCCCTTATGTACCACGGCGTGCCGGGATGGGGCGAATACGAGCATGGTATTATCGGATATTCGCCGAAATTCTTTTGGGCGCTGGCAACTGCGAACGATTACGAAATCGTCCGCTTTTGGGGGTGGGCCGACAACAAACCGACCCCTCTCAAGGCCGAATTCATGGAACAGATCGCATTCACTCATTCGCCCATCGCAGAGCGAGTTTGGCTACACATCCTATTGAGAAAGAGAACGAATGCTCCCTTTCAAGGCCTTAATGACCCCGCATTCAACTCCAACTGGGATAAGCCCGCACAGGCATAACAAAGGCTTGCAATTCATGAGCAACGTCGTCTGAAACGTGTAGAGGTGGCTCAAGAGAAAATTCAGCCTTGGTGCCTTGAGAACCGCATGACCGCCGCCATCGGACCCACCGTTAAACCGCGACTGAGATTGGCGTTGTCCGTGACGTGCTTTGTCCTGTTCGCGCTCGCGGTGTTGTCCCTGCAACAGGAAAGGATCGGTCGCTTCACGGTTGACGAGGAATGGCCGATTCCGGCAGCTCTCTCGCATCTGCTGTTCCATTCGCCGCTGGGGATCGCCGATAAGGCGCTGGTGGATTATTTCCGAAGGCCACGGGACCAGGGTTCAACCGCGGAAATGGTCGAACAGCTTGTGCACGATGGGATTGCGCCGACGCACATTGAACAAATGGTGTTCGACGGGCAGGGGATCGGCGGCTCCCTATCCGCCACGCTGGCGTTTGAACTTTTCGGTTCGCACGCACGCTCTCTCGCTCTGCTGTTCCTGACGTTTCTGGGGCTTTCGGCAGTCAGCTACACCTTGCGCTTTCGCGGCGAGCGGCTGTGGGTCGTGCCCGTTTTCCTGACGGCGTCGAGTTTTCTGCTCCTCACGGTAACAACGGAGTTCCCCCTATGGGCTACCGAAGCGCCGATCGGGGGTTCGCGGTCGTACATATTGCTGGCGATCCTCCCGACGCTGCATTGGTGCTTTGAGCTGGTCGGCGAGAAAAGCTAATCGCGCCGGGAAACAATGTTCAGGGCTGTGTTGCTGGGGGTTCAGGTCGCGGTCCTCGGCATCGCCATCTTTGTGCGGTTCACCCCGATCTGCCTTATTGGAGCGCCGATCGTTAGCGCGCTGATTGCTGTGCGGGCGGGTTCGTCCAAGCGCGTCGCCACCGTTTTCTTTGTTCCTCTCGTGATCCTGCTCGGCGCGCTCTATGGCCTCGTGCCGCTCGCCTTCTCCAAGGAAGCCAACAGCGGAAGGTTGCAGACGCTTGTCTGGCACCGCGTTTTTGTCAGCCTTGGTGTGAACCCCGAGTGGCCGTTCCCCGGTGTCCGCGAAGAGTACCGATGTCCGCAAACACCGGGAGCCTTGCGCCAGCAATCCGATAGCAATGGAGCTTGCGTGTGGTTTGCCGCTCCGATGAACCAATCCCGGCCTGCGGCGGAGGTCTGGGCAGACCTCTATGGGCCCGATTACGAACGGGTCTTACGTCAGGCGTTCTTCCATGTCGCGGTCGAATACCCGGGAAAGACGCTGGCGACGTTCCTTTACTATAAGCCGCAAATGATGATTGCCGAGACGATCACAGCGCTCAAACCCTGGAAGGCAATACCGGCAAGCGTCTGTGCGCTCGTGGTTCTTCAATTCGTCCTGGTGACCGGTTTTCTGGCAACAGAACCGGTCGCCGGTCGCGGCGTTGGCATCGGCGCCGGCATAACGATCGCGCTGGCCCTCGTTCTTTTCGCACTTATCCCGCATTTCATTGCTTGGACGACGCCCCCGACGGGGCAAGAGCTGGCCGCCGGGGCCGTGAGCGGCGCGATCATCGCCCTCTGGCTGGGATGTCGCGCGATATTGCGGCCTATCGTCCGGCGAACGAACGCATCCGCTGTTCTTGGCGATCGTGAGGCGGAAAGTTAGCTCGCGCCGAGCCGGTCGAGCCGTTTCTCGACGAGGCGTGCGAACAGGCTGGCGCCGAACGGCAGCGCGCTGTCGTTGAAGTCGTAGCCGGGGTTGTGCACTTCGCACGCGCCCTCGCCGTCTCCGTTACCGATCTGGATGTAGGCGCCGGGCACTGCTTTCAGCATGATCGCGAAATCTTCCGAGGCCATCACCGGGTTGGAGTTGCGGTTGACATTGGCCTCGCCGACGACGTCGGCGGCGCAATCGGCGATGAATTGCACCTCATCGGCGTGGTTGACGAGGGGTGGAAACAGCACGCGGAAATTGGTCTCGGCCTTGGCGCCGAAGCCTGAGGCGATGCCCTCAGCGATGCGGGTCATGCGCGAGCCGATGACACCCATCGTCAGCTCGCTGAAGCAGCGCGCGGTGCCGCGCAGCACCGCCTTTTCGGGGATAACGTTATAGGCGTCGCCGCCATGGATTTGCGTGACGCTGACGACCGCGGTGTCGGTCGGCCGGACGTTGCGCGAGACGATCGTCTGCAGCGCCGTCGCGATATGGGCGCCGACGATGACCGGGTCGATCCCCGCCTCGGGCCGCGCGCCATGCGCGCCGACCCCGGTGACATTGATGTCGAAGAATGCGCCGCCGGCCATCATCGCGCCCGGGCGGATCTGGAATTTGCCGACCGCCAAGCCCGGCCGGTTGTGCATGCCGAAGATCACATCGCACGGGAAGCGGTCGAACAGCCCGTCGGCGATCATCGCCTCGGCGCCGCCGAGCCCCTCCTCGGCCGGCTGGAAGATGAAATGCACGGTGCCGTCAAAATTCTTCGTCGTGGCGAGGTATCTGGCCGCGCCCAACAGCATCGTCGTGTGGCCGTCATGGCCACAGGCGTGCATCTTGCCGCTGTTCTGTGAGCGATGCGCAAAGCTGTTCGCTTCCAGGATCGGCAGGCAGTCCATATCAGCCCTGAGCCCGATCGAGCGCGGCGAATTGCCGGCGCGCAGGCGCCCGACGACACCCGTCTTGCCGACGCCGCGAGTGACCTCGACGCCAAACTGCTCGAGCTTTTTCGCGACGAACTCTGCCGTGCGGGTCTCCTCGAAGCCGAGTTCCGGCTGTGAATGGATGTCGCGCCGCCAGCCGGTCAGCTCGTCGTGAGTGGCGATGATCTTATCGATTGCCGGCATATTTGGTTCTTTCCTATTCAACTTTTAGTATAGCGCCCTAGCGGCCGCCGCCGCCAGGGTGTAAAGGCCGGCGACGGCGAGAACCAGAATTGACAGGATAGCCGCTACCGTTTCGTTAAGCCGGTCGGCGATGCGCAGCCCGACAAGTCCGCCGACCCATGTCAGCGGCAGGAGGCTCGCGGAAATTGCCCAGTCTCCCGCCGGCACGCCGAGAAAGAAGACATCGGACAACAGGGTCACCGCGTAGACCAACACGAAGAACGCGACCAGCGTCGCGCGCACCGCCCGCATCGGCGCCGCCGCCAGCATCAGATAGATCATCAGCGGCGGCCCCGGCATGCCGACCAGGCCGGTCGCGGCGCCGGCGATGGTTCCGGCTCCCAGATCGAGGCCACGCCGCATCGCCACCCGTCGCGGCCGTTGGCGATAGCGGTTCCATCCCAGCATGGCCGCGAATAGGACGATCACGACGCCGGCGGCGAGGTGCACGATCAACGGATTGCTGTAGCCAAAGGCGACCAGGCCGATCGGCAGGCCGGCCGCGCTCCCCACCGCCAGGCGCAGCAGCAGGCTCGGTTCGATCGCGTCGCGCAGGCGCGGGATCATCACCAGCGAGATGGCCAGACTGAGGATGACCACCAGTTGGATCGCTTGGTCCGCCGGCAGCAAAAGCAGGAAGAACGGCACGGCGAGCACGGCGAAGCCGAAGCCGTTGGTCGCCTGCAGCAGGGCGGCGACGAAGCACGTCGTCGCCAACCCCGCCCACACCGGCAGGCTCATGATGACATTTCCCCTCTCCGCCCAATGGGGGGAGAAGGAGGGGCCCGTCGCCGTGGCGACGGGAGGGTGAGGTGGGCATGAGTCGGCGCCTCCCCCACCTCATCCCGGCCTTCTCCGCCCCCGGGGGCGGAGAAGGAGAAGCTATTCATGGCGTCTTGTGGGTGAGCATGACCCGGCGCGGCGCCGGCATCTCGGTGCGCAGCGAAAACGCGCCCTCGACGGCGCGGTTGACCTCGACCGGGCGGTAGCCGCAGCAAAAACGGTTGACGAAGGCATGAGCGAAGGCAGCATCGTCAAAATAGAAAGCGACCGCGTCGTTGATGACGCCGACAAGACCGGCCGGTGCCGAGATCCAGCCCGCCGGTCCGCAAACCTCGTCGAGCCAGGCCTGCATGATCTCAAGCTGGCGGCCGAACCCGCCGGGCGGCACCGCGATCCGCACTCGTACCGGGAATTGCCGCTCGGCCTCGCGTTGAATTCCTTGAGCTCCCCGAGCCACGATAAATTCCTGTTTTGTTCTCGCTGAGAATAGCGCTACGGCGCGGTTTGTCGAGAGGGTTTCGGCTACCGCCCGGAAGGTTGGGCTTAGGGGTGCTGCAACACCGGCTTCAGCCGCCACGACAACGGTAGGGTGATCAAGACGACCGACGCGACGAGCGCCATCATCGCCGGCACGCTCAGCGCGTCGCTGATCATGCCGTAAACGATCGGTGACAGCGCGCCGGCGCCGATCCCCCCGGTATAGAAGGTGCTGAAAGCGCGTTGCCGCCGCTCGGGCGCGACCAGTTCCGGCACGGTGCCGTACAGCACCGACGAGGTGCCGTTGAGCGCCACCCCGATCAGCGGCAGCACCACCATCCCGGCGAACAGAGGCAGCGGCAGCAGCGCGAGGATTCCCGCCGCGGTCGCGCCCTCGGTGATCCAAGTCGCACGCACCACGCCGAGGCGTGCGCCGAGCCAGCCGCAGGCGAGCTTGCCGCAGGCGCCGCCGGTGAAGAGAAGGGTCAGCGCGACGCCGATTTCAGCCAGCCCGGCGCCTTTGAGCTTGAGCAGGAACGGCAGGAAGGTGAGGAAGCCCATCCGGGTCGCGCTATCGATCATCGCGATCGACAGGAGCAACGGAAAACCGCGCCCGCTCGGCGTTGGCGCGGCGGTTTCCGGCGAATCGCCGACGGCGGTGGCGGGCGTGGCCGCGCGTCCCGGTAGCCCGCGCGCGGCGAGGATCGCCACGGCGACGCACAGCCCGACGATGCCGATCACCGTCGTCGCCGCGCGCCAGTTCATCAAGGTCAAGAGCCAAGCGGTCGCGGCGGGAAAGGCCATCTTGCCGAGATCGCCGGAAAAATTGTAGCCGGCGAGCGCTTGACGGGAGCGGATGCCCGGAAAAGCTTGCGCCACCAAATTGGCGCTGACCGGATGCTGTACCCCTGACCCGAGCCCGCCGATGACCAGCGCGCCGAGTAGCATCGCGAAGCCAGCGCTGGCCCCGGCGATGAGATAACCGATCCCGGCGAGCGCGGTGCCGAGGCCGAGGACCAGCGGCCCGCCGAAGCGCTGGGCGATTGACCCGGCCGGGATCTGGAACCCGGCCATCGCGCCCACATAAAGTGCACGCAACAATCCGACGGCGGCGTAATCCAGTCCGAATTGCGCCTGCCACAGCGGCAGTAGCACGTAGAGCAGGTCGGTATAGCCGTCGTGCAAGATATGGGCGCCGCAGGCAACCGCCAGGGTCCGCCGCTCCGGTGCGGCGATCCTGCCCAGGGCCGCGTTGATGAATGACATTGCAGATTTATGACAGCAAGCGGCTGATGAGAGAAGCGCCGGGCTGCATTTCTGTCGTGCGTCCTTCGCGACGCGCCGCCTCATCCTGAGGTGCTCCGCGGAGCCGAGCCTCGAAGACGCGCCCGGCTTATCCAGCCGCGTCCCGCACCTGAGCGATGATCTCGAATGAGCGCTTGCGCTTCTCGTGATCGAAGATGTTGGCGGTCACCATCAGCTCGTCCGCGCCGGTGCGCGCGATGAGGTCGTTGAGACCGCGCCGCACCGTCTCCGGTCCGCCGACAATGGCGGCGCCAAGCGCGTCCTCGACCACCGCGCGCTTATAGGGATCGAGCGTCGCCTCGAAATTCTCCACCGGCGGCGGCACCCGGCTCGGCGTGCCGATCCGGTTGTTGAGCGTCGATTGTTGCAATGACGAGAACAGAAACCGCGCTTCATCGTCGGTCGCGGCGGCGACGCAGGTGACGCCGAGCATCACATGCGGTGCGGCGAACTGCGCCGAGGGCTCGAACCGCTCGCGGTAGATCGCGATCGCCTGCATCAGCGCCGCCGGGGCGAAATGCGAGGCAAAGGCGAACGGCAGGCCGAGGATCGCCGCGAGCTGGGCGCCGAACAGGCTCGACCCCAAAATCCAGATTGGCACGTCGAGCCCAGCGCCCGGCACCGCCTGCAGCCGCTGGCCGGGTTCGGCGGGCCGGAAATAGTTCATCAACTCAACGACGTCTTGCGGGAATTGCTCGGGCCCGGCGAGCAGGTTGCGGCGCATCGCCCGCATCGTCAGCTGGTCCGAGCCCGGCGCCCGGCCGAGGCCGAGCTCGACACGGCCCGGGTGCAGTGCGGCCAGCGTGCCGAACTGCTCGGCGACCATCAGCGGCGCGTGGTTGGGCAGCATGATGCCGCCGGCGCCGATCCTGATCGTGCTGGTGCCGGCGCCGATATGGGCGAGAGCCACCGCCGTCGCCGCGCTGGCGATGCCCGGCAGATTGTGGTGCTCGGCCATCCAATAACGCGGATAGCCCAGCGCCTCGACATGGCGCGCGAGGTCGAGCGAATTGCGAAGCGACTGCGCGGCATCGCCGCCTTCGACGATCGGCGACAGGTCGAGAATGGAAAGCGGAACCATCGGTGAACCATCGCACCGGCGGCCGGCGGCGGGAAGCCCGCTAGTGTGTCGATCCCGATTTCGGCTCTCGACCGTGAGCCGGACCCGCGGCAGCAATCGGCTTCATCAACCGCAATTTTGCGTTGACCTATGCCGCCGCCCCTGAGTCGGCAAGAGGAACCCCGACCTTGGGTGGAGCCACGGTGAAGGGAGCGATTGTGCCGCAGTCACGAGGAGAAACCGTCCCGCAACTCAATACACGCTGCACGCTATTGCTAGTTTGCGAAGGTGTTCCACGCCCGGCGCCCGGTTGAAAGCGAAGTAGCTCGGTTCGGTCACGCCGCCATAGCTTTCCTTGTGTTCGTTGAGCCCGCGGAGCGGATAGACGTACCGATTAAAGAATCTGCTCCGGTAGATGAAATCCAAGGTGCGCCTGACCGTCCGGTTATATTTGAATGCTTCGTCGAACCCGATCGCCGCCGGTGCCAAACCAAGAGACAAATGCGAGCGGCCTTCCGCTCGGAAGACCTCGATCGCGCGGCGCATGATCGCATATCCGGTTAACGGGTGGCTGGCAGCGCGCCGGCGCCGGGCCGAGCACAAGTACCCGATAACCTTGTCATGATGATAGACCGGGTCAAATATCGCGAAAGCGACCAGATGACCCTCGCGATCGAGGACGACGAGCTTACGCACGTCAAGCTCGTCAGTCAGCACCACCGGACGCACAAGAAAGGTCAGCTCGCGGTGTTTGACTGACCGGGTGGCGCGCCACTCCTGCGAGACAGAATTGAGCGCTTCGGGCTCGAAGGTGGCAAACGAGGCTTCCACCACGGTGTCTTGCCGCTCATTCAGCCGAGCCGCGGCGCGGCGAAAGCTTCGCTTCATCGGTCCACCAAAAGTGTAGCTCGTCAAATCGATACGCCATTCCACACCGATCTGATTCACCGTGTACCCAATATCGGAGAGGATCTTCGCGCAGGGATGCGAAATCTGCCACCAGGCGACACCACCCTTTTCGCGCAGAAATGCCTCGATCAATGCCGGCCAATGTTCGGCTGGCGCTATCGGATCGGCAAGCGCCTGTACGGTGCCGCGCACCCGCCGATAGGCGATGAACCCCCGCTCATCGCCAAAATGCTCAATCTCGGGCTGGAATGTCGCCGAGTAAGCAAGCGCGAAGGTACCGTGTTGCCGCAACAGCTTGGCCCGGGTCTCGATCGGAACGCCGCTGATCAATTTTGTCGGCCCACCTGAACGTTCTGCGCGAAATCTCCCTACTTTCTAGATTGTTGTATCGCATCGACGTATTTGAAATCTGGTTTTAATGGGTGGATTTAGGTTTCGGCCTGCCAAGCGACGCATCGATTCAGGTTGCCGAGAGGCAACGATGAGCCCGCCCCTCGTGCGAATGACCGCACCCGCGGCTACAGAGCCGTGCCTGACGCCGTCCACGGTCGACGGCGAAACGGTCGCGGTGGGCGTTGTCATCGTCCGCCGTCGGTAGCAAGCTCGGGGCAAACCTCAGGGAGGATCCCATGCCGGTCGAGCGGATGCTGAAGGAAGAGACGCCGTCGCGGGTGCTAGTGGCGCGGGTCTTGGCCGAGGCCGGCATCGAATATGTCTTCGGCATTTCCGGCGGTCACACTGGGCGCATCATCTCGGGCCTCAGCCAGGTGCAGAACCAGGTGCGGATGGTCACGGTGCGCGAGGAGTCGCTGGCCGGGGTCATGGCCGAGGTGTACGGCCGGCTCACCCGCCGGCCCGGGGTAATGATCGGGCAGGGGCCGTGGGTGCTCGGCAACGGGCTCATTGGCACGCTCGAGGCGCATTTGTCGTCATCGCCGATGGTGCTGCTGACCGATTTCTCCGATGCACCGCATTTTCATCTGCACGCGCCTTATCAGCAGGCGACCGGCGATTACGGCAGCTGGGACGCACGCCGCGCCTTTGGTGGCGTCACCAAGCAGGTGATGCAGGCGCACGAGCCGCTGGAGGCGGTGCAGGCGACGCAGCTCGCGATCAAGCACGCGCTGAGCGGCCAGATGGGGCCGGTGGCAATCCTCTTCAGCCACGATTCTTTGGCCGGCACGATCACCCCCGACCAGCAACCGCCGCTCTACCCGACACGCTTTTATCTGCCGCCGCCTCCGCCGCCGATCGATCCGGCGCAGATCGAGGCCGCCGCTTCGCGCATTCTTGCCGCGCGCAAGCCTATCGTCATCGCCGGGAATGGTGTCCGCATCTCGCAGGCTTACGAGGAGCTGCAGCAGATCGCCGAGACTGCCGGTCTGCCGGTCGGCACCACCGCGGCCGGCAAGGGCGTCTTCCCTGAGACCCATCCGCTCGCGCTCGGGGTGTTCGGCACCTTCGGCACCCCGGCCGCCAATGCCTGCATCGGCGAGGCTGATCTCGTGCTGGTGCTCGGCTCCAAGCTATCCCCCAGCGACACCGCCTGGGCCAACGGCAAGCTGCTCGATCCGACCCGACAATCGTTCATCCAGGTCGATATCGAGCCGCGCAACGCGTCATGGACCTTCCCGGCCGAGCAAGTCGTGCTCGGCGACATCAAGATGTTTCTCGGCCAGCTGCACGATGCAGTGCGCACCAAGGCCGGGCATCGCCGCGCCGAGGCCGAAAAACGCGTCGCCAGCCACCGCGCCGAGCAGGGCTATTTCAACGTCCCGGAATACCAATCCGACGACAAGCCGATCCTGCCGCAGCGGGTCATCGGCGAATTGATGAAGAACCTGCCGGAGAATGCGATCGTCACCTGCGACGCCGGCGAGAACCGCATCCTGATGACGCACTTCTACCAGACCAAGATGGCTGGCGGCTTTTTGCAGGCGGCGGGCTCGGGGCCGATGGGGTTCGGCATCCCGGCGGCGCTGGCGGCCAAGCTCGTGCACCCCGACCGGCCGGTCATGGCGGTGTGCGGCGACGGCGGCTTCGCGATGACGATGAACGGGATGATGACCGCGCTCGAGCACGACATCCCGATCACCACCGTCGTCTTCAACAACAACGCGCTCGGCTGGGTGCTCCACGGCGGCGGCCCCTTTGCCGCCGAGTTCAACGATTTCGATCACGCCGCGATCGCCCGGGCGATGGGCTGCAACGGCACCCGGGTCGAGGATGCGAATGACCTCGGGCCGGCCTTGAAGGAGGCGCTCGCCTCGCGCAAACCGACCGTGCTCGACGTGCGCACCTCGCTCAAGACCTCGTTCGCCGACGTCACCTCGGCGCTGGCGAACGAGGCCTCGCCGCGACGGCGCTAGCAGCTTCCCCGGCCGAACCCGCGCCGCAGCGCAGCGTAGGCTTCCCCGGCGGTCGCCGCGTTCCAGAAGCAGGCGAATTTCGGTTCGTTGCGCAGCTCATAATCGGCGAACGCCATCTGGACGCGCAGCTGCGGGCAGCCATTGGTGTGGGCGAATTCGTGGAGCTGCGCCAGTCTTCGGCCGCTCCATTGAAACGTGTAGCTGAAACCGCCTCGTCCTTGAATGCACGGGTTGAACCCGCTTTCGTCGCGGGCGTCGCCCAGGATCGCCGAGATCTGGAAACTCTTGTAGCCGTGCTCGTGCAGCCACTGGGTCATCTCGGCTTGCGCCTCGTCGGGGCTCGGCGGCGCTTGGCTTGCCGCCGAGGGAGGCGGCGGGGGCGCGGCCTCGGGCGGCACCGGCGGTTGGGGTGGCAGTTCGGTCTGCGGAAAGACTTGCTGCAGCTGTTGCAGCAGCGAGCACGCCGGTAGCGTCACCACGACAAAAAGCCACGCCGCCAGGACGGCGCAGGTTCGAAACCCGCACATGAACGCCAAGGGTAGAGCACCAGGCACCTGCCGGCAATCTGCGCGCGCTTTTGTCGAGATGGTCTCAGAGGTTACGGTTGACCGGAACGTAAGCCTTGCTAACTTTCTCCGCCGTATATTCCCGGGAGCGAGCCATGAAGCTGATGTGGTTCCATTTGATGCCGTACACCGAGCTTCCCGACGATTTCCGGGAAAAGAACCCGTCGGTGTGGGTCGACATCCATTCCTCGCTGTTCGACCCCCGGCGCGCGCATCACATGTACAACGACTTCATGGACGAGCTCGAATTCGCCGCTGAATGCGGCTTCGACGCGATCTGCGTCAACGAGCATCACAATAATGGCTACGGGCTGATGCCCTCGCCCAATCTCGTCGCCAGTTCGCTTGCCAGACGCACCACGGACACGGCGCTGTGCGTGCTCGGCAATTCGTTGGCGCTCTACAACCCGCCGACGCGGGTCGCCGAAGAATTCGCGATGATCGACTGCATCTCCGGCGGCCGGCTCATCGCCGGCTTCCCGGTCGGCTCGCCGATGGACACCTGCTACGCCTACGGCCAGAACCCCTCGACCCTGCGCGAGCGCTATCACGAGGCGCACGACCTCGTCGTCAAGGCGTGGACCGAAAAGGACACCTTCGCCTTCAACGGCCGCTTCAACCAGCAGCGCTACGTCAACATCTGGCCGCGGCCGATCCAGCGCCCGCATCCGCCAATCTGGATCCCCGGCGGCGGCTCGGTCGAGACCTGGCAGTGGTGCGCCGAGATGGACTACGTCTACTGCTACCTGTCGTATTACGGCTACAAGGCCGGGCAGGCGACGATGACCGGGTTCTGGAACGAGATGGCCAAGCTCGGCAAGGACCGCAACCCGTACCGCGCCGGCTTCCTGCAATTCGTCGGCGTCGCCGAGACCAGGCAGCAGGCCTTGGAGCTCTACGCCGAGCCGGCCGAGTATTTCTACGGAAGATGCCTGCACATCGACCCGCGCTTCGCCGGTCCGCCGGGTTACGCGACCGAGGAAACCCAGCGCCGCGGCATCAAGGGCATGGTCTCGCAGGCCGCCGATAACAGCGTCCGCGAAACCCAGCGTTACGAGACCAAGTTCCAGACGCTGGCGCGCGAGATGGATGCGATCGTCGACAAGGGCTACGTCATCGTCGGCTCGCCCGACGAGGTGGTCGAGCAGCTGACCGAGGTGGCGACCAACCTCAATGTCGGCCACCTGATGATGCTCTTGCAGTTCGGCAACATGAAAAAGGAGCTGGCCAAGTACAACACCCAGCTCTTCGCCGAGAAGGTCATGCCGCGGCTGCAGCGCGTCCACTCCGAGTGGCAAGACCATTGGTGGCCTCAGCCGATGGAAAAGCGCGAGCGCGCGGCGCCGGCGTCGTTCCATCCGGCCGTGCAAGCGGCGGCGGAGTGATCGCTGCGCCATGACCGAACCGAAAACGACGTCGATCGAGATCAACGGCTATTCCTGCCGCGTGTGGACCGCTGGGTCGGGACCCAAGCTCGGCTTTCTCGCCGGGTTCGGCGGCTTGCCGAAATGGGTCCCGTTCCTCGACGCGCTCGCTAAGGAGCGCACCGTCATCGTGCCGTCGCTGCCCGGGTTCCCCGGCGGCGAGCGCGGCCATGTCGCGCTCGACAGCCATCTCGACTGGCTGGTGGCGACGCGGCAAATCCTCGAAAACGCGGGCCTCGCCGGCGCTGATCTCGCCGGCAGCTCGGTCGGCGGCTCGCTTGCCGCCGAGGTCGCGGCGCTGTGGCCGGCGATGGTCAAGCGCCTGGCGCTGATCGCGCCCTTCGGCCTGTTCGACGAAAACGACCCGGCGACCGATCCCTGGGCGCAGCGCGCGCCCGACGTGCCCGGGCTGTTCTGCGCCGACCCGAAGAATTGGGAGATGCTGAAACAGGAGCCCGAAGGCCATAACGATCCTGAATGGCCGATCGAGCAGGTCCGTGCCAGCGAAGCGGCGGCGCGCATCTTCTGGCCGCTCGGCAACACCAAGCTCGAAAAACGCCTGCCGCTGATCACCGCGCCGACACTCCTTTTATGGGGCGGCGAAGACAAGGTGATGCCGCGCAGCTATGCCGACAAGTTCGCCCGCGGCATCAAGGGCAAGACCGAGATCAAGGTGATCCCCGGCGCCGGTCACCTCGCCGAACTCGACAAGCCCGACGGTGTCGCCACGGCGATCCTGGTTTGGACGAAATGAAGTAGAGCCCCTCTCCCGCATGCGGGAGAGGGTGGCGAGCGAAGCGAGCCGGGTGAGGGCGTAGCTGACGCACCCTCACCTCCCGCATGCGGGAGAGGGGCATTTTCGCGAGGAGGATCATCATGCCAACGCGACTTGATGACTACGCCAACAAATACCAGTGCGTCCGCTTCGAGCGGCGCAACGGCATCCTGCAGATGACCTTGCACACCGATGGCGGCAGCTTACGCTGGGGGTTCGGGCCGCATGGCGAATTGCCCGACGCGTTCTACGATGTCGGCAACGACCGCGAAAACCGGGTAGTGATCCTTACCGGCACCGGCGCCGAGTTCTCCGGCCCGCGCGCCACTCCTGGCACTTCGTCGTTTCCGACCCGGCCCGGCATCGAGCGCATCGATCGCATCCATTGGGAAGGCCGCCACCTGTTGATGAAGCTGCTCGACATCGAGGTGCCGGTGATCGCTGCGATCAACGGGCCGGCCTGGCGCCACTCGGAAATTCCGCTGTTGTGCGACATCGTCCTCGCCGCCGACACGACGCAGTTCCAGGATTCGGCGCATTTTGCCTCGGAGGTGGTGCCCGGCGACGGCATGCATATCGTCATGCCGCTCCTCCTCGGAATGAACCGCGGCCGCTATTACCTGCTCACCGGTCAGACGCTCGACGCCAAGAAGGCGCACGAGTTCGGCCTCGTCGCCGAGGTGCTCGCCCCCGACAAGGTGCTCGCCCGCGCCTGGGAAATCGCTGAGGACCTGGCGAAGAAGCCCACCCTTGCGCTCAGGTACACGCGGCTCTTGCTGACCGAGATGCTCAGGCGCCAGATGCAGGATCTGCTCGGCTACGGTCTCGGCATGGAGCTCTTGGCGCTCGGCGAAAAACCGGAAGGCCCGGCGTAGGAACCGCGCGCGCTTCTCCGCAAACCCGAAACAATGTCGCTCGTCGGGCATTGGTTTCGTCTGGCGCCAGGTCGGACGGCGCAAGGCGAGGCAACTGCTAAACGGGCGCGGCGGCATCCCTGGCGCGGTCATCTAGCCGGCTCGGAATACGCCTGGGCCGTCGCCTTCTGCGTCCCGTATCTGGTGCTGTTTCTCGCCATGATCGTCTATCCGGTCGGTTTCGCCCTGTGGATGGGCAGCGATCCGACCCTGTACCAGTCGCTGTTTTCCGACCCGGTCTACCTCCAGTCTCTTGTCAACACCGCGCTCTATGTCGGCCTCGCGGTCAATCTGAAGATGGTCCTCGCGCTGCTGCTCTCGGGCTATTTCATGCGCCGAGGCTGGTGGATCAGGGCCCTGATGGCGGTTTTTACGTTGCCCTGGGCGGTGCCGGCACAGCCGGCTTTTATGTCGATCCATTGGATGCTCAACCGCGACTGGGGCCTCGTCAACAACCTGATCTGGGATTTGTCCGGCCGCGACGGTCCGGATTGGCTGGGCGAGCGCTGGACCGCGCTTGGAGCGGTGATCGCGTCGCATGTCTGGAAATGGCTGCCGTTCTGGACCGTGATCCTGCTGGCGGGGCGGATCGCGATCCCGCTCGATATCCGCGAAGCGGCCAAGGTCGACGGCGCCACCGGCTTGCGCATGTTCGTACACGTAACCATGCCGCTGCTTGGCAACCTTTATCTGATCAGCACTCTCCTCGCGACGATCTTCGCGCTCGGGGATTTCAACACCGTCCGTTTCGTCAGCGGCGGCGGGCCGATGCATGCGACCGATGTACTGGCGACGTTGAGCATTCGCTACGGTCTTGACCTCGCCAAACCGCGGCTTGGCGTGGCGACGGTATTCTCGGCGATGCCGCTGATGATCCCGTTGGTGATCATGCTGATGCGCAAGCTTCAGACCTCGCAGGCGCAGCTGTGACGACGTTCTGTTCGACGTGCCGGCAAACCTGTGCGAGCGTCACTCGCTAGATCCCTCGTCATGCCAGTAGGCCGAATACCCCCGCTCCAATGCCGAAATCCGACAGCCCCGCGACGAGTAACCTCGCCACTCTCTCGGCGAAGCCCTGGGAGAATTACCCGATACCCGAGCATGTCTTCCTGCCGCGCGGCATGATCGGGTTCGAGGAGCGGCGCATGCTTTATTGGCTCGCCGCCGAATATTACGGCGGTGCCGGCGTCGTCGTTGATGCCGGCGCCTATCTCGGTGCGTCTAGCTTCGCGCTGGCCGCGGGGCTCGCCCATTCCCGTCACCGCGCATCCCAGCACGCGACGGTTCACGCGTACGATCGCTTTGTCGCCAGCGACGATTACGTCCGCGACGACATTTCCCTCAACTTTTCGCCGGTCGATCTCGACTACGACTATTATCCGGTCTTCGAATTCCAGACGGCGCTCCACCGTGACAGGATCGTCGCCCATCGCGGCGATTTTCTGGAGGCTTCCGCCCCCCAATCGCCCATCGAGATTCTGTTTATCGACGTGGCGAAAACCGACGCGCTCAACAACCGGCTGGTCGCGCGCTACTTCACCCAGCTGATCCCGGGAAAATCAGTTCTCCTCCAGCAGGACTACTATCAGGCCTGGTACCCGTACATCCCAATCACGATGGAGTATTTCCGCGATTGGCTTACGGTCGCCGACGCCAATGTCGACGACAGCTCGCGGCTTTATCTTCTTACCGCAAAAGTTCCTCAGCGGGTGCTCCAGCGGTTTCTCGACGGTCTTAGCTTGGCCGAGGAGAGCGAATTGCTCCGCCGTGCGATCGAACGTGACTCAGGGCGGGCCCGGATGATGCTGCGCGTGGCGGAAGTGCTTCATCTGGTCGATCGCCAGGGTCGGCAGGACGAAGCGCGTGCCGCCGCGATCGCGTTGCGCCGCGACCCCGAATTTCAGCCCGACGCCTACTATGCGGCCCAGCTGGCGTCGATCGAGCAGTACCGAGGCTTTGTCTAGCAGGAGCGGGAGCCAGATCGCCATGCCTGCCGGCAAGAACATCCTCTTTATCATGTGCGACCAGCTGCGGTTCGATTACCTCGGCTGCTACGGTCATCCGCACCTCAGGACCCCCAACATCGACGCGCTGGCGGCGCGCGGGGTGCGCTTCGACCGCGCCTATGTCCAGTCGCCCGTCTGCGGCCCGTCGCGGATGAGCTTCTATACCGGCCGCTACATGCGCTCCCACGGCGCCAACTGGAACGGTTTCCCGCTACGCGTCGACGAGCCGACCTTGGGCGACCACCTCGCCGAGCTCGGCATGCGGACGGCGCTGGTCGGCAAGACCCATATGGCCGCCGACCTGGCCGGGCTGAAACGACTCGGCATCGATCCCGCGTCGGCGCTTGGCGTGCACCTGTCCGAATGCGGGTTCGAGCCCTACGAGCGCGATGACGGGCTGCATCCGTCGAGCCGCCCGCGCCCGGCTTACGACAATTATCTGCGCGCACATGGCTACGACGCCGAGAACCCGTGGGAAGAATGGGCCAATTCCGCCGAGGGCCCGGCTGATGAGGTGGTGCTCAACGGCTGGCTGCTCAGCCATGGTGACAAGCCGGCGCGCATCCCCGAGGAGCATTCGGAGACCGCGTACACGACGAACCGGGCGATGCAGTTCATCGACGAGGCGGCGCGGGACGGGCGCAACTGGTGCCTCCATCTCTCCTACATAAAGCCGCATTGGCCTTATATCGCGCCGGCGCCCTATCACGCGATGTACGGGCGGCAGGACATCATCGCCCCGATGCGCGACG
>DASYXG010000195.1:0-6035 GCA_035935235.1 Allostellaceae bacterium
TGATCGAAAAAGTCGTCGACGACGGCGATTTCTTCGAGCTGCAGCCCAATTACGCCGGCAACATCATCGTCGGCTTCGCCCGCATGGAGGGCGCCACGATCGGCATCGTCGCCAACCAGCCGATGGTGCTGGCCGGCTGTCTCGATATCGACAGTGCCCGCAAGGCCGGGCGGTTCGTGCGCTTCTGCGACTGCTTCAACATCCCAATCGTCACCTTTGTCGACGTGCCTGGCTTCCTGCCCGGCACCGCACAGGAATTCGGCGCGATCATCAAGCACGGCGCCAAACTGCTCTTCGCCTTCGCCGAGGCGACCGTGCCCAAGGTGACGCTGATCACCCGCAAGGCCTATGGCGGCGCCTACGACGTGATGAGCTCGAAGCATCTGCGTGGCGATGTCAATTTCGCCTGGCCCTCGGCCGAGATCGCGGTCATGGGGCCAAAGGGCGCGGTCGAGATCATCTTTCGCGCCGACCTCAAGGACCAGGCCGCGATCGACGCACGCACCGACGAATATCGCGAAAAATTCGCCAACCCATTCGTCGCCGCGGGGCGCGGGTTTATCGACGACGTGATCCAGCCGCGGACGACTCGGCGCCGCCTGTGCCGCGCGCTCGCCATGCTGCGCGACAAGCAACTCGCCAACCCGTGGAAGAAGCACGATAACATCCCGCTGTGATGCTTCTTCACGCCCCCGCGTCATGTTCAAGAAAATCCTGATCGCCAATCGCGGCGAGATCGCCTGCCGGGTGATCCGCACCGCGAAGCGCATGGGCATCAAGACTGTCGCGGTCTATTCGGAGGCCGACGCCGAAGCCCTGCATGTGCGCCTGGCTGACGACGCGGTGGCGATCGGCCCGGCGCCGGCAGCCGACTCCTATTTGCGCATCGACCGCATCGTCGCGGCCTGCAAGCGAACCGGCGCGGAGGCGGTGCATCCTGGTTATGGCTTCCTCTCGGAGCGGCCAGCCTTTGCCGAGGCGCTAGCGAAGGAGGGCATCGCCTTTATCGGCCCGACGCCGCAAGCGATCGCGGCGATGGGCGACAAAATCGAGTCGAAGAAGCTCGCCGCCGCCGCGGGGGTCTCGACCGTGCCCGGCCATCTTGGCGTGATCGAAGACGCTGAAACGGCAGCGCGCATCGCCGAGGGCATTGGCTACCCGGTAATGATCAAGGCCTCGGCCGGTGGTGGCGGCAAGGGCATGCGCATCGCCCATGACGAGGCCGAGCTTCGCGACGGGTTTTCCGGCGCCCAGCACGAGGCCAAATCGAGCTTTGGCGACGACCGCGTCTTCCTCGAGAAGTACATCGAGGAGCCGCGCCATATCGAAATCCAGGTGCTGGGCGACGCGCACGGCAATGTCGTGCATCTCGGCGAGCGCGAATGCTCGATCCAGCGCCGCCACCAGAAGGTCATCGAGGAAAGCCCGAGCCCGTTCCTCGATGCCGAGACCCGCGCCGCGATGGGGGCGCAGGCGGTGGCGCTGGCCAAGGCGGTCGGCTACCGCTCGGCTGGGACGGTCGAGTTCATCGTCGATCGCAACAAAAACTTCTATTTCCTTGAAATGAATACGCGATTGCAGGTCGAGCACCCGGTGACCGAGCTGGTGACCGGGCTCGATCTGGTCGAGCTGATGCTCCGCGTCGCCGCCGGCGAAAAGCTGCCGTTCGGCCAGGACGACATGAAGCAGACCGGTTGGGCGATCGAGGCGCGGGTCTACGCCGAAGACCCGACGCGTAACTTCCTGCCGTCGATCGGCCGGCTGGTGCGCTACCACCCGCCGCATGGCGACGGCATCCGCATCGATACCGGCGTCACCGAGGGCGCCGAAATCTCGGTCTACTACGACCCGATGATCGCCAAGCTGTGCGCCTACGGCGCCGACCGGAGCGAGGCGATCCTACGGCTGCGCGACGCGCTCGATGGGTTCTATGTCAGCGGTCTGCGCCACAACATCGCATTCCTTGGCGCCATCGCCGGGAGCAAACGGTTCCAGAGCGGCGCGCTATCGACCGACTTCATTGCGCAAGAATTTCCCGACGGGTTCGCCCCGCCGGCCGGGTTCACCGAGGCTGACCACATCATCCTGCTCGCCGCCGCGATCGCCGAGCGGCGTCTCCACGGGGGGCACGAGACCGCCGAGCTAACCGTCCTGCTTGATGGCGCGCCGCATGACGTGACGTTACGCCCGGAAGACGACGGCTACGCAATCGAACACGCCGGCGAAACCCGGCTCGCCGCGACCGATTGGCTGCCTGCAGAGAAGCTCCTGCACCTGCGCATCGAGGAGCATGTCTCGACGGTGCAGATCGAGCGGCTGCGCGGCAGCGCGTTCCGGCTGACGCATGGGGGCGTCACCCGCCGCGCCCAGGCGCTGCGCCGCCGCGCCGCCGCGCTGCTGCAGATGATGCCGCCAAAGGAAGCCGCCGACACTTCGCGCAGCGTGCTATCGCCGATGCCGGGGCTCTTGACTGCGGTGGTGGTCAACGAAGGTCAGGAGGTGAAGACCGGCGAGGCGCTCGCCATCGTCGAGGCGATGAAGATGGAGAACGTGCTGCGCGCCGAGCGCGACGGCACGATCGCCAAACTCTGCGCCAAAGCCGGCGACAGCCTCGCGGTCGATCAGGTCATACTCGAATTCGCCTGATGCGGACCGTCAGGCTGATCGTGACCGGGCGCGTGCAGGGCGTCGGCTATCGGATGTGGGCCGAGCGCACGGCATCGGCGCTTGGGATATGCGGCTGGGTGCGCAATCGCAGCGACGGCAGCGTCGAGCTGCTGGCGACAGGCAAGGATGAGGCGGTCACGGAACTCATCGCCGCGTGCAGCCGGGGCCCGCGGAACGCGGCGGTTTCCGGCGTTTCCGTCAGCAACGCCAGTGATGACGGCAGCGTCGGGTTCTCGACGACCATCTAGCGCTGGAATGGTGTCCCGCGTCCTTCGAGGCCTCGCTGCGCAAGGCACCTCAGGATGAGGGTCGTACTGCCACCCGCAAACCTTTCCTCATCCTGAGGTGCGACCACCGGGCGTAGACCCGGTGGGAGCCTCGAAGGACGCACCAAAGCCGTTGTAGCTAATCACCCCCTCTCCATCGGCAAGCTTTCGTCGATTGCCCATTCCGACATCGAGGCATCGTAGAGCCGCACGTCGGGGTGGCCGAGCATGACCAGCGCATGCGCGGTCGCGCTCGCAGCGATGCCGCCGCCGCAATAGGTGATGACCTTCTTGTCGAAGGCATGGACCTTGTCGAACTGCGCGCGCAGTTGATCCGGCGGCAAAAAGGTGTTGGTCGCGGGATCGACGAGGCCCACGGTCGGCACGTTGACGCTGCCCTTGATGCGACCGGGGCGGCCATAGGTATTGCCACCTGTGCCGGCGTGTTGCGGCGCTTGCAACGCGTTGATCGTGCACACCGCGCCATCGCCGATCGCCTTCAGCACGTCGGTCTTGTCGGCCATCAGCGGCTTGGCCGGGCGCTCGGTGAAGCTCCCAGCGGGACGCGCCTTGCCTGCGCCGGTCTCGACCGCGCGGTCTTCCCTCGACCATTTCTGGAAACCGCCGTTCAGCACCGCGCAATTGTCAAAGCCGAAGCAGCGCATGACCCACCACACCCGGGTCGCCCATTGCGGGTTGGCAGTGCTGTAGGTGACGACCTTGCTGTCGTCCGAGATGCCGAAACGGCGCATCGCAGCGGCAAACCCCGCCGGGGTCGGCAGCATGAAGCGCAGCGGCAGTTTGCCGTTGTCCGACAGGTCGGCCTGCAGGTCGAGGAACTGCGCGCCCGGGATATGGCCCTTCTCGAAATCCTCACGGCCGGACTTGACGACGTAGGTGATCTTCGGGTCGGGGATCAGATGCACCGTGCAGTCGAGCACAACGAGCTTGGGGTCGGCGAGATGCGCGGCGAGCCGGTCGGTCTCGACCAGGTATTCGGGATGGACATAACCGTCGTCGGGCATGGGGGTCTCCTCCGGAAATGGGTCATTTCGTTTTCTCGTCGGGAAAAGCGTCAGGCGCGCCTTCAAGGATTTTCGACATCGACCAGCGCGGCTTGTTGAGGGCCTGGATATCGTCGATCGCCCATTTGTCGTTCTCGCGCACCAGCGAAAAGCGCATGAGCTGTTTGCTGCCGAGATTGTTAAACGCGGCTTCGACGATGGCGCTGTCGTCCGATTTTGAGACCAGCGTCACCTTGAGTCCGCTCAATTTCCAATCCTGTCCGTTGATGATCGGATCCCAATCAAATTTTCCGGCATCGCCGTTCGCCTGCGCCTCCTTCTGATCGGCATCAACCAGCTTACGCAGCCGCACGCTGTAATTCTGGTCGTACCAGGCCGGCGGCTCAGGCTTACCGCGCTCGTAGGCGGCGTAGATCGCTCGCACATAAGCGACCGGGTCGGGCTGGGTCTGCGCCGACGCCGATCCGGCAAAGCACAGCGCGAGGGACGTGGCGATCAGGAAACGGCGAGTCGTTATTATTGGTCAACCGGCCCCAGCGGCCGCCTCCTGATGCCCGGCCGCAGGTGCTTGTAGGGCAGCTCGACCGGGTCGCTGACATGCGCGCCAGGCGAGACGACGCACAGCACGGTCTCGGCGATCGGCTGAAAATCGGCGCGGAAATGCACGGTCGATTTGAGCGCGAGGATCGGCACCTGGCTCGGCTCGACGCCGACATGCCGGAACATCTCCTGGTCGGCGGCCTGGACCCGCTTCGCGGCGAGCACGGCCGAGAGGCCGCTATCCTCGTCGGTGACCAGGGCCATCGGCCCGATGTCGAATTTGGCCCCGCCATAAAACGGGCCGGTGCCAGTGAACCGTCCACTGCCGAGCCGCACCACACGCCACCTAGCTTCAACCGGCGTCTCCCCGGCAAAGCCGACCTTGGCGCCGATGCCGCAGGGCAGATAGGCCCCCTCGCCCACTTCATGTGCCGCCGCGGCGGCCTCGGGATCGACGATCATGCCGATGACCGCGCCCGCGGCCTTATGCGCGATCAGCGCGCGCAGGAGACCAACCGTGTCAGAGGTGCCGCCCGCGCCCGGATTGTCCTGGATGTCGGCAAGCACGATGGGCCTCGCCGCGGTCTGCGCCAGCTGAATTGCCTCTTGCGCCGCCTCGTCAGCGGCGTAGAGCCGCCCGGCGAACTCGCTTTCCCTGGCCTTGATCGCGGCGAGGATGCGGTCGGCCGCGGCATCGGCCGCCTCTTGGTCGTGGCCATAGACCACCAGCGCCGGGCCGCACTCGGCGATGTCGGCGGGCGGAAACCCCGGGGTATGGGCAATGGCGACGATGCCCTGGTTGTGGGAAGCCTCGCCACTCTCGATCTCGTCGATCAGCCCGAAGACGCCCTTGGTCGGCTCGGCCATCGTGCATTGCCAGACCAGCGGGATGAGGAAATCGGCTTGGCGAAACGCTTTGGCGAGCGGCCGCTTCTCGCGGATCAGCCGGTCGAGCAATTGGCCGGCGCGGCCGCCGGTCTCGGCCATGTCGACATGCGGATAGGTGCGATAGCCGACCATCGCCGAGGCGTGCTGGACCATCGCCGGGGTCATGTTGGTGTGGAAATCGAGGCTGGTGACAATGGGAATACGCTCGCCGACCAGCGCGCGGATGCGGCGCAAGAGCTCCCCCTCACCATCTTGATGATGTGCCGCGACCATCGCGCCATGCAGGTCGAGATAGATGCCGTCGAGCGGACCCGCGGCGGCAAGGTCTTCAAGCATCCCCGCAGCGACCCGCTCGTAGGCGTCTTCGTCGACGTAGGAGGATGGTGGCGCCGAGCACCACGACAGCGGCACTAGCTCGTGCCCGAGGTTGCGCAAGGTCTCGACCGCGCCGGCGATCGGGATGTTGTAGCCGGCCACCGCGTCGAACAGCTCGGCCGCGCGCGCATAGCCGGGCCAGGCATCGGCGCGGGCAAAATCGTCCCAGGTCGCGCGCTGCGGCGCAAAAGTATTGGTCTCGTGCTGGAAACCCCCGACCGCTATCCGCATTAGCTTTTTCGCCGCACGTTCCCCAAAAGACCACAAGAACATA
>DASYXG010000196.1:0-4110 GCA_035935235.1 Allostellaceae bacterium
GCTTTGCGACGGCCGGAGCGATGATTATGCTGGCCGCGGATTTAGTGAGAGCACGGGTGGGGCGATGATCAAGCGATTCCATGCACTTTATGTCGGCCAGATCGACCTCGACAATGTCGGGCTCGACGGCACCCCGGCGAATGACAGGCGCTATTCGAATGCGCGCCTCAGCGAGGTGTTCGAGACCTCGAAGCGCGTTGCCCAGGTGATGGACGAGCTCGGCTATTACTGCTTCTGGGCGGCCGAGCATCATTTCCAGCACGAGGGCTACGAGTGCATCCCCAACCTGATCCAGTGGGGGCTGTGGCTGGCGACGCAGACCAAGCGGCTCAAATTCGGTTGCGGCTTCAACATCTTGCCGATGTGGCACCCGATCCGCCTCGCCGAGGATTATGCGATGGCCGATATCGTCACCGACGGCCGCGTGGTGATGGGGGTGGGGCGTGGCTATCACACCCGCGAGGTCGAGACCTTGGGCGGACCGCTGCTCGACACCGTGGCCAACCGGGATATTTTCGTCGAGGGGCTCGACCTGCTGCTCAAGTGCTTCAATGAGGAGAGCTTCCACCACAAGGGCAAGTATTTCGACGCGCCGCCGCCGGTGCCCTATCGCGGGTACGATCTCAAGCAGATCACCATGGTGCCGCGGCCCAAGCACCTGCCGGTCGAGATCTTCATGCCGATCGCCAGCGGCCGCACCATCGACCTGATGGCCGAGAAAGGCCTCAAGGCGATGGTGACCTTGAACGGCGAGAAGATCCTCGATGACGTCGTCCAGGCGTTTCACCAGGCCTGCGAGAAGCATGGCCGGCCGGGTCCGATCGGCAAGGACATGATTTGGGGCGCTGGCATCTATCTCGCCGACAGCCAGGAAGAGGCGATCCGCCGTCTAGAGCCAGCGCATGACGAGCGCTACAAATGGTTCGCGCCGTTCGGCTTTGTCCGCTACGCCGATGAGCAGGGCCGCACCTGGGGCAGCCCGGGCGCGCCGGCGACGATCCCGAGCTTGAGCGAAGGGGTGAAGCAGAAGGCGTGGTTCTGCGGCCGGCCCGACGAGGTGATCGACGGGATCAAGTCGATCGAGGCGAAATACCCGGGCATCGAAGACTTCATGATCCATTGGGCCGAAGGCCTGCCGCCGGCCGAGTTCATCGAGCAGCTGCGCTGGTTCGCCCGCGACGTGATGCCGGCATTCAATCGCGGATAGGCGCGCGGGTTGGAACCTGCGCCACCGCTACCGGCTTAGGCGGCCCAGGCAAACGGGGCGAAATGTCCGTTGTTGCCCTGGCCCGAAAGGTCCAGGTCGAGGCCAAAGCCGTGGAGGTGAGTTTCGCGCGACCGCGCCAAGGCCAGGCGTCGGCTGGCCGGGTGCCCGGTATTGTCGATGTAATAAGGATCGCCGCTGCGGTTGCGCGAGGCGACGCCCTCGATCTCGAACGACGCCACGTCGGGGATCGCGGCCCGGCGGGTCAGCCCGGAGATCGTGAACTCGATCGGCTTTATTTCGACGCCACGGAAGTCGCTCACCAGATTTTGCCGGATCAGCGCTGGCGGGCCGCCGGCCTCGCCGCTGGCGATGGCGGCAAGCGCTTGGCGTTGCGTGGGGTCGGCGGCCGCATCGACAACCGCGGCGAAGACCCAGTTGCCGTCCGCCATCACCTTGCCGGAGCGGATCACCAGCGCGAACTTCAGCCCGTCGAGCCGCGTCGCACCGGACCGGCCTTCATCGATCCGAAACACCATCAGCGCGGTGCAGTGGTCGTAGGTCACCGGAGCCTGCGGGTTGGTGTAAATGCACGGGCAAAGGTAGTCGCAGTTGCAGCTTTCCATGTACTCGCCACGCAGCGACCAGTTCTGTTCTGGCATTGGCGCTTTCTCCCGCGTAAACCGGCCAAGGCTTCCGGTGCCGATGCGAGGCTAATCGCGGCGTCGCGTCGCCGCAACGGTCGCGGCGCCGTGATGCCTACGTTCGATCGGCGGTTGGAGCGGAGTGTCCGATCCGTCATCCCGATTGTAGTGTCCGTTGGGTGAATATCTTATAGTGACCCTGCTTAAAGCGAACGGCTCGCCCGCTGACGCGGAGACGGGCCGACGCATTGAACAGGGAGACTTCAATGACCGACAGCGCCGTCGCTGGTTCGTCGCCTTGGTATCGCACCCTCAGCCGCGAGCAGTGGCGGGTACTCTTTGCGTCAAACCTCGGTTGGTTGTTCGACGGGTTTGAGATCTACGCGCTGTTTCTCACCGTCGGCTTCGCGTTGCACCAGCTGCTCGAAGCTTCGCAATACGCGCAAATCCCCCGCTATGCCGGCTATGTGCTGGCGACAACGGTATTCGGCTGGGCGACGGGCGGGGTCATCGGCGGCATCGTCGCTGACTATATAGGCCGCAAGCGGACGATGATGCTGGCCGTCCTCGCGTACACGCTGACCACCGGTCTGAGTGCGATTGCCTGGAACTGGGAGTCGTTTGCAATCCTGCGTTTCCTGGTCGGTGTCGGGATCGGCTCGGAGTGGGTAACCGGCGCCTCGCTGGTATCCGAGATCTGGCCCGACCATGCGCGCGGCAAGGGCGGCGGGCTGTTGCAGTCGGGTGCCGGGATCGGCAGCTTTCTGGCCTCGGGCGTGTGGCTGCTGATCGGCGACATGGGGCCGAATGCCTGGCGCTACATGTACCTGATCGGTGTCCTGCCGGCCCTGCTCGTGTTGTGGCTGCGGCGCAAGATGCCCGAGTCTTCACGCTGGGAAGAGGCAAACGAGCGCCGCCGCCGGGCACACGCCCAGCGGCAGAGCGGTGTGGCGCTCGAAGGGGTCGACGCGGCGCTCGCCCGCTCCACGATCGTCGATATGTTTACCGATCCATTGGTCCGCAGGCGACTCATCCCCGCGTTTCTGATGATGCTGTCGGTGACCTTCGGGTTCTGGGGCGTCGCCACTTTCGTTCCGACCTTTGTCGGCGGCGTTGCCAAGCAGGCCGGGCTCGATGCGCCGTTTTATTCGGCGATCGCCGGCCTCGTCGCCACCGGTTTCGGCATCTTCGGCTTCATCGCCCTGGGCTTCCTCGCCGACTGGATCGGCCGCAAGCCGACGGCGATGATCTATTACGCGATGAGCCTTGTCCTGACCCCGGTGCTCTATTTGTGGGCGCAGGGCATGGGGGCGCTGCTCGTCGCCGTCGCGGTGTTCGGCTTCTTCACGACCGGCATCTGGTCGTGGGCGCCGATCTGGCTGCCGGAATTGTTCCCGACGCGAGTGCGCGGCACGGCCGTCGCGTTCTGCTTCAACGCGCCACGGTGGATATCGTGCGCGGGACCGCTGATCGCCGGCACGCTCATCGTCGCGCTGGGCGGGTTTGGCAATGCCGCGACAATCGTCGGCTTTTTCTTCATCCTCGGCGTCGTCGCGGCGCCGTTCTTACCGGAGACAAAGGGCAAACCGCTGCCGCATGCGTTGTGGGCAGAGCCGACGGGGGAACCGTCAGAGTCGCTGGCGGAATAGGCGGGCTTAGCGGCTGAGCGTCAGCACGACCCGGGCCGACGCGGCGGCAATCCGGGCGATTGCTGGCACGTCGACCGCGTGCGGCCAGCGATCCTGCGGCAGGTGGAAGAGGCGGCTGCTGCCGACCAGGGTAAGGTAACGGCCACCCGCCTTGTGGATGTCGCGGGTCTCCCCACTCGGTGGCTGCGCCGGCCAGGGGATGTCATCGGGCGGATGGCCGGCACGGTTGAGCTCGGCGAGGCCGAGTGCACGCAGATTGGCCTGGTTCGACACCAGCGACAGCACCCCGCCGGCGGCGCCGAGATTGGCCCCGTAATGCACCCAGTCCGCGCCGCCGGGCCGATCCCAGCCGGGCCGCCGGGCTACAAAATCGTCGAGCCCGAGATGGCCGAGCTCGTGCCCGGTATTGGCGGTGAACACCACATCGCGGCCGGGCGGCTCAGCGATCAGTGCTCGCAGCGACTCAAGCCAGCAGACAATACCGCCCCCGCGCTCGGCGGTTGATTGCCACCACGAGCTGCGCGGCGTCATCACGACAAGCGGACGGCGGCTGGGATCGCTACCCTTGAAGCGAACGACGGTATTCACCGCCTGCGCCTTTGTGCGGCGGCTG
>DASYXG010000197.1:0-3479 GCA_035935235.1 Allostellaceae bacterium
TCTACCGGCTGCGCGCCAAGGTGACGGTGGACGAACGCCCCGATCTTGCTATCGCCGCGGTGTTTGGTGGCGCGCCGCTCGGACTACCAAATGATCCAGGCGCCGCACATGCAATCGACGGCGGGGTGGTTTTCGCCGACCCGCGCCTGGCGGCGCTTGGCGCGCGGGCGATCCTACCGGGCGGCAGGATTCGCCGGGCACTGACCGCGACGGGTGCGACCGAGGCGGATTTCTCGGAATATGACCGGCTACGCCTCTCGCTCGGCATTCCCGATGGGAGCCGCGATCTCGTGCCCGACAAGTCGATCCTACTCGAATCCGGATTCGATGAGCTGCACGGGGTCGACTGGAACAAGGGCTGCTATATCGGTCAAGAGCTGACCGCACGCACCAAGTATCGCGGTTTGATTAAGAAGCGACTCTTCCCAATTCGGATCGATGGCCCCGCCCCTGAGCCAGGCGCCATCGTCACCCTCGACGGGCAGGATGCCGGAGAGGTGCGGTCGAGCCGTGACGGGATAGGGTTGGCGCTGCTGCGGTTGGAAGCGGTTTCGGCGGGAAGACGGCTTACCACCGGGCCCAGCACAATCGTTCCGCTGAAGCCGGATTGGATGCAATTACCGGATTAGCCGCGTTACTGTCGCCTGAGGTGTGCCGATTTCTTGCCGGAAACAAACCCCGAGCAACTACGCCGTTCCACTGCTGGCTTCACCCAGCTCCGCCTGAGCGGCGGCGAGGCGGGCGATCGGCACGCGATAGGGTGAGCACGAGACATAGTCGAGCCCGGCTTCGCGGCAGAAGCGGATCGAAGCCGGGTCGCCGCCATGCTCGCCGCAAATGCCGACCTTCAGGTCAGGCCGCGTTCTCCGACCTCGATCGGTGGCGATCTTGATCAGCTCGCCGACGCCAGAGGTGTCGAGGCTGACAAAAGGATCGTGCTCAAAAATCCCCAGCCGCTGATAGGCGCCAATAAAGCTCGCCGCGTCGTCGCGCGACAGACCATAGACGGTCTGCGTCAGATCATTGGTGCCGAAGCTGAAAAATTCGGCGCTCTTCGCGATCTCTCCAGCCATCAGGGCAGCTCGCGGCAATTCGATCATGGTGCCGACGTGATAGCCAACCTTAAGCCCTTCCCGGCCCATGATCTCGGCGCCGACGCGATCGACCATCTCCTTTAGGATGTCGAACTCGCGCCGTGTCGCGATCAACGGCACCATGATCTCCGGCTCGACCTTGGCGCCGCTCTCGCGCGTCGCCGCGACGGCCGCCTCGAAAATCGCAAGCACCTGCATCTCATAGATTTCCGGAAAGGTGATTCCGAGTCGGCAACCGCGATGGCCAAGCATCGGGTTGGTCTCGTAGAGCGCCAACGCCCGGGCACGGATTTCTCCGACCGTCTTGCCCGTCAGCTTCGCCATCTCCTCGAACTCGGAATCGATCTTCGGGAGGAACTCGTGGAGAGGCGGGTCAAGCAGCCGGATGGTCACCGGCAGCCCGCTCATGATCTTAAAGATTTCCATGAAATCGGCACGCTGCATCGGCAAGAGCTTGGCCAAAGCGGCACGGCGGCCGCGTTCCTCGTCGGCCATGATCATCTCGCGGATCGCGCCAATGCGGTCGGCCTCGAAGAACATATGCTCGGTGCGCGACAGGCCGATACCCTCGGCGCCGAAATTGCGCGCTGCGCGGGCATCGACCGGGGTCTCCGCATTCGCCCGCACCCCAAGCTTGCGCAGATCGTCGGCCCAGCCCATCAGGGTCGCGAAGTCGCCAGACAGCACTGGCTCAACCGTCGGCACCTCGCCCTGGATGACCTCACCAGTCGAGCCGTTGAGCGTGATCAGATCGCCAGCGCGCAGCAGCACGTTGCGAACCGTCATCGTTCCGGCGCCATAGTCGATGCGGATATCGCCCGCACCGGCGACGCAGGGGCGTCCCATGCCACGGGCGACGACCGCGGCGTGGCTGGTCATCCCACCGCGCGCGGTGAGGATGCCGCGTGCCGCGTGCATGCCGTGAATGTCCTCGGGGCTGGTCTCAACCCGTGCCAAGATTACCGCTTCGCCACGGCTGGCGCAGCTTTCGGCCTCCTCGGCGGTAAACACGATTTTTCCCGAGGCCGCACCCGGCGAGGCCGGCAGCCCACGCGCCAAAACGGTGATCTTGGCGGCGGGGTCGAGCGTCGGGTGGAGAAGCTGATCCAGCGAGTTGGGCTCGATGCGGCGGATCGCTTCGGCACGGTCGATAACCCCCTCCCCGACCAGAGAGACCGCGATCTTCAGCGCCGCCTGAGCGGTGCGCTTGCCGGTGCGGGTCTGCAACATCCAGAGGCGTCCACGCTCGACGGTGAACTCGATGTCCTGCATATCGCGGTAGCGATCTTCAAGCTTGCGCCGCACATCGAGCAACTCGCCGAACACCTCCGGCATCACCTCTTCCATCGCCGGCAAGGTCGAACTCGTCGTTTGCTTGCCGGCGATCGTTAAATGCTGCGGCGTGCGGATGCCGGCGACGACATCCTCGCCCTGCGCGTTGACCAAGAACTCGCCGTAGAACTCATTGGCGCCGGTCGACGGGTTGCGAGTGAAGGCGACGCCGGTCGCGCAATCGTCGCCGCGATTGCCGAACACCATCGCCTGGACGCTAACCGCTGTGCCCCAGCTCTCCGGGATGTTGTTGAGCCGACGATAGGTGATAGCGCGGTGGTTCATCCAGCTGCCGAACACCGCGCCGATCGCGCCCCAAAGCTGCGCGTGCGCGTCCTGCGGAAATGGTTTTCCAGTCTCAGCCCTGACGATGTCCTTGAAGACCTGGGAGACGTTTTGCCAATCCTCAGCCTTGAGATCGGTATCAAGTGTCGCGCTCGCGTCGATTTTGTAATCGTCGAGCAGCGACGAGAAATGGTGATGGTCGATGCCGAGCACGACTTCGCCATACATCTGCAAAAAACGGCGATAGCTGTCCCAGGCGAAACGCTCGTCGCCGCCGATGTTGGCCAGACCCACGACGGTCTGGTCGTTGAGGCCTAGATTGAGAACGGTGTCCATCATCCCCGGCATCGAGGCACGCGCGCCCGAGCGCACCGAAACCAGGAGCGGGTTCTTCGGATCGCCGAGTTTGGCGCCAAGCGATTTTTCGACAGCGACGAGCGCGGCGGCGACCTCGGTTTCGAGATCCGGCGGATAGGTATGGTTCTCTTTGTAGTAGTGGGTACAGACCTCGGTGGTGATTGTGAAACCCGGCGGGACAGGGAGCCCAAGGCTCGACATCTCGGCGAGATTGGCGCCCTTGCCGCCGAGCAGCTCCTTCATGTCGGCTCGGCCCTCGGCCGCGCCGCCACCAAAGCTGTAGACCCACTTGGTCATGTGACCGGCCTATCCTTCGATCTGGGAGAAATCCGCGATCTGGTTCATCGTCGAACGGATGCGCGCGAGTAGCCGCAGACGGTTCTCGCGCAGTTCTTTTTCAGGAGCATTAAC
>DASYXG010000198.1:0-5196 GCA_035935235.1 Allostellaceae bacterium
TATGCCGAGCTCGACGCCGCTTCGGGGCGGTTTGCCGCCGGGCTCAAGCGCGCGGGGATCGAGCGCGAGCGGCGCATCGCCCTCGTCATGCTCGACACGGTCGATTTCCCGATCGCTTTCTGGGGCGCGCTCAAGGCCGGCGTCATCCCTGTGCCGATCAACACGCTGCTGCCACCCGACATCACCGGCTACATCCTGCAGGACAGCCGCGCCGCCGCGCTGTTCGTCTCGGCTCCGCTGCTGGAGCCGCTGAAGCCGGCGGCGCGCCGGGTCGGGCGCGTCGTCGTCAGTCACCTCGACGGCAAGGCCGGCGGTTTCACGGAATTCCTGGGCGGCAATTCGGAATCTATCGAAGAATGCTCGCCTGACGAGACCGCGTTCTGGCTCTATTCCTCGGGCTCGACCGGGGCCCCTAAGGGCGCGCGCCACGTGCATTCGAGCCTCAAGGCCACCGCCGATACCTACGCCGCCAATACACTGAACCTGGCGCCCGACGATGTCGTGTTCTCGGTCGCGAAACTGTTCTTCGCCTACGGACTCGGCAATTCGATGACCTTCCCGATGGCGGCCGGCGCCTCGACATTCTTGCTGCCCGACCGGCCGACCCCGGATGCCGTGCTCGACATCATGCGCCGGCAGCGCCCGACGCTGTTCTGCGGCGTCCCGACGCTTTACGCGGCGCTGCTCGCGCACCCCGAGCTTGGCCCCGGCGCCGGCTCCGACCGGTTGCGCCTCTGCATCTCGGCCGGCGAAGCGCTCCCCGAGCATGTCGGCACGCGCTGGCGCGACAAGGTCGGCTGCGACATCCTCGACGGCATCGGTTCGACCGAGATGCTGCACATCTTCCTGTCGAACCGGCTTGGCGACATCCGCTATGGCAGCACCGGCAAGCCGGTGCCCGGCTACGAGCTGCGTATCCTCGACGACAACGGCAACGACCTGCCCGACGGCGAGAGCGGTGAGCTGGTGGTGCGCGGCCCCAGCGCCGCCGACGGCTATTGGAACCAGCGCGACAAATCCCGCCGCACCTTTCGCGGCGAGTGGACCCATACCGGCGACACCTACACTCGCGACGCTGAAGGCTATTACCGCTATTGCGGCCGCACCGACGACATGCTCAAGGTCGGCGGCATCTGGGTGTCGCCGTTCGAGGTCGAGGAAGCGCTGATCGCGCACCCGGCCGTGCTGGAGTCCGCCGTTGTCGGTCACGCCGACGCCGACGGGTTGATCAAGCCCAAGGCCTTTGTCGTCTTGCAGGAGTCGGCGCAAAAGGAGGATCGCGCCAACCTCGCCGCGATCCTGCAGAACGCGGTCAAAGACCGTATCGGCGTGTGGAAATACCCGCGCTGGATCGAGTTTGCCGACAGCTTGCCAAAAACCGCCACCGGCAAGATCCAGCGCTACAAGCTGCGGGATGGAGTGTGAACATCCATCCCTCACCCTCCCCATCGCTACGCGATGGGCCCCGTCCCTCTCTCTCAATGCGGGAGAGGGTGGATCGCGACGGCACCGCCGACGCGAGCCGGGTGAGGGTTTTGCGGAGCGCGCCATGACCGACATCGACTTCCGCACCGATCCCTCGCGCTACCGCCATTGGCGGCTGGCGACCGACGGCGCCATCGCAACGCTGACGATCGATGTCGATCCGGCCGCCGGCCTCTACCCCGGCACCGAATTGAAGCTCAATTCCTACGACCTTGGCGTCGATATCGAGCTCGCCGACGCGGTGCAGCGCCTGCGCTTCGAGCACCCCGAGGTACGCGCGGTGGTGATCCGCTCGGGCAAGGACAACGTCTTCTGCGCCGGCGCCAATATCGGCGCGCTCGCCAAGTCGGCGCATGGTGACAAGGTCAATTTCTGCAAGTTCACCAACGAGACGCGCCTCGCCATCGAGGACGCCTCGGAAAACTCCGGCCAGCGCTATCTCGCGGCGGTAAACGGTGCGGCAGCCGGCGGCGGCTATGAGCTGGCCGCCGCCTGCGACTGGATCACCCTGATCGACGACCGCCGCTCGTCGGTGTCGCTGCCCGAGCTGCCGCTGCTCGCGGTGCTGCCCGGCACCGGCGGCCTGACTCGCCTCACCGACAAGCGCAAGGTGCGACGCGATCGCGCCGATCTGTTCTGCACCACCGAGGAAGGCGTGCGCGGCCAGCGCGCGGTCGACTGGCGCCTCGTCGATGAGATCGCGCCGCCCTCGGCGTGGGAGGAACGCATCGCCGAACGTGCGGCGGCGCTCGTCGCGATGTCCGACCGGCCCGAAGATACCAAAGGCGTCGCGCTAACGCCCCTGGAGCGCGAGATCACCGGCGACGCCATCACCTATTCCAACGTGCGCGTCGCGCTCGACCGCGCCAACCGACGCGCCGAGATCACCGTGCTCGGGCCGGAGACCGTGCCGCGCACCGTCGCCGAGATCGACAGCGCCGACTTCTGGCCGCTGGCGGTGGCGCGCGAACTCGACGACGCGATCCTGCATTTGCGCGCCAACGAACCCGAACTCGGCATCATCGTCTTCCGCAGTGAGGGTGAGCCGCTCAAAGTGATGGCAATCGACGCGCTGCTCGACGAAGTCGGCAACGAGTGGTTCGAGCGCGAAATTCGCCTCTATTGGAAGCGGGTGCTGAAGCGCATCGATATGACCCCGCGCAGTCTGTTCACGCTGATCGAGCCGGGGAGCTGCTTTGCCGGGTTCTTGGCGGAACTCGTTTTCGCCGCCGATCGGGCGCTGATGTTCTCGGGCACGCGGGCCGGGGATAACCGCGAGCCCGCCACACTTGTCTTGTCGTCGCTCAATTTCGGTGCCTTCCCGATGGGCAATGGCCTAACCCGCCTCGCCACACGCTTTCTCGGCGAACCCACGAGCCTGGAACGCGCGGAGCAAGCCAAGTTCAAAGCACTCCCCGCCGAAGAAGCCGAACGACTCGGTCTCGTCACCGCCGCTTACGACGAGGTCGACTGGGACGAGGAGGTTCGCCTGATGCTCGAGGAGCGCGCCAGCTTCTCGCCCGACGGCCTCACCGGCCTTGAAGCCAACCTGCGCTTCGGCGGGCCGGAGACCATGGAGACCCGCATCTTCGGCCGCCTCACCGCTTGGCAGAACTGGATCTTCCAGCGCCCCAACGCGGTCGGCGACGCGGGTGCGCTCAAATCCTACGGTACCGGCAGGCGCCCCAAATTCGACCCCAAGCGCGTGTAAGCTCGACCGAAAAGGAGAACCCCGATGCCCAGCGATATGGCGGTCGATTACGACGGGCTGATCCCCAACAATGTCGGGCTCAACGCCGACCCGCGGCTGCGGCGTGCCCTCGAACAGTGGCACCCCTCCTATCTCGACTGGTGGATGGATCGCGGCCCCGACGGGTTTCAGGCGGCGGACGTCTATCTGCGCACCGCAATCGGGGTCGATCAGGAGGGCTGGGCCAAGTTCGGCTTTGTCCGCATGCCGGAATACCGCTGGGGCATTCTACTGGCGCCCCAGGTCGAGGGCCGCACGATCGGCTTTGGCGCACACAAGGGCGAACCCGCCTGGCAGGAGGTGCCGGGCGAATACCGCGCCATGCTGCGCCGCCTCGTCACCGTCCAGGGCGACACCGAACCCGCCTCGGTCGAGCAGCAGCGCCGCCTCGGCGCGACCGCGCCCTCGCTCTACGACCTGCGCAACCTGTTCCAGGTCAATGTCGAGGAGGCCCGCCATCTCTGGGCGATGGTCTACTTGCTGCAGAAATATTTCGGCCGCGACGGCCGCGAGGAAGCAGAAGACCTGCTGCGCCGCCGCTCCGGCGACCGCGACAGCCCGCGTCTCCTTGGCGCCTTCAACGAGCGCACCCCAGACTGGCTCGCCTTCTTCATGTTCACCTTCTTCACCGACCGCGACGGCAAGATGCAGCTGCACGCGCTGGCGCAATCGGGGTTCGACCCGCTGTCGCGTACCTGCCGCTTTATGCTGACCGAGGAAGCGCACCACATGTTCATCGGCCAGTCGGGCATCGGCCGGGTGCTGGAGGCGACTTGCGCGGCGATGAAGAAAGCCGGGATCGACGACCCACACGACATCGCGCGCGTCCGCAAGCTCGGGGTCATCGACCTGCCGACCATGCAGAAGCGCGCCAACATGCATTTCTCGCTGACCCTCGATCTCTTCGGCAGCGAGCTCTCGACCAACGCCGCCAACGCCTTCCAGGCCGGGCTCAAGGGCCGCTATCTCGAAGACCAGATCGATGACGACCACGTGCTGACCGGCGCCACCTATCCGGTGCTGCGCTTGAAGGACGGGGCGATCCTGCGCGAGGAGGTGCCGGCGCTCTCGGCGCTCAATATGCGGCTGCGCGACGATTTCGTCGCCGACGCACAGTCGGGGGTCGAGCGCTGGTGGAACCGCGTCATCGAGCGCTCGGGGTTCGATTACCGCATCACCCTGCCGCATGTCGCCTTCAACCGGCGGATTGGCGAGTTTGCCGCGATCGAGGCCGACCCCCAGGGCAAGCCGATGAGCACAACCGAGTGGGCCCGCCGCCGCGACGAGTTCCTCCCCTCCGCCGATGACGACGCTTTTGTCGCCACGCTGATGAAACCCGTCCGCGAGCCCGGCAAATTCGCCTCGTGGATTGCCCCGCCGCGCACCGGGATCGACAACAAGCCCGGCGATTTCGAGTACGTGAAGCTGGCGTGAACCACCCTCACCCTCCCACGCTTCGCGTGGGTCCCTCCCTCTCCCGTGACACGGGAGAGGGGTTAAGGGCGACGTCGCAAAATCCCCTCTCCCGCAATGCGGGAGAGGGTGGCTCGCGCCGACAGGCGCGAGGCGGGTGAGGGTATGCTCGACCTCTCACCCGGCGAAACGTATCTCTCCGACACCCCGGCGCTCGCAGCGCACAAGGGGACGCAGCCCGACCTGTTCCTGCGCTGGAACCACATTCCCGCCGAGGCGACCGCGGTCGATGTCGTCGTCTTCCTGCACGGGTTCTCGCAATCGGGCGGGGCGATGCCGCTCTCCGAGAAAATCGAGCGCAGCGGGCTGATCCTCTCCGGCCGCGCGCGCCCGACCTTGTCGATGCTGCCGCGCGGCAATTGGATCCGGCACTATTATTACGACTTCCCGGCGCTGCTCGACGGCGGGATCGACCTGCTGCTTGCCTACGGCCTGCATTGGCTGTCCGAGCGGCACGGTTCGGCGCTGGCCCTCGATCGCTTTATCCT
>DASYXG010000199.1:0-6294 GCA_035935235.1 Allostellaceae bacterium
CAGCGAGCTCGCCGAGCGAGGCGCGGTGCGACGGATCGCCGACGACCGCCAGCCGGGATACCCCTGCCGGGTCAGCCTAACGGACTCGCAGCCGGGCGACGAGTTGATCCTGGTCAATTATGCGCACCACCCGGTCGCCTCGCCATACCGGATGCGGTTTGCGGTTTACGTCCGCAAGGGCGAGGAGACCTATGACGCGGTCGACGAGATCCCAGAACAGCTACGCAGCCGCACCCTCGCCGTCCGCGGCTTTGATGCGAACGCGATGATGGTCGGCTGGGAACTGGTCGAGGGGCGCGATCTGGAAGACGCCATCGAACGGCGCTTCGCCGACCTGACCGCCGCCTATTTGCATATCCACTTCGCGGCGCCCGGCTGCTATGCCGCGCGGGTCGATCGAGCTTAGCCTTACGGCACAACCCGGCGCGCCACCGCCTCAAACACCGGCAGGGCCAGGCGGTGCGCGCGCGGTCCGAGACCGAGCGGCTTTAGCAGCATTTGCACGCACATGCGGTGCGGGAAGTGCGCTTGGATCATTGCGCGCCAGCCGCGCCGCATGCCTTTGAGCATGCGATTGTCGGGGGCACCGCCGGCGTTGCGTGCTTGGTACACGTGACGCATCGCAATCCGGCTGTCCTCGCCGTCGATCATGCGCAACCGGTTCCACAACGCGACGGCAATCCCACCGCGGCGCTGCCCCTCGCGCCGCTGATATTTTTTCAGGTAGCTGTAGAAATGTTTGTAGTGGCGAACCTCGTCGTCGGAAATGCGCCGGGTCAGCTCGGAGAGGACCGGCTCGTCCGTCATTCGGCTCAACGTGCGGTAATAACTCGACGTCCCCATCTCGACGATACAGCGCGAGGCCATCTCCCGGCTGCGCGTCTTCTCGACCCCGTCCTCGGCGCATTGCCGGGTGAATTCGGGCAGGAAGCGCTCATAAACGCCGTCCCAGTCAAAATCCGGCCAGGCGAGTTGGACATAGCGGCGCAGCGCCTGGCCGTGCTGCAACTCCTCCGGTAGCCAGTGCGCCTTGAGCCAGTCGGTGATCTCCTCATCGGCGGAGAAGTAGTCGACCAGGTTCTGCGTATAGAGATCGGTGGCGGCCTCGACAAAAGAGGCGCTGGCCACGAGATAGAAGAGCGCCTCGTTATCGGCAACGAGGTCACGGCGCAGCCTCGACCAATCGATGTCGTCGAGGGCCCAGTGCTGAGGTTTGGCGGCGGTTGCGCTGGTCGTTTGGCTGCTCATCCTCAAGCATTTCCCTGGAGCAACGTACCAAACGTTCGATGGCGGCCTATTTCTTCAGCGTGAAGGTAACTTGGCCGCTGTCGTCGTCAACCACGAACATTACCGGAATATCCTGATTGTCGATCCAAATTTTATAATGGGTCGATCCGGAAATCTCATATTCCTTGGCCGGGACAGCAGTTCCATCGACGGTGACATTGGTCATCCCGCCACCGCTCACCCTGACTTGTTCGACCTTTCCGCTGTCGACCCGCATCATCGTCGTCGAGTCGAGGCTGCGCGCCGACCACGGGTTCGCCGGCTTGATCGAACCGGGCGCGGTGATCGTCCCGAGCGGCGATGTGATCACGAAATTGTTGCCCTCGGCCTTGCCGCTGACCTCAGTCGTGTCACCGTTCTTGACGGTGACCCCGTGAAAGAACATCAGCCGGTTGCCTTGCCACTGCTCGACGCGCTGGGCATCCTCGCGGTGCAGCCCAACGCCCAACGCCTTCACCAGAAAATGCGCGGCGGTCTTGATCGTGACGGTCCCGCCTGAGGTCTCGATCACGTTGCTATAGGTGCCGATCTCGCCAAACACCGAATGCTTGACGTCGTAAACCAGCTGCCTCGTATCGGCGAAGACGGAGGTGGACTGGCCAACGCCGGCGACCGCGAGCGCCAGCAGCGCCAACAGGCGCAGCCCCAATCCGCCTCGTCCGGACGGCCTGCCTTCGCGTGCCGCAACCCGCGCCGCTTGTTGCAACCCTCGATAAGCCAAGCCGCCCCTATTCCCCTCGCCACTTCGGAATACCCGCTTTCTATAACCTCGGGCGCGCTCGCCGCAAATGCTAACGGCCCGAGATCAACGATCCCGCCCAAGTTTCAACTCTTGGCTACGCCCAGAGCAGCCTTCATCGCCCGCCCGCAACCGCTGCTTCAAGTTTGAGGTGACAGCAGCAGCGAATCATTAACCTATTAACCCTACCCTCGGTCGAAGATCGGTGGTGGTCTCCGCCGGTTTTCCGCCCTGCCTCGTGCCTATGACAGTCCCGGGTCAGGCTGGAGTTTAGGTATGCATAGCTGACCTGTTGGACTTGCGTTTGTGCGATGCAACATAATCACTATGTTGAGATGGTGCGGGTCACGGCGAGTTGATCCTGATCAATGCCTGGCCAGCCACAAAGCGGTAGGCAGGAGACTGCAATTTCAATGGATAGGCTCGCCTGGTGGTGAGCGGAGTGGGGACAATGCGCGTAGCAAACAGAAACATTCGCTGGCCGCGTCAGTTGATGCAACGGGTCGACAAAGTCGCCGCCGATCTCAACGTCGTGCTGATCGTTTTCGCGGTCGGCCTGGCGACGCTCGATTTCACCTTCATGGTGACGCAGAGGGTCATCGACCGGTTGCCGCAAGTCACGCGCCTGGCGGATGACGCCTCCCCCAGCGTCGTCGCGACGCAGCCCGCCGAGCAGAAATAGGCCCGGCGCTAGTCCTTCCGCGCGAGGCGGCGCTCAACGTACTGCGCCGCCAAGGTCAGCGGGAACAGCACCGCGAAATAGAGCACCGCCACCATCGTATAGACCTCGAGCGGCCGGTAGGTCGCCGCGGTGATCATCTGCCCCTGGTAGAGTAGATCGGCGACCGCGATGGTCGATACCAGCGATGTGTTCTTCAGTTGGATGATCGACTGGTTCATGAATGGCGGGATCATCCGGCGAAACGCCTGCGGTAGGATTACCAGACGCAGCCCTTGTAGGCGGCGCAAGCCGAGGGACCGGGCGGCGTCCCATTGGCCGCGCTCGATCGACTCCACTCCGCCGCGCACGATCTCGGCGTAGAATGCGCCGGTATAAAGCGAGAGAACGAGCGTCGCCGCCATCGTCGCCGGAATATTGACCCCCAGCACCACCGGCAGCGCATAGTAGAACCAGATGATTTGCACCAAGAGCGGGGTGCAGCGGAACACCTCGACATAGGCGACCAGCGGCAAGGTCAGGAGCCAGTTGCGCGACAGGCGCAGCAAGCCGGTCACCAAGCCGATCATCATGCCGATGGCGATTGAGCCGATCGTATAGGCGACCGTCACGCCGAGGCCCCAGACAATCAGGCCACGGTAGTACCACAGGAACGAGAAGTCCCAGGCGTAGGCCGGCGCGTGGTTCATCGCGGCCTAGGCGTCTAGGTGGCTACAATTCGACGTCGGGCGGGATGTCTTCCGGCTTGACCCCATTGATTGCCAGCCCGTCGTAAAGCCACTGGCGGATCTGCTCGGTACCGCGGTTGTAATCGACCCAGGCGTTGAGAAAATCCTGCCAGCGCCGGTCGGTCTCCATCTGGATGCCCATGCAAGTCGGCAGCTTCACCGTTGGGTGATGCAGCATCATGAACTTGCCGAGCTCAGGGTTCTTCTTGACGGCGGTGAGGCCCAGATTGACCGCCAGGATCACGCAATCGGCGCGGCCCGATTGCACGGCGAGGATGCAGTCGTCGCGCTTTGGCAGGGCGATGATCTGCGCGTGCGAGGCAAAGCGGCGCGCGGCGATCTCATGCACCGAGCCGATGTCGCAGGCGACCTTGACGTCGGGCTTGTCGATATCGGCCCAGTCGCTGGCAGTGAACCCTTTTTTGCCGACCATGCCGAACCCGTGCATGTAGAACGGATGGGTAAACTCGATGACCAGCGCCCGCAGCGGCGTCGGGTTCAGCGAAAACGCGAGATCGACCTTGTTCGCCTGCAGATCGAGCACCGAGTTGCCGTAAGTCGACTCGACGTATTCGAGTTTGGCGCCAAAGATCTTGGCGATGTCCTGAGACATCGCGATGCACATGCCGCTCCATTCGCCGGTGGCGATGTCCTTGTTGAAATAGGGCGCTTCGCCCGGCAGGGCGGCGATGCGCAGCGTCTTGGTGTCGGTGATCCGGTCCATCGTCGACGACTGGCTCGGCTTTGCCGGAGCGTTCTGCTGGGCGTGCGCCTCGTTGACGAACAGCGCCGAGGCGCCGGCGGCCGCAACCGAGGCACTCGCGGCGGCAAATGCTAAAGAGCGACGTGACAGCATCAAAGCCTCCCCTCGTGTCACGCCGGTCCAGCATTGTTCGTGCCAGTTGGCCGGCGCTGGCGCCGAGCCTAGCAGCCCGCGACGCATTTCACGCAAGGGGAATTTGCGCTAGATGCTGGTGAGCCAAGGAGGCCGCCATGCCAGTCAACAAGCCGCATCTCGAATTCCACCGCGTCGATATGGATACGGGATGGGAGGTTCCGGCCGGCTATCCCGCCGGTATCGAGCAAAAAATTCTCGCCGGCACGCTCGACGAGACCGGCAAGACCGGCAGCCGCACGCGCCTCCTGCGGTTTCAGCCCGGCATCTACACCACCGCACCCTTTGTCCATGACTATTGGGAAGAGGTGTTCCTGGTCGAAGGCGACCTCACCGTCGGTAACGACGCCGAGGGCAAGGGCGGCGAGAATTTCCGCGCCGGCACCTATGCCTGCCGCCCACCCGGCGCCGTGCACGGCCCGTTCAAGTCGAATGGCGGGTGTTTGCTGTTGGAGAGCCATTACTACGCGGATTAGCGGCCGCCCGAACTGATCACGGACATTATGCGAACAACATATTTGTGGGTTGCACTCGGCGTAATCTCCCTTGGGGCATTCATATGGGAGAGGCGGCAATTTGCATTCGATCCTCAGCTAGTTTTGTTCGCGCTCGATTTTATCGTCGCAATCGGTTTAATTTGCTTGTCGCGGAAGCGCGTTCTGACGGGGATTATTTCCTTACTCATCATATTATTTGCCAATTACAATATGCTATTATGGCTATATACGTTTGCTTGCTGGAAAATAAACGGTTTCGCACCCTAAGAAGCTATGCCGGGACGCCGCATACCGGCTTTATGACAATCGAACCCACACGAAAACATCGGCGATATCCGCGACGAGGTTATCGCTTCCTCTCCGCCTCCGGGTTGAGCCAATGATCGTCGAGCCAGCCGGTTTCGTCGTATTCGGCCATGCATTTGTCGACGAGGTCGGTCATCGAACCCATCGCGCCCGACCGGCGCGCGCCGGTCAGCACCTGGATGCGGATGTCCTCGTGGTTGCCGGCGTAGTTGCGCTCGTAGAGCTCGTGGCGACCGCCGAACTCGCTGCCGATCGCGTCCCACAGGAGCTTCATGATCTTGATCCGCTCCTTGTAGTCGATGCCGTTGGAGCCGCGGACGTATTGCTTCAACAGCGGGTCGATCGCCGGGTTGGCGAAGTCGCGCGACGACGACGGCAGGAAAATGAGGGCCGAAGCGACGATCTTCTCGATGATCTCCTTGATCTTGGAATAGGCGTCGGGCGCGAAGACGCGGTAGGCCATCGCCGGCTGAAGGTTGGGCAGCAGCGCGTCGCCGATCCAGGGCTGCGGGTTCGACGCCATCGCGTTCGACAGCGACCAGAACAGCTCGCGGTACGCCACGATCTCGCCGAGCATCGCCTGGTTGCCACGGAATTCGTCGCCGCCCGTCGCGTGCAGCGCCTTGGCCACCAGCCCGGCGATGAAGTCGAGCTTGACCGCGTAACGGGTGCAGCCCTGAAAGCAGAAGCCGTTCAAAAAACCGGAGCGTGGGTAGAACGACAGGATCTTTTCGGTGTCGCGGTGGACGAGCATGTTCTCCCAGGGAATCAGCACCTTATCGAGCACGAAGATCGCGTCGTTCTCGTCGAAGCGCGACGACAGCGGATAGTCGTAGGGCGTGCCGAGCCTGGTCGCGATCTCCTCGTAGGAGTTGCGGCAAATCAGCTTCACCCCTGGTGCATCCATCGGCAGGATGAACATGATCGCCATGTCGGGGTCGCTGGTCGCGGTCGCGGCGTTTTGCCCCAAGAAATTATAGTGGGTCAGCGCCGCCGCGGTGGCGACGACCTTGGCGCCCGAGACGATGACCCCGGCATCGGTCTCCTTCTCGATCGAGACGTAGACGTCCTTGACCTCGTTGGTCGGCCGGCCGCGATCGACCGGCGGATTGACGATCGCGTGGTTCATAAAGAGGACGTTGTCCTGCGCGCGCTTGTACCAG
>DASYXG010000200.1:0-8429 GCA_035935235.1 Allostellaceae bacterium
GATTTCTCATGCCTGGGGGCAGTCATCTACCGCCGTTGAGCGCGCTGCGCGCCTTCGAGGCCGCGGCGCGGCTAGCGAGTTTTTCCAAGGCCGCCGATGAGCTCAGCGTTACCCCGGCGGCGGTAAGCCATCAGATCGCCACGCTCGAAGCCGATCTCGGCGTCAGCCTGTTTCGCCGCGGCAACCGCGCGGTCGAACTCACCCCCTCGGCGCGCGTCCTGTTGCCCGGTCTGACCGAGGCGTTCGCCGGCATCCAAGCCTCGGTGCGGCGCCTGAGAGCGCATAACGATACCGGTACGCTGACCGTCACCGCGTCGCCATCCTTCGCCGGCAAATGGCTGGTGCAGCGCCTTCATCGCTTTCAGGAGGAATGGCCGGAAATCGATGTGAGGATTTCGGCGACCGACGAGATCATCGATCTCACCCGCGGCGATTTCGATATCGCGATACGCTATGGCACAGGGCGCTATCCGGGTCTCGACGTCGAGTTGCTGCTCAAGAACGAAGTGTTTCCCGTCTGCAGCCCCGAGTTGTTGCGCAGCGGGCCGCCGCTCGACACGCCCGAAGATTTGGTGCGCCATGCACTGATCCACGACCAGGCGATCGATCGCGATCCGCTGGCGCCGACCTGGTCGATGTGGCTGAAGGCCGCCGGGGTGCGTCATCTGCCGAACTCAACCGGGCTTTCGGTCAGCACCAACCATCTGGCGCTGGAGGCGGCGATCGGCGGCCATGGCATCGCGCTCGCGAACAGCACCATCGCCGCCGCCGACCTCACCGCCGGCCGGTTGGTGCGGCTGTTCTCGTTGTCTCTGCCCGATTTGTTCGCGTTCTATGTCGTCACCGTGGCGGGCGCGCTCGACCGCCCCAAGGTTCGCGCCTTTCACGATTGGCTGCGCCAGGAAGCCGCCGCGAGCCCTTAGCGATACATGCGCAGATGCAGACCGGGGTGCCAGAACAGCTTGCCGAGGCCGCCGACCGCCTTCGCCATCACCGGCAGCCAACGCTCGTGCCTCATCGCTTTTAGCGCCAGCGCAATTGGGCCGTAGAGCACCACCTGGGCGCAACCAACCGCCATGAAGCGCGCGGCGCGACCGAGCTCGCGCGGTTTCACAGCGGTGCAGACAAAAGTCGTCGTCTGGGCGCCGCGAAAGGCGCGCCGCAGCAGGTAATCGGGTTCGAGCCGCTCGGCCGGGACCGCTTCCCAGGCGGGCGCCTCGGCGCACCAAACCATCGTGCGGCCGCGCCGGGTCATCTGACGCAGGAAGACGGTATCCTCGCCGCCGGTGAGGCCGAGGCGCGGCAGGAACGGCTCGGGGCCGGCAAAGCAGCGGGCCTTGTCGAAGAGGCTGTTGCCGATGTTCCAGCGCAGCAATTTTGTGCCGGTGGGCACGCGCGCGTCGCGCGTATAGGCATAGCGGCGGTAGGCGTCAATCACGGCGCCCTGGGGAAAACGCGGGAGCACCGGGCCGACCACGGCATCGGCGCCAAAGCGGTGCAGCGTGTCGAGCAGATGGGCGAGCCAGTCTGGGCTCACGACCTCGTCGGAATCGAGAAAGGCAAGATAACGGCCGCCGGCATGAGCGACGCCGGTGTTGCGGGCATGCGAGATGCCGGGCCGCTTTTCGTGGACATAGTGGATCGGGATTGTGCTCGCCGCCGCCAGGCGCTCGGCGACGGGCGCAGCCGAGCCATCCGGATCGTTGTCCACGACGAGAATTTCGTATGAGCCATCGACGCCCTGCTGCGCCAGGACGCTGTCGATGGCGCGCGCGAGATCGTCGGGACGCCGGTAGGACGGGATGACGATGGTGGTCTCGATCATCACCCCGGGAGGATCCGCCGCTATCGTTAATATCTCGTCGCCTAGAGCTCGCCCCAAACCTCGCGCGCGGTCTCGACCACCAAGCGTAGTTTCGCAGCCTCCTGATCGACGGTCAGCGCATTGCCATCGACGGTCGAGGAGAACCCGCATTGCGGCGACAGGCAGAGCTGGTCGAGCGGCACATATTTAGCCGCCTCGTCGATGCGGCGCTTGAGATCGTCCTTGGCCTCGAGCGCCGGGCGCTTCGAGGTGACGAGGCCGAGCACGACGCGCGGCCCGCCCTTCGGCACGAAGCGCAGCGGCGCGAACCCGCCCGAGCGGCTGTCGTCGTATTCGAGGAAGAAGCCGTCGACCTTCAATTCGCCGAACAGCGCCTCGGCGACATGGTCGTACCCGCCCGAGGCCATCCACGACGAGCGGAAATTGCCGCGGCACATATGGGTGCACACGGTCATCCCGGCCGGCCGGTTAGCGAGCGCCTGGTTGATGAGGCGGATGTTGATCAGGTGCTGGTGGGCGCCGTCGCCGCCGATGCTGTCGACATAGGCGCGCTGCGCCGGGTCGTTGAGGTAGGCAAGGCTGGTGTCGTCAAGCTGGAGATAGGTGCAGCCGAGCGCGTGCAGGCCGGCAATCTCCTTGGCGTAGACCTCGGCGAGATCGTGCCAGAACGGCTCCATGTCGGGATAGGCGGCCTGGTCGATCGCCGCGCGCCCGCCGCGATAATGCAGCATCGATGGTGACGGAATGGTCAGCTTGGCGGTGCCCCCTGCCCCAACCGCCGATTTGAGGAAGGCGAAATCGTCGCCGAAAATCACCTTGTCGAGGCCGAGCTTACCGTTGATGCGGTGGGCAGTCGGGCTGAATTCAACCGTCCCCGCCTCGTTCTTGAACTCGATATGGAGACGGTGGTCGCTGTGGCCCGCCCCGCCGATCTGGTAGAGGAAATCCATGTGCCAGGAACCGCGGCGCATCTCGCCATCGGTGATGCCCTTGAGGCCCAGGCCCTGTTGCAGCGCAATCCCATCGCGGATCGCCTGATCCTCGGCCGCGCGCAACGCCGCCGCGTCGATCTTCCCGGCCTGGTGATCGGCCCGCGCCTTGAGCAGTGCCGGCGGGCGCAAGAGGCTGCCGACATGATCGGCGCGAAATGGCGGGCTGGGCATCGGCTCCTTCTCCCTGTCGTCGTCTCCTCTTCCCGTCATGGCCGGCCCCGGATCAGGTCCGGGGGTTCCGGCCGTCCACATGGATCCCCGAGACACCCCCGGAACGGCCCGTGAGAGCCGACCGTCCGGGGGCGGGGATGACGGATTAAGCCGGTTTTGAACCTTTCCGGCGCCGGCCGCAACATTCCGGCGCAGCATCCGAGCCAGCCGGCGTTCGAGCCGCCTCAGCCGGCGTTCGGCGCGCAACCGCCGGCGCACCCGGCGCGCGATGATCAGCGCCTCGGCGGGCGCGATCTCGCCCTGCGACGTCGCGTTCAACAGCGTCGCCATCAGCCACCAGAGCTCAGCGGGCGTGCGGTATGCCGAGAGATCGAGGCCGAGGCACTCGGCCGGGTCGAGCGGAGCGGCCGGCGGCGGCAGTACTTGCTGCGCGAAGCGGCGGAGCAGATAGGGCTTGCGGTCGAGCAGCGCTTCGACGGCGCCCGGCTTGGGCGGACGCGCGGCGAAATCGAGCAGCCGGCGCCTTGGATTGGGGATGCCGCGCGGGCGGCCGCGCGGGTTGCCGGAATGGCCCCGGGCGAAACGCCCTCGCGCATCGCGCGCGCGAGACGCAAAAAAGATCAGGACCAAGCGCTTGATTTCGCGCGATTCCTGCTTCGGGAACAGGAGGATAACAGGACGCGGAAACAGATGGTCGGACGATGGCAGACGGCATCGGTGAGGCTTCTTAGAAGCGATGCCAGCTACATAGTTCTTGTTATGTTCTTTTCAAGTCCGCTAAGGCGCGGCGCTCCCCTGAAGGCAACCAATGATTAAGGTGTGAGGGGATTTCCGTCCTTCGTCGACACAGGCGCCGACGGCGACTTTGCGCCGTTTCCGGCCGTTCGCGCGAGCCAGATCGAACCGGGGGAGCCGACCCCGAAGAGCCGCTCCTGGGCACTCGCGGGTTCGTCGGGCGCACCAGGAAGCGGTCATTCGCGCCGAAGTGCCGATATTGTCGACGACCGGATTACGTCAGTTCGTCGAGCAGCGCCTTTGCCTCTCTCAGGTCGGCGGTATCGAACCCCTCGGTGAAGCCGCCATAGACTGGGGTTAAGAGGTCGCGAGCATCAGACGGGCGCCCTTGGCGGGCCCAGAATCTGGCGAGCGCCGCTGCGGCTCGCAGTTCCCAGAACCTCGCCTCCTGGCGCTGCGCGAGCGCGATGGCCGCGTGCAGGCATTGCTCTGCCTCATCCGCGCGTTGGTCTGGCTGGGCGAGCAGCATTTCCGCCTTGAAGCGAAGCAATTCCGGTTCGTACCACCGCTCGCCGGTGATCGATGCCGCTTCGACCGCGGATTCAAAAAGGGCGAGCGCGCCATTGACGTCGCCCGCAGCCGCCTTGGTCAGGCCGACAATGCCGATTCTGATCGGCAGGTGGAAACGACGCGAGGGAAACGACTTCAGGGTCTCGAGGGCGGCTTCCGCCTGCTGGACCCCGGCCTCGACCTCGCCTCGCAGCACCAGGACCCAACCCTGCATGATCCTGGCCGGGATAAGGTAGTTCGCCAGCGAGTACTTCTCGGCGAGCGCAATGCAAAGATCGAGATGCGCTTCGGCCTCTTTCGCACGGTTTAGGACAATAAAAGTTTCGGCGCAGAACATATGGGCTTGCGAGAGGCTGGGTTTGTGGTCGAGGCGATTACCGAGATCCAGCGCCTCGCTGAGTGCGCCGTCGACCTGATCGAGCTGGCCGAGCATCATCAGGCTCAAGGCGCGCATGCCCAGGGAACAGCACCCCGGATCATGCGCGCCATAGGTCAGCGCAAGGTTGCCGTGGACATCGATCCGGTAGTTCGATAGCAACCGATCGACGTGGAAGAGCGCAGCGCGCGGCTCGCCCTCCGCCACCATCTGGGACCCGCCGGCGTGGTGAGCCTGAACGACATATTCCGGTTCGTCGGTCTGTTTTTGCAGGGCGTAGATTTCCTCGAGTAGTTGGTGGGCGCGTGCGTGTTGCCCGCTGCTATGCGCCCCCATCCACAAACCCCAGACCGATCGGAACACTTCTGCCGGACGGCCCAGGCCTTCTGCCGCCGCCCTCGCCTTCTCATAGAGCAGTTTCGCCGCCGGGCTATCCCAGCCGTCCAACGCCATCCGAGAGGGTCCTTCGATAACCAGAAAAATAAGTTCCCATTCGGCCCTATCCGGGCCTTCGCGTAGCCCAGCAATGAGCTTCTTCGCCCGATCGACGTGGCCGAGCGCTTCGAGGTATGCCAACCGTGCTGCCGCTCGCTCGGCGGCTCGGCGCCAGTAGGTCAGCGCATGGCCAGCCAAATTTGCTTCGGTGTAGTGGTGTGCCAGCAGTTCCGGCTCGGTCTCGGCGACTTCCGGAAACCGGCTGACAAGAACCTCCGCGATGCGTTGGTGCAACTCACGCTTACGCGCGTTCAAGACCGACTGAGACGCGGCGTCGCGGATCAGCGCATGCTTGAAAATGTAGCGCGACTGCGGTGGCGCGCCTCGCTGTCCCAGTAGATCGGATCGGACAAGGCGCTCAAGGCCTTCCAGCAACGTCGCCTGCGATACCCGCGCCACGGCATCGAGAAGTTCGTAGGTAAACTCCCGACCGATTATCGATGCTGTGAGCGCGATATCTTTGGCGACGCCAAGGCGGTCCAGGCGCGCGATCAAGGAATCCTGCAAGGTAGACGGAATTACAAAGTCCCGAATTGACTCCCGCAGGACGTAACGCTCGCCATCTTCCTTAAGATCGCCAGACTCCAAAATCGCTCGCGTGATCTCCTCGATAAACAGGGGAATGCCTTGCGACTTCGCGGCGATCTGTTCGACAATCGACTCCGGCAATGTTTTGCCGCCTGCGGTCTTGTGGATGAGGTCAACCACCTGGCTCCGGCCCAAGTGATTCAACTTCAGCATCGTAACGTGGCCAAGATCTAGCCAGCGCGGCGTAAACTCAGGTCGATAGGTCACAATGATCATTACCGGCAGGTCCACCACTCTGCGAATGATCCGATCCATCAACTCTATGGACGTTGGATCGATCCAATGCGCGTCCTCGAAGAGAACCAGCACTGCATTCTCCCGCGAGAGCAGAACCAGTTGCTCTTCCAGCACCTCCATGGTCCGTTGTTTTTGAACTGCCTCGGTGAGCTGCAGCGGCGGATAGCGTTCGTCGAGTGGAATCGACAACAGATCGGCCACCAGCGCGGCGGCTTCTGTGCCACCTTCCGTAGCGCCTTCTAAAACGGCTTCGAGCTTGTCGAGCTTCTGAGGCCCGGTGTCCGTCCGAACGATACCCGCGGCCCATTCGAGCTGCCTGATGAAAGGATAAAACGCGCTGTTCACATGGAACGGAGAGCCAAAGTATTGCAAGCAGGTGATCGATGGATCGTCGAGGCTCTCCCGGAACGCTTGTGTCATGCGGGACTTGCCGAAACCGGCAGGCGCCGAGAGAAGGATGAGCTGGCCATCGCCGTCCTTCGCGTGGTCCCAGCGACGCCGGAGTAGCGCGATCTCCTCGGCGCGACCGACCAGCGGCGTCAGGCCCCCCACAACCCTGCTGTCGAAGCGTCCCCGCGCCGTGCTTTCTCCTACGACACGCCACAACCTCGCCGCATCAGGGATGCCCTTGAGTTCGTGTAGCCCGAGATCCTCGTAATCGAAGGCGGCACCGGCAAGGCGATGGGTCAATTCGGGCACCACAACGGAATCGGGAGACGCGACAGCCTGAACTCTTGCGGCCAGGTTCAACGTCTCTCCTACAGCAACCCGTTCCTGCGCAGTGCCCTCGCCGATCAGTTCGCCGACGACTACCAGCCCGGTGGCGATCCCGACCCTGACTTGCGGGCGTACCGGGACGGATAACTGCATCGCGGCCATCGCGTCGATCAGGGTAAGTCCAGCGCGGACGGCACGCTCGGCATCGTCCTCGTGGGCTTCCGGATAGCCGAAATAGACCAGCGCTCCATCGCCCATATACTTGGCCACCGAACCGCCAAACCCGGTCACGGCGCCGACACAGGCCTTTTGAAACGCGCCGAGGACGTTCCTCAGTTCCTCGGGATCGAGCTGGGTCGAAAGTGCGGTCGAGCCGACGAGATCGCAAAACATGACGGTCAACTGCCGGCGTTCGGCATCAGTAGGCCGCGGGGTGTTCGCCGACTCTAGAGATGGGCTCTGTCCATCTGATCCACTGGTGGCCAGGCTCGATGTCGCTTCGGCCTTTAGCGCCGCGATCGCAGCCAACAGCTTGCGGCGATGGCCGACCGAGGTTACGCCAATGCTGATCAAATCGTCGGCGGTCAGCTCCGGCAGCACTCCGCCATCGACATCGTTGTCACCGAATGCGGGCGCGTATTGTTCGAGCCCCAAACCGCGCAACCACGCCGCTACGTCCATGCGGTGATCCTAAGCTCTGGGGAGCGGCAGCCCCCTCGTGGACGACGATAGACATTTGCCCTGCGATCTACCAGCGGCAGCGCTGAAATAGACGCGGTGGGTGCCGTAAGGCGGTCAATGACCGTTCCTGAGCTATCGACGTCGCCATTCCGGCAGATCGGGAGGCCCGCTTACCAGCCGCCCGTTCCCGCGAACGACCGCAGTGGGGCACTATCGGTCGTTGCTAGCCATCCCCATGAACGGCTGCTAACGATCAACCGTTCGCGAGCAGTTCCGAGCTAAGCTCAGGCACGGCTACGCCGCAGCCTTTAGGAGGAAAATCGCCATGGCTGGCATCACCCCGTGCCTGTGGTTCGATGGCAACGCCGAAGAGGCCGCCAGCTTTTACGCCTCCGTGTTCCCCGACAGCCATGTCGATGCGGTCCATCGCGCACCGAGCGACTACCCGTCGGGCAAGGCGGCCGACGTGCTGCTGGTCGAGTTTACGCTGATGGGGCAGCCGTTCATCGGCCTGAATGGCGGCCCGCAATTCCACTTCAATGAGGCGATCTCGTTCCAGATACCAGTCGAGACTCAGGAAGAGGCCGATCGCTTCACCGACGCACTGTCGGCGGTGCCCGAGGCCGAGCAATGCGGCTGGGTGAAAGACCGCTTTGGCGTGTCGTGGCAGATCGTTCCGCGCCAGCTCATCAGGCTGATGAGCGACGCCGATCGTACTAGGGCCAGGCGGGCTTTCGAGACGATGATGCAAATGAAGCGCATCGACATCGCCGCGATCGAGCGCGCCGCCGACGGCATCGCGCCCTCCACCTAATTCGCCAAGGCGAAGGGAACCGCGGCCCAATAACCGGAGAGGCACGACGACGGGCCGCTTCTACGCAAAGGTTCGGTGACCGACCCTAGCGGTGCGCCGGTGACGCCCTAGGAGCGGTTCTGAAGGCCAGGCAAGTGTTTGCGTTCGACCGCTCGTAGGCCGAATGCAACGGCGCGCGCATTCGCGCCGCGCGACGAACTGAGTAGCCACCGAAAAGGCGCAAGCAGT
>DASYXG010000201.1:0-16891 GCA_035935235.1 Allostellaceae bacterium
GCGGCCAAGGATCAGGCGCTGGTCTACAGACTGGTTAGCGAGCTGATCGACACCAAGCGCCTGTCGGATGCGAGCTTCGCCGAGGGGATTGCGGCGTTTGGCGAGCAGGGCATCGTCGAGCTCGGCACGGTGATCGGCTACCGCGATCGGCAACGCGCTCAATGTGTTCGAGGTGGCGCTGCCGCCCGGGCAGGCGCCGTATTTTTCCTAGCGGGGCGACGGTCGCGGCGAGCCTGTTATGGGCCGCCGCGAGCGGCCGTTTTGTTGTTCCGCGCGGGAAAACGGCGGTTCGGGAGAGGCTATAAGCCCTTGCAATAAAGCCGTTGTTCGCAATTATCGACCGCGTCAGAACAGCAAAATAACAGCGAGGTAACAGCGGAATATCAGCGGCCGAAACAGCGCGATAACAGCGGTGCATCAGCGATATCAGCAAGCTCGCGGCACGTTGCGCGGCCATGATTTAGGGATGAAAACGCACCACCCTGGATGGCGAGCCATGCCCAACCCGGACTAGATAGCTGCCGGCAGAGCCGTTTCATGGCTTTGAGCAGAATACCCAGCCGCGACGGCGGATTGTCGCCGTACCAATATCTCTCGTACCAACCGGCATCCACCTGGCACAGCGATAACAGGCCAAAATCCATTTCGCCGCCGCCCGGGCGCTTCGTCTGTCGAGACATCGATTGCTCCTCCGCTTCGCGGATATCGTGAGCGGCTGCGCCGCAGCCGGCCGCCTCGTTATGATTTAGGCGTGCGCATCTCAACCGATTAGGCGCTACAATCCGCATGGACTTATGAATGCCATCGATAAATGCAGCGCGGCCACCTCGACGATTTGCTGACCTTCCTTGCCGTCGCCGAGGAGCGGAGCTTTACGCGGGCTGCCGCCAAACTCGGGGTGTCCCAGTCGGCGCTCAGCCATACGGTGCGAGGACTGGAGGAGCGGCTCGGCCTCCGTCTGTTGACACGGACCACCCGCAGTGTTGCCCCAACCGAGGCGGGTGAACGCCTCCTTCGCGGCATCGGCCCGCGGTTTGACGAGATCGAGGCCGAGCTGGACGCTCTAACCGAGCTTCGGGAGAAACCGGCGGGCACCATTCGGCTCACGGCCACGGATTACGCGGCGGATACCATTCTCTGGCCGAAGCTCACGCCGTTCCTTGGGCACTATCCGGACATCAACGTCGAGATCGTCATCGACTACGGTCTCACCGATATCGTGGCGGAGCGTTTCGACGCCGGCGTGCGCATCGGCGAACAGGTTGCGCAAGACATGATCGCGGTGCGGATCGGCCCGGACATATGCAGCGCCGTGGTTGGCGCGCCGTCTTATTTCGAGTCCCGGTCAGAGCCGCAGAGGCCGCAAGAGCTGGTCGAACACAATTGCATCAATCTGCGCTTGCCGACGCGGGGTGGCCTTTACGCCTGGGAATTCGCAAAGGACGGTCGCGAACTCAAGGCTCATGTCGAAGGCCAGCTGGTCTTCAACGGCACCTTCCAGATGCTCAACGCGGCGCTGGCCGGGTTCGGTCTGGCCTATGTGCCGGAAGACGTGATTGAGGACCATCTCGCCAAGGGCCGGCTCAAGCGGGTACTCGCGGATTGGTGCCCACCTTACTCCGGCTACCACCTTTACTATCCGAGCCGCCGCCAGCAGACGCCCGCCTTCGCCTTGCTCGTGGAGGCACTGCGTCATCGGCAGTGAACGAGGCCCAGGCACGACGCCGGTGGGTCGGTGAGCGGTTCCTCGTCGCCGATGCGCGTCCGGTCGAGCAGCGGCTGGGCATGGCCCAAGGGAGGCTCGGAGGCGCAGGGCGCCGCCAGTCACATACTCGATATCAACCCGAACACCGCCTCGTCGGTGGTCTCGCTCGCCCGTCTTCCTTCCTAGAAGAAGACGTAGGAGCGGACCACGACGTTCTTGCGGCACGGCGCGGTGAGCGGCACGTTCGGGTCGATGCAGGCGGTGTGGAACGACCAGCGCGAGACGGAGCCGTCGGTCACCGAGTCGTAGCATTTGAGCATCGAGACCTCGGTCGGCGTCTGGCGGGGGAACCAGTACCACTCGTGGTTCGGACGATAAGTGAACCGAGTGGTCTCGCCGACGCGGTCGTCATAGATGCGGTAGTTGGTGATGTAGGGCTGGTCGGCGAAGGAGGGCCAGGCGCACAGCACAAACGGGAACTGCTCGATTGTCTCGATCGGCCTGGCGAGGTTGATCGACATGAAGCGCCGCGACATCTTCGCTTCGGCTTCCTCCTCGGTGTAGTGCTGCTGGCGGCCGAAATTGCGCAGGTTCCGGGTGAGCAGCTCGCGGCAGCGCACCCGGCCGCTGTTGTCGTTCAGATCGTTGTGCACGAGGTTGGCGTAATTGGCGTTCACGCCGGGGTTCTTGCCGTCCTGATCCTCGGTGCGGTCGCCCTTGTAGTCCTTGTCGAAGACATCGTGGTTGTAGACCAGCGCGTCGGTCGCATCCGGGAAGAAGTCGAGCAGCAGCTTCTCGATCTCTGGGTAATAGACGCGCTCCACCTCGGCCGCGTCGTAGATGTTGGTGCACTTCGACTCGAGATGGGCCAGCGACAGGCCGAGTTTGTCCATGCATTCGGGGCTGGTGGGCGAGAGGCCCGGATAATACTCGCCGATGCGCCGCGCATCGCGCAGCACTTGCGGGAAATAGAGGTCGCGGCGCTGACCGCCGCCGCGCTCGTTGATGCGCAGGATCGCCGCCGTTTCGGCGCGCGCCGGGTCATGCCAGATCGCGTTGGACGGCACCACCGAATAGCTCGGCCGCTCGTAGACGGTGTAGGGCAGCGGCAGCGCCACCCCGCCCGGCGGGGCCTTGATGCTGTTCGACTGGCGGATGTACTCCATGCACTCGTCGTAGCTGCGGAACGCGACGCCCCATTTGGTCTTGATCGGGCCCTTTGGCGCCTTGGAGATCATGTCGGTAAGGCGCTGGCTCTCGCCCGAGGCGATCTCCGCGAGCGCGTCGTCGAGCGCCACCGCGGTTCCCGCATCGCCGTCCTTGTCGAACGACATGTAGGACAGACCGCCATGCGCGGCGATGGGCTCCGGCTGCCCCGCCGTGCGTTCCAGCGGCGGCACATAGGTGACCGTGCCGTCGTGCGCGTCCGCCGCGACGTTGGTGTCGGCGACCTCAAGCTGACTCATCGCACACCTCCGAATTATCTCGTGCGCACGGTGGCACACAGCGCCGACGTTTTCCAGACCAAGCGATCGGCGACTTGCGGCGCTAAGCCGTCGGCAATCCCTTTTCGAGCAGCGAGGCGAGGCGGCGGGCGAAGGCCGACGGGTCGGCGAGCGGCTCGCCCTCGACGATCAGCGCCTGGTCGAGCAGCAGCCAGGCATATTCGGAGAGCTGGTCGGAAGCGCCGGCCTCGCCCACCGAGGCTGCGAGCCGCTCGATCAGCTTATGGCCGGGGTTTACCTCGAGAATGCGCTTGGCGGTGCTGTCGAGCTGGCGGTGCGCCTTCAACAGGCGTTCGAGATGCATATCCATATCGCCCTCGTCGGCGACAAGGCAGACCGCGCTGTCGGTGAGACGCGCCGAGCTGCGGACGTCCTTCACCGCGTCGCCGAGCGCCAGTTTGAAGATGGCGATGAGGCTGGCGAGCTTGGCCGGCGGCTCGGGCTTCTTCTCCTCCGGCTTGTCCTCGGGCGCGGCGACCTTGTCGAGATCGACCCCGCCGCGGGTCGCCGATTTGAACGGCTTTTCCTTGTAGGTGGCGATCGCCGGCATCCAGAATTCGTCGATCGCGTCGGTGAGCAGCAGCACCTCGACCCCGCGGGCGCGGAAGCCTTCGAGCTGTGGGCTCTTTTTAATGAGGTCGAGATTGTCGCCGGTAATCGTGTAGATCGCCTCCTGGCCCGGCTTCATCGCTTCGACGTACTGGTCGAGCGAGACCCAGCCGTCGCGCGTCGTCGAGCGAAAGCGGGCGAGGGCGAGCAGCGTGTCGCGCTGGTCGCGATCCTCGTAGAGACCTTCCTTGAGCACGGCGCCGAAATTATCCCAGAATTTTTCATAATCTTCAGAGGCTTCCGACGCTTTCTTGGTTAGCTCGGTTAAGACCCGGCCGGTCAGCTGCCGCCGCATGCGGGCGATCATCGGGTTCGATTGCAGCATCTCGCGGCTGATATTGAGCGGCAGGTCTTCGCTATCGACCACCCCGCGCAGGAAACGGAGATAGGAGGGCACCAGCTCGGTGCCCTCGTCGGTGATGAAGACGCGGCGGACGTAGAGCTTGACCTGCGTCTTGCGCTCGGGCTCGAACAGGTCGAACGGTTTCGACGCCGGGATGAACAGCAGGTAGGTGTATTCGACCACCCCCTCGGCGCGGGCGTGCAAGGTCAGCCACGGTTCGTCGAAGCTGTGGCCGACGTGATGGTAGAACTCCTTGTACTGCTCCTCGGTGATCTCGGCGCGGGGGCGGGTCCACAGCGCCGACGCGGTGTTGATCGTTTCTTCCTTGCCGCCGTCGGCGAGCACGATCGGCAGGGCGATGTGGTCGGAGTAGGTCTTGACGATCTGCCGGATGCGGTGCGGCTCAAGGTATTCCTCGTCGCCCTCACGGAGATGCAGCATGATCCGCGTGCCGCGTTTGAGATTGGGCGCGGGCTCGATGGTGAACTCGCCCTTGCCGTCGCTTTCCCAGCGCCAGCCTTGCTCCTCGCCGGCCTTGCGGCTCAGCACCTCGACTTTGTCGGCGACCATGAAGGCCGAATAGAAGCCGACGCCGAACTGGCCGATAAGGCTCATATCCTTGCGCTCGTCGCCGCTGAGTTCCTTCATGAACGCAGCAGTACCGGAGCGGGCGATGGTGCCGAGGTTCTCGACCAGCTCGTCATGGTTCATGCCGATCCCATTGTCGGCGATGGTCAGCGTCTTCGAGGATTTGACCGGGGTCAGCACCACCCGGTAGTCGCTGTCGCCCTCGATGAGACTTGGTTCGGTGATCGCGGCGTAGCGCAGCCGGTCGCAGGCGTCGGAGGCGTTGGAGATCAGTTCGCGCAGGAAGATTTCCTTCTCGCTGTAAAGCGAGTGCGCGACGATATCGAGCAGGCGGCTGACCTCCGCCTGAAAGGTTCGGGTTTCCTGGGGCATGGTCGTGCCTGGGGCAAATCCGGCTTGGGTTGGTGGGACTTAGGCGAATATGTGGCGCAAGTCGGTGTGCCGCAAGAGTCGGCAACCGCGGAGGACGACATGATCAGCGGGCGGACGAGCTTGATCGCGCATCTCGGCTACCCGACCGAGACCTTCAAGGCGCCGATGATCTACAACCCGTGGTTCGAGCGGCATGGGATCGATACCGTGGTGGTGCCGATGGGGGTGAGGGAAGGCGACTACGCGGCGTTCCTGCGTCCGCTATTCCGGCTCAGCAACATCCACGGCGCGCTGGTGACGATGCCGCACAAGGTCGCCACTGTCGCGCTGCTCGACGAGGTCAGCGTCGCGGTCAAGGTCGCCGGATCGTGCAACGCGATCCTGCGACGGGCGGATGGGTCGCTCTATGGCGATATGTTCGATGGCGTCGGCTTTACCCGCGGCGCGAGGCGCAAGGGCTTCAACTTGGCCGGCGCCGATTGCCTGGTGGTCGGCGCCGGCGGGGTCGGCTCGGCGATCGCGGCGGCCATCGCCGCCGAAGGGCCGCGCTTGCTCGCTCTCTACGATACGCGCGGCGCTGTCGCCAAGAGCCTCGCCGACCGGCTGCGCCGTCATTACGCTGGTCTTGCGGTCGAGCTCCGCGCCAACGACCCGGCGGGCTATGGCCTTGTCGTCAACGCGACGCCGCTCGGTATGAAGCTCGACGATCCGCTGCCGTTCGACCCGCAACGGCTCGACCCCGGCACGTTCGTCGGCGAGGTGGTGCTAAAGGCGGAGATGACGCCGCTGCTCGAAGCGGCGGTGCGGCGCGGTTGTCCGTATCAGGTTGGCACCGACATGCTGTTCGAGCAGATCCCGGCCTATCTCGAATTCTTCGGCTATGGCACAACGACACCTGAAGAGCTGCGCCAAGTGGCCCGAATTTCGTATTGACCGCCGCGACTGAGAGGGAGGCCGCATGCAGACCGCAATTGCTACGGTGTCGTTGGCCGGAACTCTCGACGAAAAGTTGGCGGCCATCGCCGGGGCCCGGTTCCGTGGCGTCGAGATTTTTGAAAACGATCTGCTGTCGTTTGACGGCACCCCGGCCGAGGTGCGCCGGATGGTCGAAGATCTCGGACTCAAGACCATCACGTTTCAGCCGTTCCGCGATTTCGAGGGTATGCCGGCCCCTCAGCGCGAGCGCAATTTCGACCGTGCCGAGCGCAAATTCGATCTGATGCAGCAGCTCGACTGCGATCTGCTGCTGGTGTGCAGCAATGTGTCGCCGGAGGCGCTCGGCGGGGTCGATCGCGCCAGCCGCCGATTTTCACGAACTGGGGGAGCGTGCCGCGAAACGAGGCCTCAGGATCGGCTTTGAGGCACTGGCCTGGGGACGCCACGTCGATGACTACCGCGATTCCTGGGAAGTCGTTCGCCGTGCCGAGCATCCTTCCGTCGGCTTGGTGCTAGATAGTTTCCATATCCTGGTTCGCGAGACCGATCTCAACCCACTCCGCTCCATCCCACAGGACCGCATCTTCCTCGTCCAGATCGCCGATGCGCCGCTGCTCGATATGGACTACCTGTCGTGGAGCCGCCATTACCGCTGCTTCCCCGGCCAGGGCGATTTACCGGTCGACCGGTTCATGGTTGCGTTGCAGGCGACCGGCTTTGACGGGCTTGTTTCGCTCGAAATCTTTAGCGACCGGTTCCGTGCCGGCTCGGCCCGCGGCGTCGCGATCGACGGGCAGCGCTCGCTATTGTTCATGTTCGACAATTTGCGCCGTGCGACGGGAGCGGCCGTTCCGGGTGTCAGGCCGCTGCCGCAGGCTCCGGAGGTCAAGGGCATCGAGTTTCTCGAATTCGCGATGGATGCCACGGCGGCCGGCGCCTTCGAGCCCGTTCTCGAAGGCCTAGGGTTTAACCGCGCCGGCATCCACAAATCGAAAGACGTCACCCATTGGCGTCAGGGTGACATCAACCTGGTGATCAACCGCGAGACCGAGGGGTTCGCGCATTCCTTCAACATCGCGCACGGATCGGCGGTGTGCGCGATGGGGCTGCGGGTCGCCGACGCCGCGGCGGCGGTCGAACGGGCGCTGCAGCTGCTCGATCGCCCATTTCGTCAGGCCGTCGGGCCGGGAGAGCTGAATATCCCAGCGGTGCGCGGGGTCGGCGGCAGCCTGTTGTATTTCGTTGACGGCAGAAGCGATCTCGGCCGGCTCTAGGATATCGATTTCGAGCCCTTTGCCACGACCGGCGCCGGGGCAGGGCTTTCCCGGTTCGATCACATTTCGCAATCGATGCACTACGAGGAGATGCTCGCCTGGTTGCTGTTCTACACCTCGCTCTTTGATCTGCGGAAAAGCCCGGTGCAGGATGTCATCGACCCGGGTGGTGTGGTGCAAAGCCAAGCGGTCGAGTCCGAAGACGCGACCGTGCGCCTTGTGCTCAACGCTTCGCAGAGCCGTCATACGCTGGCGTCGCGGTTCCTCGACGATCTGTTCGGCTCGGGGGTCCAGCAGATCGCGATGGGCTGCAACGATATTTTCGCCACGATCGACCGGCTGCGGGCGAATAGCGTTGGGCTGCTACCCATTCCGGACAACTACTACGACGATCTAGCGGCGCGGACCGGCTTTCCCACCGAGCGCATCGAGGGCTTGCGGGCAGGAAACATCCTCTACGATCGCGATCGCGACGGGGAATTCTTCCACGCCTACACGACAACGTTCGAGGGCGGTTTCTTCTTTGAAATTGTCGAGCGCCGCGGCTATCGCGGCTATGGCGCGGTCAATGCGCCGATCCGGCTCGCGGCTCAAGCGCGTCTCGCGCGTCATCCGGCGATGCCACGTCTCTGACGCGGCGCAAAAATCGATCCTAGGCCACGACCCTAGGCCGCGTGGCGGACGCCGCGGCGCCAGCGCTCGATCGTATGGCTGACCTCGGAGTCGTTGACATCCTGCGCCCAGGCGTTGGTGAACGACGCGGTGGCGCTGCGCGGCCGGCAGTCGTCGGGCAAGGGCGAGAAGCAGATGCGCATCGGCATCGACACGCCTTCGCCGACGACGATGGCCTCGCCGTTGCGCAAGGCCGGGAGGAACTTCATCAGCCCGTGCGAGGCCTCGGGCAGCGCGCCGCGGATGATGTCCTGGTCGTCCTGGTTGGTCATGCGCAGCGCGAACAGCGTATTGCATTCCGACAGCAGGCTCGGCGCCAGGTCGGAGGGCCGCTGACTGACGACGCAGAGCGAGACGCCGTATTTGCGGCCTTCCTTGGCGATGCGCGACAGCGCCCGCTTGACCGGCTCGAACCCGGCGTCCTTGTCGCGCGGCGCGTAACGATGCGCTTCCTCGCAGACGATGGTGATCGGGATCTGGTTTTCGTTCCACACGGCGAAATCGAAGGTGATCCGGCACAGCACCGAGACCACGACGTTGAGGATCTCAGACGGGACGCCGGAAAGGTCGATGATGGTGATCGGCTTGCCGTTGACCGGGATGCGGAAGAGTTGCGACAGGATGTCCGCCATCTCGTCGCGCAGGGTCAGGCTGGTGCCGAACGTGAAGCCGTAACGCGCGTCGTGTTGCAGCGCGTTGATGCGAGACTTGATTTGCTGATAGGCGGCGACGCTGTCCGGGCGGTTCAGCGAGCCCATCGCGTTGTCGAGGTGACGGATCAGGTCCGATACGCGGTACGGCATCGGCGTATCGATGCTGATATGGCGATCGGCCGAGGGCTTGGCGAAATAGGCGATCTTGGCGGCGAGCACCGCCTCGCCGAGGATCTTGTATTGCTCGGCGCGCTGGTTCGAGGTGCAGACGATCTCGGCCAGTTCCTCGAAGTTGAATAGCCAATACGGCAGGTGCAGCCCGTCGCCGGGGCTCAGCACGATCGCTTCGTTGGGGAAGGCGTGAGCGTATTCGCAATGCGGGTCGAGCAGCATGACGTGGCCATGCGGGTTCTGCTCGATGACCGAGCGCAAGATCGTCGACACCGCGCAGGATTTACCCGAGCCGGTGGTGCCGACGACGCTGAAATGCTTGCCCAGCAGGTCGTTGACCAGCAGGAACGCCGGAACCTGCGCATCCTGGTGGATCGAGCCGACGGGGACCGCGGCATCCCGCGGCGGGGCGTAAACTCGCGCCAAATCCTCCGGTGTCGCGAGGAATACCTCGTCCTCCAGCGCGGGGAAGATCGACACGCCACGACGGAAACCAGCGCTCTCGCCGTCGGCGCCGTGCGCGGCCTCACCGATCAGCTCGATCTCGATGATCTTCAAATCCTCTTCGGGCGCGGTGACGCTGGGCAGGGGCACGCGCAGGCCACTGATCATGCCGAACACGGTCGACGCACGGGTCTGCACCTTGACCAGGGCCGCCATTTCGAGCGGGGTGCGCGCTCGGCCCTCGCTCTGCGGCAGCAGGAGCACGATGAGCTGCGCCGCCGAGACGGCGATCACTCGGCCGATCGGCGTGGCGGAGTCGAATTCGCTGGCAAGCTTCTGGGTCATGGGGGTCATCCCGGGGTGTCTCTGAGTCGCTGAGCGGGGAGGTTCACGTCAACCAAGGTGCCGACCCCGACCTCGCTGGTCAGGGTCAGTTCGCCGCCATGCAGGCGGATCATCGCGCGGGCGAGCGGTAGACCAAGGCCAACGCCCTCGTTTTCGCGGGTGAGGTGGTCCTCGACCTGATTGAACGGCTCGAGCACCCGTTCGAGATCGTCGGCAGGGATGCCGCAGCCGGTATCGCGGATCGATACAAGCAGGTCGCCCTCGGGCAGGAGCTGGGTCGAAACCCTCACGGCGCCGCCTTCGGCGTTGAACTTGACCGCGTTCGATAGGAGATGACCGAACGCCTGCTTCATCTTGTTCGGGTCGAGGTGGACAAGATGATCGCTGGCGCATTCTTGCGCGATCGTCACGGATTTGGCGTCGGCATCGGGTTGCGACGACTTGATCGAGGCGCCCAGCACTTCGTTCAATGAGGCGACCTGCGCGTCGACGTCCAACTTGTCGGCCTCGATGCGAGCCAAGGTCAGTACGTTGTTGACGATGCCGAGCAGCCGTGTGCCGGCCTCATGGATGTATTTGCCGTAGGCGGCGTTGTCGGCGGCAGGCGCCGCGTTTTCGATGATCTCGGAAAAGCCGATGATCGCGTTCAAGGGCGTGCGCAGCTCGTGCGTGACATTGGCGAGAAAGTTGGTTTTGGCGCGGTCGGCGGCCTGGGCCTGCTGCAACGCGTTTTCGGCGAGCCGGGCAGCGGCTTCGGCGCGCCGGCGTGCACCGGTCAGGGCCTTTTCGGTGTGACGCCGGTCGAGCAGCGAGCCGAGCTGCGAGCAATAGTCGTCGATGAGTGAGTGCTCGCTACGCGCCATTACCGCAAAAACCCCCGATCATGGTTGCCTCTCTAGCCTAGGTTTCCTAAGGAAGCCTTACGGCGACCGGCGATCTCGTCGATTCGGGCGGCGGATCGAGGCGCGCCGTGTCCGATCGACGCAGCAGGGGCGGGGCGGCGCGGCGTCAGCACGATTGCTCTTGCCCTCACGGCGTCGCGACCGCACTTTTCAGTCATGGCCATGCTGCGGGACGGCTCGCGCCTCGTCGCGATCCTCGGACCGACCAACACCGGCAAGACCCATCTCGCGATCGAGCGGATGCTCGACCATCGCAGCGGCATGATCGGATTCCCGCTGCGCCTCCTGGCGCGGGAGAATTACGACCGCGTGGTCAAGCTCAAGGGCGCGCGGGCGGTGGCGCTGATCACCGGCGAAGAAAAGATCGTGCCGCCAAACCCGTCCTATTTCGTCTGCACCGTCGAGTCGATGCCGCTCGACCGGCCGGTCGAGTTCCTCGCGGTCGACGAGATACAGCTTTGCGCCGATCGCGAGCGCGGCCACGTCTTCACCGCGCGCCTGCTGCACGCGCGCGGTCTCAGGGAGACGATGTTTCTCGGCGCCGATACGATTCGGCCGCTGATGCGTCGGCTGGTGCCCGACGCCGAGCATATCGGCCGGCCACGGTTCTCGACGCTCTCCTACAGCGGTCATAAGAAAGTGACACGGCTGCCGCCGCGCAGCGCGGTCATCGCTTTTTCCATCGCCGATGTGTTTTCGCTGGCCGAGCTGGTGCGCCGCCAGCGCGGGGGAACGGCGGTGGTGATGGGCGCCTTGAGCCCGCGCACGCGCAACGCCCAGGTCGGCATGTTCCAGGCCGGCGAGGTCGACTACCTGGTCGCCACCGACGCGATCGGCATGGGCCTCAACATGGATCTGAACCACGTCGCCTTCGCCCGGTTCGCCAAGTTCGATGGGCGCGGGTTGCGGCGTCTGTCCGCCGCCGAGATCGGCCAGATCGCCGGCCGTGCCGGTCGCCACATGAGCGACGGCACCTTTGGCACCACCGCCGACGAAGGCCCGCTCGACCCCGAGATCGTGCAAGCGGTCGAGGCCCATAAATTCGAGCCGCTGACCCGCATTTCGTGGCGCAATGTCGCGCTCAAATTCAACACGATCGGGGCGTTGCTCGGCAGCCTCGACGAATCGCCGCGAACGCCCGGCCTCGTGCAAACCCGCGATGCCGACGATCACCAGGTGCTGCGCGCGCTGTCACGCCACGCCGAGGTCGCGACGCTGGCGACCAACCCGGCGGCGGTCAGGCTGTTGTGGGAGGTCTGCCAGATCCCCGATTTCCGCAAGATGATGAGCGAGAGCCACGCGCGCTTCCTGGCGCAGTGCTATCTCCATCTCGCCGGGCCGACCGAGCGGTTGCCGATGCAATGGATCGCCGGTCAGATCGCCCAGCTCGACCGCGTCGACGGCGACATCGACACGCTGATGACCCGGATCGCGCATATCCGCACCTGGACCTACATCACCCACCGCCCCGATTGGGTCGATAACGCCGCCGACTGGCAGGAGCGCGCCCGCGGCATCGAAGACCGGCTGTCGGATGCGCTGCACGAAAGCATCACCCAGCGCTTTGTCGATCGCCGCTCGGCGTTCCTGGTACGGCACCTGGCGGGCGACGGCGAATTGCTCGCCTCGGTCGGCAAGGACGGCGAGGTGCGGGTCGAGGGCAGTTATGTCGGCCGGCTCGATGGGTTCCGCTTCATCCCCGACGCGACCGACGACGCCGAGAGCCGGATGCTGGCGACCGCCGCCAACCGGGTGCTGCGCAGCGAGATCGGCACGCGCGGCCGCCAGCTCGCCACCGACCCCGACGAGGCCTTCGCCATCGACGGCGCCGGCAATTTGTTGTGGCGTAGCGGGCAGGTAGGGCGCCTCGCGGCCGGCGACAGCCCGCTCGCACCTCGCGTCGACGTGCTGGCCGGCAATCTCCTCGAGGGCCCGGCGCGCGAGCGCGTGCGTCAGCGCCTGCATCTGTTCGTCAAAGCTGAGATCGAGCGCCGGCTGGCGCCGCTTTTCGCGCTGCGCGACCTGCTGTTGAGCGGGGTCGGGCGGGGTCTCGCATTCCAGCTGGTCGATGCGCTCGGCTGCCTGCCGACGGCCGAGGCCGGCGATCAGCTCCGCCTGCTCGACCGCAGCGCGCGCCGAGCGCTAGCGCGTGCCGGGGTGCGGTTCGGATCGGAGAGCATCTATCTCGAGCCGCTGCTCGGCGCCGAGTCGGTGCGATTCCGCGCGCTGCTCTGGGCGGTGCGGCACGGCAGGGCGGTGCCGAAACTCCCCGGCGCCCGTGCCCTGGGCAAGGCGATCGCGGTCGATCCGGCGCTGCCGGTCTCGTTCTACGCCGCCCTCGGGCGGCGGGTCGTCGGCGGGTTCGCGGTGCGGCCCGACCGCCTTGAGCGGCTTGCCGCGGCGGCGCGTGCACGCAAAGCGCCGTTTGCCGGTGACGACGAGCTCGCCGGTCTCGCTGGAATCGCGCCCGCCGATCTGCATCGGATACTGACCGGGCTCGGCTACCGGGCGGTGCTGCGTGACGGGGCTGAGCTGTTCGTCGCGCGGCCGCGACGAGCGAGGCCGGTTCGGCCGCATGTTGCGCGCCACCTGGGGCGCGGCGAGGGCCATCCCTTCGCCAAGCTCAGGGAGCTGCGGCTGGCTTGAGCGCCAACGGCTACTTCGCCGCGGAAAAATCGAGCCGGCGGCTCGATCAGTGGCTGTGGTTCGCGCGCTTCGCGAAGAGCCGGTCGCTCGCGGCGCGGCTCTGCGCCGCCGGCGAGGTTGCTGTCAATGGCATCGCCGTCGCCAAGCCCAACCACGCGGTCAAACCCGGCGACGTCGTCGTCGTGCAGCAGCGCGGCTGGGAGCGCACGGTGCGGGTCGTGGCGCTCGGCGAACGCCGTGGCCCGGCCGCGGAAGCGCGCGGCCTGTTCGAGGAGACCGCCGCGGCGCGTCGGGCGCTGCCGCAATGGGAGCCGCTGCTCTTCGCCGACGATGGCGACGAATGATGACTAAACCGAGCAAAGCCGTTCGGGGCCGAGATCGAAATGCATGTGGTTGAAGTGGGCACTGTCGCTGCTCGGCGTCAGCACGACCGAGAAATAGCCGCACGCGCTTCTCGCCAGATGATGCAGGAAGTCACGCTTGGGGCCCGGCTCCCACCAATCGCGCTCGACGCTCACGACCGTCCCGTCGGCCAGGCGGAAACCGGAGATATCGATCGCCAGGCCGAACGCATGCTCGCTAAGACGGCCCGAATGGTTGCTGGTGCCGCGGCAGGAATAGGCGCCGAGATGGTCGATGCGGGTGACATATTTGCCAAGGTCATCTATCGCGACGCGCTGCAGCACACCGCGCTCGAAATCGTCGATCCGCGTCGCCAGCGCGCAACTCATGATCGTCGGCTGATTGAGCGCGATATCGATCCGGCTCACGCGCACGGCGGTGTCGATATGGCAGCGTCCATCCGGAGGGCTGAGCTCGACAGGACGATAGGAGATCGCGTGCGCGTCGAGCGCGGCAAGGCATTGCCCCGAGGTGACTATCGGCGCCGGGCCGCCAAAGCAGCTCGCCAGCACCACGGCGAGCGCCAGCAGCAGGATTGTGGGGGCAAGACGGCGCATTCCGGAATAGTCCCGGCCGGTGGGCGTTCTTTGCTCTGCCGGTTGGCGGATGCGGTCAATGCGGCGGGAAATCACCACGCCGCTGCCCGAGGAAAGCCTCATTCGATCAACACTCTACGGTTACGCGCTTAAGGTTGACGCAGAGCATCTGAACGAAAGAATACGGGTGACCTCCTCCACAGATTCGCGCTTCGCGGCGTTTCGCGGAGCCCGCGCGATGATCACCGGCGGGATGGGACTTATCGGCTCGGCGCTGGCGCGACGGCTGGTCGATTTGGGCGCCGATGTGCTCCTGGTCGACAGCATGGTGCCGGAGGGCGGCGCCAACCCGGCGAATATCGCGTCTATCCGCGACCGGGTGCGGGTCGAGACCGCCGATATACGCGACACGTCGGCGATGGGCCGGCTGCTCGAGGGGCGGGACTTCCTCTTCGATCTGGCGGCACAGACCAGCCACATGGACTCGATGAGCGCGCCGCTCCACGACCTCGAGGTCAACACGACCGCGCAACTGCAATTGCTCGAAACCTGCCGCGCGGTAGCGCCGGAGATCGCGATCGTCCATGCAGGGACGCGGCAGATTTACGGCCGGCCGCGCTACATCCCGGTCGACGAGGCGCATCCGTTGCGCGCGACCGATGTCAACGCGGTCAACAAGACCGCCGGCGAGGCCTATCACCTGCTCTATCACGACGTGTACGGGATCAAGACCCGCTCGCTGCGGCTGACCAACGTCTATGGGCCGGGGATGCGGATCAAGGACGCCAAGCAGAACTTTCTCGGCATCTGGCTGCGTCTGGCGCTCGAAGATAGGACGTTCGAGGTCTGGGGTGGCGAACAGCGCCGAGACATGGTCTTTGTCGAGGATGCCGCCGAGGCCTTTCTCGCCGCCGCGGTGACGCCAGAAACCGCGGGCAAGGCGCTCAATGTCGGCGGCGACGCTCCCTATAGCCTCGCCGAGATCGCCGGGGCACTGATCGCCGGCAACGGCGGCGGGCGGTATGAGATCAAGGAGTTCCCGCCGGAGCGCAAGAAGATCGATATCGGCGATTTCGTCACCGACGACCGCCAGTTCCGAGGTTTGGCCGACTGGGCGCCGGGGACGACGCTCGCCGAAGGCCTAGCCCGCTCGCTCGATTACTACCGCCGCCATCTCGCGGCCTATCTCTGAGAGGAACATGACCGAGGCTCCGACACCGATCCCGCAAGCCGACCCACGCGCCGGCTATCTCGAGCACCGGGCGGCGATCAACGCCGCGATCGCACGCGTACTCGACAGCGGTCAGTACATCCTCGGCCGCGAGGCCGAGACCTTTGAGCAGCGCTTCGCGGCGCTGATCGGGGTCGCGCACGGGATCGGCTGCGGCAGCGGCACCGACGCGCTGGAGCTGGCGGTGCGGGCCTGTGGCATCGGCGCCGGGGATTTGGTCTTCACCGTCTCGCACACCGCGGTCGCGACAGTCGCGGCGATCGAGCGCGCGGGCGCGACCCCGGTGCTGATCGATATCGAGAAGGACGGGTTTAACATGGACCCGCAGGAGCTTGAGCGTGCCTTGAAGGTGCCGCGTCCCGGCCGGCCGGCGGCGGTGATGCCAGTGCATCTCTACGGCGATCCCGCTGCCCTCGACGAGATCGGCGGGCTCGCTCGCCAACACGGGTTGCGCCTGATCGAGGATTGCGCGCAGAGCCACGGCGCGACGCATCGCGGCCAGGTCACCGGCTCGATCGGCGATTTCGGCTGCTTCAGCTTTTATCCGACGAAGAATTTGGGTGCGCTCGGCGATGCCGGGGCGCTGGTCACCAACGATCGCGAGCTCGCCGTCGCCGCGCGCGAAATCCGCGAATATGGCTGGCGCGACCGCTATATCAGCGCGGTGCCCGGCATCAACACGCGGCTCGACCCGGTTCAGGCGGCGATCCTCAACATCAACCTCGATGTGCTGGCCGAAAACAATGCGCGGCGCCAGGCGATCGCCGCGCGCTACGATGCCGGGTTTGCCGGGCTGCCATTGGGGTTGCCGCCGCGGCGCAACACGGCGACGCATGTGTTCCACCAATACGTGGTGCGCACGCCCAATCGCGACGGGCTACGCGAACATCTGCGCCAGGCGGGGATCGGCACCGGTATCCACTACCCGCTGCCGGTGCACCTCCACCCGGCCTATAGCGGCCGCATCGCCGGCGGCCCCTCGGGGCTGTGCAACAGCCAGAAGGTCACGCGCGAGATTTTGAGCTTGCCGATCTTCCCGCAACTCGCCGCCGCGGCGGTCGACCGGGTCGTCGCCGAGGTCCGCCGCTTTTTCATGTAGGGCGCTCTCACGCCTGATGGATCAGCACGATCCCGGCGCCGATCAGCATGATGCCGCCCCATTGCGGCCAGCCGAGCGGCTCGTTCCATAAGAGGTGCGCGAGGATCGCGACGATGGCATAGCTCGCCGCGACAGAGGGGAAGGCGATCGACACCGGAATCCTGTTCAGCGCGACGATATAGGCAATCGCCGCCAAGGCGTAGATGACCAGCCCGGCCATCGTCAGCGGATTGAGCAATTGCGCGGTCAAGCTTGACGCGCCGACCGCGCCCGATTTCAGCACGATCTGCCCGGCGATCCCCAAGAGGATCACCACGGCGAGGCTCACATAAGACAGCGCCATCAGCCGCGCTGCCGCAACCGCACCGGCGGCGCCGCGGCCGAGGCCGCCGGTTCGCCGTGGGCGACGTCCCTCACCACCGATTGCGGCTTGCGGTTCGCGGTCAAGTACATGCGGC
>DASYXG010000202.1:0-6772 GCA_035935235.1 Allostellaceae bacterium
GAGGACAAGGCGCGCCAAGCGATGAGCCCCGAGGGCGTAGGCTTCGCCGCTTGGCTCAAGGCGCGCGGCTTCGATCTCGGGAAATAGCGCAAAAGAAAAGGCCGCCTCCCGAAGGTGACGGCCTTTTCCACCGAATAACCAGCGGCCATCGCGGCCGCGCCGTTGCCTTTAGTTAGGCACGGATCTCAGCAAGAGCGGGGATCCTGGTCACGGCTGCGGTGGACCGCGGTTGATGGTGAGACACAGGATCACCTCCTTTCTGTTGTGGCGACGAGGCTTCTATTCTACAGCCTGTAGTGGTGGGATCGCAAGCGCCGCCATCGCGTGACAATGCGACGCAGCACCTATGCGGGCGGCGATAGTGGCGGAGCGCTGCTTCGTGGCATAAAGGCGCCCACAATCGAATGAGACAGACGATCATGCCGGGAAGCGCCGAGAAGATAACGGTCAACGGAATTGAGCTGGAGGTGCTGCGCCGCGGCAAGGGCGCGCCGGTGGTGCTGTTGCACGGCATGGACACGGTGAACCCAAAGGCGCCGTTTCTCGATCTGCTGGCTCAGCAGGTCGAGGTCATCGCGCCGTCCAGCCCCGGTTTCGGCAATTCGAAACGCCCGGCTGATTTCGACACGATCTACGATCTCACGCACCTCTATCTCGCACTCCTCGACCAGCTGCCCTACGAGAAGGTGACGCTGATGGGGCTGTCATTCGGCGGCTGGCTGGCCGCCGAGGTGGCGGTCGCGTCATGTCACCGCATCGCAAATCTGATCCTGGTCGATCCCGTCGGCGTCAAGCTCGGCGGCCCCGAGGATCGCGACATCCTCGACGTGTTCAACACAAATCCCGCCGAGGTGAACCGCAAGGCCTGGGCCGACACGGCAAAGGCGCCGGACTATGACGCGATGACCGACGACGAACTGATCATCCACGCCCGCAACTGGGAATCGCTCTGCCTCTATGCCTGGCATCCTTACATGTTCAACCCCCAGCTCAAGCAGTGGCTCGGGCGGATTTCGGTCCCGACTTTGATGCTGTGGGGAGACCGCGACGGCATCGTCACCCCCGATTACGGTCGCGCCTACGCGAAGCTAATCCGCGGTGCCGAATTCGCGCTCATCGAGGACGCCGGCCATCATCCCGAGCAGGAGCAGCCCGAGCGGTTTGTCCGCGCGGTGACAGGATTCCTGGGGGATTAGAGCGCCATGCAGGCCTGGTATCTCTGCGAGAACCCCTACCCCTTCATCCCGCAAGAGGTCCTCGACAGCGTCGACTCGGTGCGCGGCAGCCTACCCAACCGCTATTGCGACCCCCAGATCGCGGCGCGGCTCTATGAGGAATGCCTTGACGAGTACCGGCTGTGCGACGAAGTCGGGCTCAATGTCATCTCCAACGAGCACCATGCCGGCATCAATTGCCTCTATGGCGCGAGCCCGCTGATCCTCGGCATCCTCGCCCGTGAGACCAAGAACGTCCGCATCTTGAGCCTCGGCACGTTGGTGACGGCCCGGCCCGACCCCGTCCGCATCGCCGAGGAATACGCCACCGCCGACGTGATCTCGCGCGGCCGGCTCGATATCGGCTTTGTCAAATCGGGCGGGTCGGAGATGGCCTCGGCGAATTCCAACCCGATCGGCAATCTCGAACGATTCTGGGAATCGATCGACCTCATCAAAAAGGCGCTGACCGCGCACGACGGACCGGTGAGCTGGGAAGGCAAGCATTACACCCATCGCCACATCAACATCTGGCCGCCTTGCTATCAGCGCCCGCACCCACCGCTGTGGGCGGCGACCGGCGATCCCGAAACGTCGGTCGAGCTGGCGAAGCGCGACATCATCAACGCCACGTTCGTCCGCGGCCCGGACGGCACCAAGAAATCGTGGGACGCCTATCGCCAGGCGCGGATCGACGCTGGCATGGGCCCGGCTCCACCGGACAGGTTCGCCTATATGGGGTTCACCTATGTCGGCGACAGCGACGAGGAAGGCATGTCGATCGGCGACAAGTCGCTGTGGTTTCTGCGCGTCGGCGCCCGCTCGGCGGCGCAATATTCACGGATGCTGCCGGGGGCGACTCCAGCGGCGCAGGCGCCGATGCTGTATCGCACTGCGCCGCCCCCCGGGACATCAATCACCCTCGCCGGCGGCGTGCCGCATGTCGGGCGGCCGGCAGCGGCGTTTCGCAATGTCACCGCCGAGCAGGCGGTCCAGCGCGGCGTCATGTTCGCCGGCAACCCGGACACCGTGTACCGCCAGGTGATGGAGTTCTACGACAAGGTCGGCGGGTTCGAGCATCTGATCCTGATGGGCCGGTCCGGCTTCATGACCCACGAGGAGGCCGAGAAGGGCATCAAGATGTTCGGCAAGGAAGTTTTGCCGCGGCTTAAGGAAGTGAAGCACGCCGCGGCGGCCTAAGATCAGCGCCGCGATCGCGGCGGAGGAGGCCCGCTGACCCAATTCGGACTAATCGATGTTTCGCCGCGAAACGGCGGCATCGCCAACGGTCGCGAGATCGCGGCCTATGCAATTGCGCAGGTGATTAAGATCGCGCTGGTATACGCACTATCCTACACGGGGCTGCTGTCGCCGCTCTATCTCGCTGCGTTCCGAGCGGGCGGTGCAATAGCGGTGGTCCCGGTGACTCTCGGGTTAAACATCGTATGGGGCGGCGTTGTGCTGTTGCTGTTCCTGGCGTTGCGCGTGGCGCTCGGCGGCGTGCCGACGATGGTTGCCGGCGCCGGTCAGGAGAGCGCGTTCACCTCTCGCGGCGGGGAAATCGGCGCCTTCGTGGTCGCATACCTGCTGATTATGATCTCCGTACTGACGTTCAACGGGCTTTTCCTGTCACCGCTTTACGCGAGCCTCGGCCGCGGCGGGCAAGGCCAGATCGCCTTCGCCATTGGCCTGGCGATCTCTCTCGTCAACGCGGTGCTCGTGTACTTGATTTTTATCGGTCTGCGCTCCGCCTTTTGCCGCCCGGCGGGCCGATGATCCCACTCGAAACACTCGACGCCGCGGCGGAGCTCGTTCATTCGGTCGTGCCGCCGACGCCGCAATATTGCTGGCCGCTGCTGTCGCAGCGGGTCGGCGGCGAGTTGTGGATCAAACACGAAAACCACACGCAAACCGGCGCGTTCAAGCTGCGCGGCGGGCTGGTTTACCTCGACGACCTCAAGCGCTCGCAGCCCGGCATCGCCGGGGTGATCAGCGCCACCACCGGCAATCACGGACAAAGCATCGCCTACGCCGCGACCCGGCTCGGGCTCAACGCCGTGATTGTCGTGCCGCACGGCAACAGCCCGGAGAAAAACCGGGCGATGATCGGGTTTGGCGCCAACTTGGTCGAGCACGGCCACGATTTTCAGGCCGCCTACGAGCACGCGATGGCGCTGGCCGAGCGTGAAAACCTGCATCCGGTGCGCTCGTTCCACCCGTTGCTGGTACGCGGGGTAGCCAGCTATGGGCTCGAACTGTTTCGCGCCGTGCCCGATCTCGATGTGGTCTATGTTCCGGTCGGGCTTGGCAGCGGGATTTGCGGTGTCATCGCCGCGCGCGAGGCGCTCGGCCTCAAGACCGAGATCGTCGGGGTGGTCGCGGCCAACGCGCCGACCTACGCGCTCTCTTTCGCCGCGGGAAAGCCGGTCGCCACCAACAGCGCCGACACTTTCGCCGGCGGGCTGGCGGTGCGGGTGCCCGATGCGAGCGCACTCGACGTGATCTGCCGGCATGCGGCGCGCATTGTCAGCGTCACCGAAGCGGAGATGCGACAGGCTATGCGCATCGTCTTCAGCGACACGCACAATGTCGCCGAGGGCGCCGGCGCCGCGCCGCTGGCCGCCGCGCTTCAAGAGCGCGAGCGTCTCAAGGGCAAGAAGGTCGCGGTCGTGCAGTCGGGAGGAAATATCGACCGCGCGCTCTTCGCCGAGATATTGGCGGAGGCTGACGAGCAGGCGCGTTAACCCCTGGCAAGCTCGCGGGCGATGACCAGGCGCTGGATGTCGCTGGTGCCCTCGTAAATCTGGCAGACGCGGACGTCGCGGTAGATGCGCTCGACCGGAAAATCGGCGAGATAGCCGTAACCGCCATGAATCTGGATCGCGTCCGAGCAGACACGTTCCGCCATCTCGGAGGCAAAGAGCTTGGCCATCGCCGCCTGTTGCAGGCAGGGCTCGCCGTCGTCGCGGCGCTGCGCGGCGTCGAGGATCAGGCCGCGCGCCGCGGCAAGCTGGGTCGCCATGTCGGCGAGGCGGAACGCGACCGCCTGATGCTCGATGATCTTCTGCCCGAACGCCTCGCGCTCTTGCGCGTAGGCCAGCGCCGCCTCGTGCGCCGCCCGCGCCATGCCGAGCGCCTGCGCGGCGATGCCGATGCGCCCGCCTTCGAGGTTCGAGAGGGCGATGCGATACCCCTCGCCTTCCTGCCCGAGCATCAGGTCGGGGGTCAGCTCCATATCCTCGAATACGAGTTGCGCGGTGTCGGAAGCGCGCTGGCCAAGCTTGTGCTCAAGCCGCGCCACCCGGTAGCCGGCGGTGTCGGTCGGGACGATAAAGGCGCTGATCCCTTTGCGCCCGGCGGCCGGGTCGGTGACGGCAAAGACGATCGCCACCTGCGCCGTCGAGCCCGAGCTGATGAACTGCTTGGTCCCGTTGAGCACCCAGCGATTGCCGTGGCGTTTCGCGCTGGTCTTGATCGCCCCGGCGTCGGAGCCGGCGCCCGGCTCGGTCAGGCAGAAGCAGGACAACATCTCACCCGAAGCCATCGGCCGCAGGAACCGCTGCTTCTGCTCCTCGGAGCCGAACTTAAGAACCGGCACGCAACCGACTGAATTATGGACGGAAAGGATCGTCGAGATGCTGCCGTCGCCAGCGGCGATCTCTTCCAGCGTCAGCGCGTAACCGACGTGGTCGGCGCCGGCCCCACCCCATTCCGGCGGCACCAGCGCGCCCATAAAGCCGAGCCTGCCGAGTTCGGCCAGCTCCTCTTTCGGAAACCGCGCCTCCCGGTCGCGCTCCGCCGCGCCCGGCGCGAGCAGGTTTTGCGCGACATCGCGCGCCGTTTCGCGGAGAAGAATTTGCTCTTCGGTCGGCCTCATTGAACGACCTCGGCGAGACGGATTTCGCGGTGGACGAACGGCGTCAAAAACAGAACAGGATCAACCCTTTGATAATTCACGATTCCGACCCAATAACAGGTGGCGTTAACAGGTGGTGGCATAGGTGATAACAGGTGGTTATCGGACAGTAACTGGCGGTGAGAAGCAGGCCGTGCTGAACGGGTCTGTCATGGCTCCAATCGCACAAATCACTCGGCGCCATGAAAACTTATGTTTCTATTTTGTTCTTTCAAGAAGGGGGTTATGTATTTGCCAAACACGCCCCTTTAGAAAGGGCATCCCCACGCGCACAAGCCGACCACCACGATCAGGACACCGATGGCAAGGATCGAAACCGCAAATACCCCCAAATACCAACCCCACTCCGCTCGGCCAACGCCAACGGATAGCCGCTACCAACAGGGCGGGTACTAGCCCGAGCGCGAAGCCGGCAATTACGAAATCCAGGGCGAGTTGATCTCCCTTATTCATCCTGCTTCGGATGCGTCGCGCCCCGCTCTTGGAGTTTAGCCGTCGCGAGCCGCTTTAGCGTCTCATCGAACACGGCCCCAGCCTCGCTGGCTCCGGCCTGGCGAACCGCTACTGAGCCGGCTGTTCCTCAAGCCGGCGCAAGCGATCATTGAAGCGCGAATGCTGCGACACCATCGCCCGAATTTGCTGCAGCATATCGACCAGCGTGTTTTCGTGCCGCAGCACGATCGCGGTCAGGACACGCATGTCCTCTTGCAGCTGGTCTTGCCGACCCAGCATGCGCTCCATCTGAGCGCCAAGGAATTCGAGGGTTACGTTCTCAGCCATATGGAGAAATTGGTCTCGACCTTGCCACCTGTCAATTACGCGATGCGCCGCCGCCCTTCTCCACAACATACCGCGGTCAATGATGCTTCGCGGCGGCGGCGGCTTCGGCGTTCGCCTTAAGGAGATCGGCGAGATAGCTCTTCACGTCTCCCGCCGACAGATCGTGGATGCGCCAGGCGCCGTTCACCGGCACGAGGTGCAGGGTGAGGGCGATCGTCACCTTGTCGCTGGGGAACTCAAGGTTGACGACAACATCCGCCGCGTCCGGAGACGTCACCGTGGCCGACGCGATGCTCCACTTCAGGCCGCTATCGTCCTGGCACTGGCATAACGGAGCGGAATCGACAAAACCGACCTCGCCGTGAGCCAGCCTCGTATCCTCGCGGAAGGCGGCGATCATTCCCGGATCGAACACCTGGCTGGCGTTCTTGCCCGTCGGATTGAACGCGTCGCGGTTACCGGGTTTCGACGGATAATGCGAATAGAGCTTCTCGACAAAGGCCTTGGCGCCGGCGGCATCGAGGGCAGCCATAACGGGGCTCGTAATGCCCATCAAAAACGCCGCGGCGATCCACACAGCGATACGGTTCATCTTGGCCACCATTTCCCCCAGCTTCCGGGCCGCAGTCGCGGCGCGCGTAATTCCAAAACCGCTGTCGATGCAGGTCAAGCGCTCTCGTTGAACAGCTCGCGGCCGATCAGCATGCGGCGGATTTCGCTGGTGCCGGCGCCGATCTCATAGAGCTTGGCATCGCGCAGCAGGCGACCGGTCGGATAGTCGTTGATGTAGCCGTTGCCGCCGAGGATCTGCACCGCGTCCAATGCCATCATCGTCGCCTTCTCGGCGGCGTAGAGGATGGCG
>DASYXG010000203.1:0-17841 GCA_035935235.1 Allostellaceae bacterium
GAAGGCTTTCCAGTCAGCAACGATGGCGACGCCGACGAGTCGAAGCGGCAGACCGGCACGACACACGACAACGGCACGGTCTTCCGCATCATCGAGTTCGCACCCGGCAATGGCGGGCGCAACCATCGCACCGACTCGATCGACTATGCCTGCATCTTGTCTGGCGAGATCGACATGGACATCGACGGTGCGGAAGTGCACCTGAAGGCCGGCGACGTGATCGTCCAACGCGGCACCATCCATAACTGGATCAACCGCGGCAGCGAACCGTGCGTCATCGCCTTTGTCCTGATCGCGGCGCATTCCGTTACCGCCGGCGGTAAGACATTGCCGGCCGTCGGGTGATGCGCGTGCGCCTTTGGCAGGTACTACTGAGCGCCACGCGACCCTGAGTCAGCCCTTCATGTCGCCTTAACCAACTTGGGGTCACAATTTATGCAAGAGCAGTGCATATTCGACGCGCTCAACGCGGGAGTCGCGCTGGCATTGTAGGGCACAATTCATGAAGATCTTGGTCATCGACGATGACGATCGGATCCGGCGCTTGATCGAGAAGATCCTGTGTCTCGAAGGCCATCAGGTGCTGGTCGCGGCCGAAGGCGAGAGCGGTATGCGCCTGTTCCACAGGGAACGGCCCGAGATCGTCATCACCGACATCATCATGCCCGAGCAGGAAGGTCTCGGCACAATCATGATGATGCGACGCGAACGGCCAGAGGTGAAAGTCATCGCGGTCTCCGGCGGCGGCCGGGTGGGCAACCTCGACGTGCTGAACGCGGCCCGCGCCCTTGGCGCCGATGACGTCATCGCAAAGCCGTTCAGGCCCGATGAACTGGTGGATCGGGTAAATCGCCTCGTCTCCATGGAACCGAGAGCGTCCGAGGCCCAGGCTGCGCGCTCTCGGCGCGAGGATACTGGAGAGGCGCTGCGCCGGCTGGCGGAGCTGTCCCGACAAACGCGCTCGTCATCGTAGCTCTCGGCGCGCTCTGAAGCAGGTCGCTTATTTAGGCGGAGCGGAGGTTGCGGGCGCTGCGGCAGGAGCAGGCGCTGGTTCGGCGGCTGGCGCGGCTGGAGTGGGCGTCGGTGTCGGCGCCGCGGCCTGCGCCGCCTTGGCGTTGGCGGCGAGTGCGGCCCTGGTCGCGTCGACCGCGGTCAGCTGCTCGGCGATAAACCGGCCGGGAACATTTACGGTCAACGTCTTGCCGGTCTGCGCGGTGAAGGTGACGGTGAGCCCGCTGTCGCGATGCGCTCTCAGCAAATCCTCAGGCAGCGCCGCCGCGAACTCGTCGGCGTAGGAGCAACCCTGGTCGCAGCTGATCTCATTGCGGCTGATCGCAATGAATCGGAGGTTTTTGTTGTCGGCATCGTGGGCGCCATCCCAGCGATAGGGGGCGCCGTAGTAGCTATCCTCGACATAGACCTGGTGCGCGACTTCGCCGTTGCGGGTGTCGAGCCAGCTCCGCAGGCAGAAGTAGTTGGTTTCGTCGACGCCGAGGAACGCTTCGGTGTGCAGGAGCTTGGGGCCGACAAAAGCAAGGAACTTGCCGCCTTGCTCCTTGGTCATCTCGACCTGATCGGCGCCGGGTTGCGGCGCCAGCTTCTCATTGGGCATCAGCGAGCAGCCGCCAAGCACGGCAGCGATGATTGCGGCAGCAACAACGTTATTGCTCATCGGCTTCCTACCTGAGAATTGTCGCGTTGTCTTCGCCGAGCGCCGGCGCGCGTTTGGAGAATTGGGGGCGCGCGCCATCGAAGGACAGGGGCAGGCCGACGAGGGACAAATCCCCTTGGCGTTGAATTTGGCCGAGCGCTTGTGTCTGCGGGTCGGCCACGACCTGACCCATCGAGTTGATCGGGCCATTGGGAATGCCCTGCGCGTCGAGCAGCTTGGCCCAGTGCGCCCGCGTCTCGTTCTTGAAGATATCGGCGAGGATCGGGACCAGCGCCGCGCGGTTGACGACGCGCTCGCCGTTGTTCTTGAAGCGCGGGTCTTCAGCGAGACTTGGCCGGCCAAGCGCGCCGGCGAGCCGGCGGAACAAATTGTCGTTTCCGGCAGCAACCATCATATAGCCGTCGGCGGCCTCGAACGCCTGATAGGGCACGATCATCGGGACCCCCGAGCCGTACCGAGTCGGCAGCTCGCCGGTCGCGAGATGATCGGCGAGCAGGATGCTCATCAGCGCGAGCGACGTTTCGTAGAGCGAGGTGTCGACGACGCCCCCCTTGCCGGTTTTGTCTCGCTCTCTGAGCGCGGCGAGGATGCCCACGACGGCCCAGGTCGCGGTACCCATGTCGATGATCGAGGCGGTGACCCGGACCGGTGGGCGTCCGTCTTCGCCGAGGAGGCTCATCAGCCCGCTATATGCCTGCATCATCGGGTCGTAGCCGGGCCGCTCGCGCAATGGCCCGATCGCGCCGAAGGCATTGAGGCTGCAGCAGACAAGGCTCGGCTTTTCCGCGACCAAGGCGGCTGGCGCCAGGCAGTATTTGTCGAGCGCGCCAAATTTGAGGTTGTGGATGACGACATCGGCGCGCTCGAGGATCAGCGTCTTGAGGCGGGCTGCGTCCTTCGGATCGGCCAGATCGATGGCGATGCCCTGCTTGGCTCGGTTGACCGCGTGAAAGCATGTGGCCGCACCCTCGGTGAAGGGCGGCCCCCAGCCGCGGCAGGCATCGCCTCCATTCGGGTTCTCGACCTTGATCACTTCGGCGCCCAGCTCGCCGAGGATCATCCCGGCATAGGGCGCCGCGATGCTGTGGCCGATCTCGATGACAACCAGGCCGCTAAGCGGGTGGAGGGATGACATCGCAACTCCTGCGATCGCTATGGCTCTGGGGTTAGTAGCACGGAGTAAGAAGGGCAGGGAGCTTCGGCTTATCGCGAATGCTATATGTGGAACACAACGTCCCGATCCGCGCGAGTGATACTGGCGGATTTTCGTGCCGGTTCGCACGGTTCTGCTGCTAGTTTTCGCCGCTCGCAGCGTCAACGTATCGAGTAAAGTGCGGCGCGCTTGGTGCGCCCGATGTACGGGAAGAGCCGTTGCAGGAAATTTCGGCGGGCGACAAGAAGATTGGGCTGCTGCGGTTGAAATACCAACCGTCACGAGCCGCGATCGCCAGACTCGCGGGCATTTGCCTTCTCGGCGCCGCCGCGCTCTACCTGATCGTTTCGCGGTCAACCCAATGGGACCGGTTTTTCGAGCTCGCGTTGGGCTTCGCAATCGCCGTCTACGTCACAGCCGTGGTCAATGGCCGCTTGCGCAGCGCTGCTTTGACGATTGCATCGCTCCTCTTCTGCCTCGCCGCAGCCGAGCTCTACGCGTTGCGGCAGTCCGCGCCGGCCATCGATATAACCACTCCAGGCTTTTCAGGAACGCGCCCACACCTCGGCTGGGGTCCCCAGCATGCCGGTGTGTTCCACCAGAAGAAGATCGATGCACGCACCGGCAATGTGATCTACGACGCGGCGTATACGATCGACGCAAACCTCAACCGTCAGGTGATCTCGTCGGCCACCGGTCCGACCATAGCCTTTTTTGGTGACTCGATGACGTTCGGGCAGGGTGTGGCCGACGCGGATACGTTGCCGCAGGCATTTGCCGACGCAACCGGTCGCGAATACCGCGTACTCAATTTCGGTATTCCCGGTTATGGCCCGCAGCAATTCCTGCGAGCGCTGGAAACCGGCATGTACCGGGACTTGCTAAGCGGTTCGCGGCTCTTCGTGACGCTGACCGCGCCATGGCATGCCGAGCGGACAAATTGCGGGGAAGGCTTCATGTGGCATGCGCCCCGCTATGTGCTATCGCACGGGGCACTCGCCTATGAGGGCAGGTGCAAGGACCATTGGACGGAGCATGTGCGGCAGCTGTGGACGCGCACCGCGATCGATCGGGTCTTTCTCAAGCCCGCCTTCGGTGGCGCCAATGCGGCGGACATCGACCTTTACGTCGCCATCCTCATTCGCGCTGGCCAGCTTGCGCGAGAGAAATACGCTGCGCCGACGCTGATCCTCTATCTGCCGGGCGGCGACTATCTCCGCCGCGCCGGCACGACCGATGAGCAGATCATGCAGCGCCTGCGCGATGCAGGACTTCTCGTCGTCGATGCCAATCTCGACGCAAAGGACTTCCCAGGTCAGAACCTGGAAATCCCAGGCGACGGCCACCCGACCGGTGTCGCGAACCGGGCCCTCGCGCCCTTGGTGCGCGACGTCATCGCCGGATTGCCACCCGAGACGCGCTGAGGGAGCAGCTCAACGTCACACCTGCGATGAATTTGCCGCGAACCTGAATTATCCTGCGGTGACAAAGCCTAACGGGGAGGGATGAAATGACGCGCCGATCGGACGAGGTCGAAGAAAAGATCGCCACCAGATTGCCGCGCCGAGCGCTGATGCGGGGCGTCACGGTCGGGTCGGCCGCGGCGATGCTCGCCGCGGCGACGCGGACCGGCGCCAAGGCTGCCGACGCGCCGCCTTTCCCCGACCATCCGCGCTGGAAGTTCGTCTTCGTCAATCATGTGACTGCAAATCCGTTTTTCGTACCGTGCCAATACGGCATTCAGGATGCCTGCGCTCTGTTGGGCTGCGATTACCAATGGACCGGGTCGGAAACCTCCGACGTCGCGCAAATGGTCAACGCGATGAACACGGCGATCGCCGGCAAGGCCGACGCGATCGCGGTTTGCCTCGTCGATCCGAAGGGTTTCGACAAGCCGGTCGAGAGCGCGCTCGCCGCCGGCATTCCGGTGTTCAGCTACAACGCCGACTCCCACACCAACAAGCGGCTGGCCTATATCGGCCAGGACCTCTTCCTGTCCGGCCAGATGATGGGCGAGCGCATCGTCAAGCTGGTCGAGAAGGGCAAGGTGGCGATCTTCATCGCCACGCCGGGCCAGCTCAACCTGCAGCCGCGCTATGATGGCGCCGCCGACGCGATCAAGAAATCGGGGGCCGATATCCAGCTGTCGATGATCGCGACCGCCCCCGCCGCGAACGACTCGCTTACGAAGATCGACGCCTACTACCTGGGCAACCAGGACGTGAAGGGCATGTTCGGCACCGGTGGCGGCGATACGCAGAATTGCGGGCTGATCAGCCGCAAATACGAGCTGGCGTCGAAGGGCGTGCGCGCGGGCGGCTACGACATGCTGCCGCGCTCGCTGGAAGCTGTGCGCGACGGCTTCCTCGATTTCGTCATCGACCAGCAGCCCTATCTGCAGGGGTTCTACACGGTGATGGAGATGTTCGCATTCAAGGTGTCCGGGGGCCTCGTCGGCCCGGCCGACATCAACACCGGCCTCAAATTCGTCACCAAAGACGCGGTCGGTCAGTACATGAACACCAAGTCGCGCTACGAAGGGAGTGCGAAAGAGGCCCAGATCGTCCCGCGCAGCGGCGCGATCGGCGGCTGAACCTCGTGGCGGAAGGCGGTCTCGCGCGGCGAGCTTATGCGTTCCTGCTGCGGCCAGAGGCGAGCGTCATCGTCGTGTCGGTGGCGCTCGTCATCTATTTCGAGATCGCCAACCGCAATTTTCTGACCACCGCCAACGCGCAGACGCTGTCGCAATTCGTCGCCGCGCCGGTGATCATCGCCTGCGGCGAGATCATGCTTTTGATCTGCCGCGAGATCGATCTGTCGGTCGGTCAGGTCTTCGCGCTGGCGCCGTTTTTGATGGAGAACGTGAACGATGTCGGCGTGCCCGAGCCGATTGCCATCGTCCTGGCGCTGGCGGTTTGCGCCTTAATCGGGCTGACTATCGGGCTCATCACCATCGGGCTCCGCGTTCCCTCATTTATCACCACGCTCGGGATGCTGTTCCTGATTACCGGGTTGACCTTGACGATCTCGCGCGGCTATCCGGCCAATACCTCCGGCGGCCCGATTCTGACTGGGATCATGGGGGAATGGGCCTATTCGGAGATCGTCTGGGCGCTGGTCATCGTCGGCATCATGCACGTTGTGCTGCGCCATACACGCTGGGGTCTGCATACGGTTGCCATCGGCGGCAACATTGTGGCTTCGGCCGAAGCCGGCATCGCGATCAACCGCATCAAGGTCGCGAATTTCGTGCTGACCAGCACATTGGGCGGGCTGTGCGGATTGCTGGAGGCGTTCCGCGTCGGCTCGATCGACCCCCTGGCAGGTGGCAGCAACATCATGTTCCTCGGTGTCGCGTCTGGGGTAATCGGTGGCACCGCGATCGCCGGCGGGGCGGGGACGATCATTGGCGGTCTCGTCGGCGGCATCATGCTCGGCGTGATGCAGGATGGGTTCACCCTCCAAGGGATCAATGCCTTCACCTTCGACATCATCATCGGCGCGGCGATCCTCATTGCCATGATCGCGAACATCCATCTCGCGCGGCTGCGTGCCCATGGACCTTGGGGCGGACCCCAATGAGCGATGCAAAAGAAGCGATCCGCGCCGAGAACATTGTCAAATCGTTCGGCCATGTCGTCGCGCTGAACGGCGTATCGATGCGGGTCGCGCGGGGCGAGACGCTTGGCATTCTCGGCGATAACGGTGCCGGTAAATCGACGCTTATCAAGATCCTGACCGGGTACCACCAGCCGGACTCAGGTCAGGTCTATGTCGACGGGGCGCCGGTGCAGCTGGGCTCGGTCGACGCCGCCCGCGCGCTTGGGATCGAATGCGTCTACCAGGATCTGGCGCTCGTCAACGGTCTCAGCATTTATCACAACATGTTCTTGAAGCGGGAGCTGCTGTGGGCCGGACCGCTTAAGCTTCTCGACCACAAGACGATGCGCCGCCGCGCCGCTGCGGCGCTGGAGGAAATCGGCGTCGCGGTGCCCTCGGTCGAGCTCGAGGTCGGGCAGCTGTCTGGCGGGCAGCGCCAGGCCATCGCGGTGGCGCGCGCAGTGTCGTCGAACGCGCGCATCCTCCTCCTCGATGAGCCGCTGGCAGCGATGGGCGCGCGCGAGGCACGGCTGATCATCAACCTCATCGACCGCCTTCGGGCGCGCGGCGACATCGCCATCGTCATGATCGCGCACAACTATGCGCAGACGCTCGAGATCTGCGACCGGGTGATCCTCGTCCAGCACGGCGAGATCACTTTCGAAAGCCAAGCCGCCGCGACTTCCGCGGAGGAACTGCTCGAGATCGTCCGCCGCGAATATCGCGCGGCGCGGGCTGGGTAATTTCGGAGCACGGCAATGTCAATTCGGCGCAGAAGCCTTCCGCTCGTTCTGGCGGGCGTCGTCGCCGCCGCCGTCGGCGTCGCTAACGCGGCGCAATCCTGGGACGGCACCTGGGCGGGCGGCTGGGAGAACGGCGACGGGGTGCAGATCATCATCGCTGGTGACAAGGTGATCGGTGTGTTTCGTGGCGGCGACTACCCGGACATCCAGAAGTCGCAGCTTTCCGGCGATGGTCAAACCCTCGCTTTCGCCTGGGCCGGCGGCGACGGCGTGCTGCAGCGTACCGGAGAGCGCGACGCGGCCTTTGTGCTCCACGAACGCGGCAAGCCGGAACGGTCATTCGTCGTCCATCGCGAGTAGCGCGACGGTTGCTGTCTGCAGCAAGGCTGCGTGGGGAACCACGGCTATCAAGAGTGCACAATTTTGCTGCACCCGTTGGCGAGTTTCATTAGAACGTCCCAATTAACGCCAGCCGCGCGCGGGAAGGGAGCGGTTGGTCGTTTCGATGGCGAGCTGGGGAGGGCTCACTTGGATTTTTTGCGCGATTTTTTTCGCTATCTAAGGTCCCGCAAACGCTATTGGCTGTTGCCGATTGTGATCGTGCTAGGCCTGTTCGCCGGTTTGGTCGTGCTCACCGAAGGGTCGACGATAGCTCCGTTCATCTACGCGCTGTTCTAAGACCAGCACGCGCTATTCCCGCTCTGTCGCGATGAGGCGTTTTCTATTTCCGCTGCTGACGGTCGCGTTCTGCGTCGTCATCGTCTTTGCGTGCGTCGAGGTTTACGTCCGCGTGGTGGTCGACACCGGCATGCAATTCGACCTTGAAATGTGGAAATACGCCAAGGAGGTAAAGGAGGTCGACCCCGACCCGCTGATCGGCCATCGGCACGCGCCGAACCGCAGCGCCCTATTGATGGGCGTTATGGTGAAGACGAACTCCTATGGCTATCGCGACCGCGAGTTTTCCCTGGAAAAGCCGCCGGGGGTGCTGCGCATTGTCATGCTCGGCGACTCGTTTACCGAAGGCTGGGGCGCGCCCAAGCAGGAGACGTTTTCAAAGCGGATCGAGCGACGCTACAACGAGCAGGGCATCCCGGCAGAGGTAATCAACACCGGCGTCGGTAACTACAACACAATCCAGGAAGTCGAGCTGTTTCTGACCGAGGCCTATCGATTCCACCCGGACATCGTGGTGTTGAACTTTGCCTTCAACGATGCCGAGCCGGTGCCGCACGAAAGGCCGCCATCGTTCCTGATGCGTTACTGCTATTCCTGCATCTTTCTAATGGGCCGCTACGATGCGCTGAAGCGTATGGTTTTCGGTGGCCAGGATTGGGCGGAGTACTATCTCGGCCTCTTCGGCGACGGTACGACCCCCGGTTGGCTGGCTGCCAAGGCGGCGCTCAAGCGGCTGGCCGATTATTGCAAGCAGAACAACATCCAGCTTCTCGTCGCGAACCATCCGGAACTGCACGATGTGAAGCACTATCGGTTCCAGAAAATCACCGACCTCATCCGTGGCGCCGCGGCCGAGAACAATGCGGCCTTTATCGATCTCCTACCCTACGTGCAGGATCAGGACTCGGCGTCGCTGTGGGTGACGCCGCCCGATCCGCATCCCAACGGCCTCGCCCATAAATTTCTCGCCGACGGAATTTTCCATGCGCTGGAGGAGTTGAGGAAGGCGCAGTGAGCGAAACCGCTCCGCCTGCCATCTCCGAGACACCGGGGGGCCAGCCGAGGCCTCGGACAACCCTTCGCGTGGTCGCGCGCGTCGGTGTACCGCTGCTGATCATTGTGGGCGCGCTCTACACCTACTTCAATGCGGCGTCGTATTGGACGCGTTTCCACGGGCTAAGCCTCGCATTTGCCTTTTTGGCTTACGTAGCGGTGATGGCCCGCGGCCGCTTGCGCGACGCCGCGGTGATCGCCGCTTCGCTGTCGCTGGGACTGGCCGCCGTTGAGGGTTACTTCGTGCTGCACTACCGCACCGCGATCGACACCAATACGCCCGGCTATTCGATCTATAACCCGGTGCTGGGCTGGGGCCCGGCACACGCCGGCGTCTATCACCACCACAAGGTCGACCTGAAAACAGGCCAGGTCATCGTCGATACCGATTACACGATCGATGAGCATCTGCTCCGCAAGGTGGAGTCGGCGACTGACGCTCCCACCGTGGCGATCGGCGGTGGATCGAACGTCTTCGGCTCCGGCATCCCGGATTCCGCGACGTTACCGCAGGCGCTCGCCGATAGCGTCGGGCGGCGTCTTCATGTCGTCAATCTCGCATTCTCCGGGTATGGAGCGCAGCAGTACCTGCGGATCCTCGAAACGGCCGTACATGACGATGTGCTGAAGCGAATGCGGGCTTTTGTCTTTGTCTCGATACCCGAATACCCCGAGCGCGCCGCGTGCATGCGTGGCTACACTTTGGCGGGCCCGAGCTACGAACTGGTCGATGGCGAGGTCAAATTCGTCGGCAGTTGCGCAGACCGTTGGGCTTTGCCGCTGCGCTGGCTTTTTGAGATCACCTCGCTATACGACATCGTGGCGCCTCGTTTCGACAACAAAACCGTGCGTCAGAAGATCGACCTCTACATCGCGATGCTCGTTCGGGCGGGACAGCTGGCGCGCGCGAAATATGGGGCGCCGACCGTCATCCTTTACGTACCCAATGCGGACTACGCACGGCGCGGCGGATACACCGATGACGAACTCATTGGGCGTCTGCGAGCGGGAGGGTTGGTCGTGCTCGACGGCGCGCTCGACCAAGCTGCATTTCCCGGGCAGGACCTGTTCATCCCCGGGGACGGGCATCCGACCGCGGTGGCGAACCGGGAATTAGCCGCGCGGCTCGTCAAAGGACTTTCCGGAATCGTCTCACTCGAGCCTTGAAGCGGTCAGGGCTCTGCCGCGGCTTGCCGCCGGCCCGGCCTACGCCGATGATATGCCACAGTCGTTAGCGAAGGAGGGCGCGATGCCCTATGGCGACCAATCCGACGAACCCGTCATGCTTGCTCTGGGTGAGGATTACCCTGAGCTGCGCGAGTCGATCCGCAAGATCTGCGAGGGCTACCCCGGCGCCTACTGGCGCAAACTCGAGGACGAGCAGGCCTATCCGACCGAGTTCATCGAGGAGCTGACGCGTGGCGGGTTTCTCGCCTCCTTGATCCCCGAAGAGTACGGCGGCTCCGGTCTGCCGCTGCGCGCGGCGGCCGTGATCCTGGAAGAGATCAACGCCTCGGGCTGCACCGCCAGCCAGGGCCATGCGCAGATGTACATCATGGGAACACTCCTGCGGCACGGCAGCGCCGAGCAGAAGGAGCGCTACCTGCCGAAGATCGCCACCGGCGAATTGCGGCTTCAGGCCTTCGGCGTGACCGAGCCGACCACCGGCTCGGATACGACAAAGCTCAAGACGCGCGCGGTGCGCGAGGGCAATTCTCACTATGTCGTCAACGGTCAGAAGGTATGGACCTCGCGTGCTCGGCACTCGGATTTGATGCTGCTCCTGGCGCGCACCACTCCGGTCGAGGAGGTGAAACGCCGTACCGACGGGCTATCGGTGTTCCTCCTCGATTTGCGCGAGGCGCTTGGCAAGGGGTGCGAAATCCGTCCGATCGAGGCGATGATCAACCACAACACCACCGAAGTGTTCTTCGACAATCTGAAAATCCCTGCAGACAGCCTAATCGGCGAGGAGGGCAAAGGCTTCCGCTACATCCTCGACGGCATGAACGCCGAGCGTATCCTGGTGGCGCAAGAGTGCATTGGCGACGGCCGCTGGTTGCTCAACAAGGGGATCGAGTACGCCAAGGAGCGGGTCGTCTTCGACCGGCCGATCGGCCAGAACCAAGGGGTGCAATTCCCGCTGGCGCGCGCCTACGCGGAACTCGAGGCGGCCGACATGATCTGCCGCCGTGCCGCAGCGCTGTTCGACGCGGGTAAGGAATGCGGAGCAGACGCGAACATGGCGAAGCTCTTGGCCTCGGAGGCGACGTGGCACGCCGCCGAGGCGACGATGCAGACGCATGGCGGTTTCGCCTATGCGCGCGAGTACGACATCGAGCGCAAATGGCGCGAATGCCGACTATACCAGACCGCGCCGATCTCGACCAACCTCATCCTGGCCTATATCGGCCAGCATGTGCTGGGGATGCCGCGATCCTATTAGACGGATGGACGGGGCGGCCAAGCCGCTCCGGTCCTTGTCCTGCACCTAGCCGGCGGGCTGCTCGACGACCACCTCGATGCGGCGGTTTTCCGCCCGACCCTTCGGCGTATCGTTCGGGGCGGCGGGATGGGTATCGCCGCGACCCTTGGACGAGATGACGCTCGGATTGACACCCTTCGAGGTCAGATAGCGAACGACCGCGTCGGCTCGCCGTGACGACAGATCAAGGTTGTCGATGACACCCCGCTTCTGCAGCGCTTTGCCGACCGGACGGTTGTCGGTGTAGCCATAGACAACGACCTTGTCGTTCGGCCCGAGACCGCTCAGCGGCGGAAGCAGCGCATCAAGCTTGGCTCTGCCTGCCTTGGTCAGCGTATAGCCGCCCGAGGGAAAGGCCAGATCGGTCGCCATCGTCAGAAGCGTCCGCTCCGACATCGTCTGCGGCCCGGGAATGGCAGGCGCTGGCGCCGGCGGTGGTGCCGGCGGCGGTGGGGGCGGTGAGGAACAAGCCGCCATGATGAGTGCGACACAGGAGAATGCGGCGGTGGCGAGGATGCGGCTCTTTATCATGATCATTTTCCTGAAGGCGGGGGTGCATCTACTCAGAGTTTCGCACCCTAAGCACTCATAGCTGGTTCTTACAATAGGGAAACTAACGTATTCGCCTCGCCTGCCGCGTTGAGCGCCATCACCGTGTCCCATAGAGCACGCGGTGCGCCGCAGGCGGCGAATTTGGCAAAGGCGGTTCCGTGTGACAAAGGCCGGGCCGGGCTGCCGAGAACTTCTGCCACATCGCAGCCGATAGTTCCCCCGTCGGCGAGATCGAGTTCGACGCGGATCGGCGTGAGCGCGTTGGGGTCGGAGTTACCGTCGGCAACTACCGAGAGACGCGAGGCGAGGGCGAGCGTATCGGGGTCGGCGAGGGTGGCCGGCGAAAAATCGCCGAGGCCGACCGTGCCGCGCTTGAGGCAAACCGCGCCGCAATATGGCAGGCAAAGCCGGGCGTGGGCGACGGTCATATCCGGTGTGGGATCGCGGCCAACGAGACGATAGGTCAGCGGCGGCACGATGAAGCGGCCGTCCTTGATTTGCCCGACGTCGAGGCCATGCGTGGCGATAAGCCGTTGTACGCCGTCGATGCCGCCATGCGTGGCGCGGCCGGTGGGAAAGGGTTTGTGGCTCAATTCGCAGATGCGCCAAGCCTGGCCGAGCTCGTCGAAGGGCGCCGGATCGGCCACGCCGTCAAATAGCGCGAAATATCCAAACTGGCCCGAGATCGGCGCGCGCGGCCCGGGCATGCCGCGTCGTGCCAGCTCGACCGCGGAAATCGCATTACGCGCGGCGAACCCCATCTGCATGGCGAGTTGCGGGCTGGCCTCGAGATGCGCCTGCATCGTGCCGCCGCACTCGCCGTAATAGATTCCGAGCGCGTCGCACGTTTGCGTTTCCTCGAGCCCGCCGAGCAGCGCCAACGCCGCTGTTGCGCCGAACCCGCCGCAATTGGCCGGTCGGAAGAACCGCATTGGCGCTCGCGAACACAGGCCCAGGGTCACCGCGACATCGACTCCGGCGACGATGGCGCGGATCAGTCGTTCGCCGGAGACGCCACCGTGTTTCTCGGCCCAGCCGAGGGCGCAAGCCAGCACCGCCGCCATCGGATGCACGACCGCGCGCTCATGGACGGGGTCGAATTCCTGCGCATGGACTTGGAACGCGTTGACCATCGCGGCCGCTGCAAACGGCAGATGCTCCCCGCTGCCCCACACCGTCGCGTCGGGTGCGCCACCGCGCGCCATATCGAGTACCTGCGCGCGCCACGGCGCCTTGGCGCCAGCGATGCCGACGGCGAGTGTGTCGGCAATGAATATCTTGGCGGCGACGCGAACTTCTTCCGGCAGTTCGGTCGAAGCGATCCGCCCGAGATGCGCGACGATCCGATCGACGACGGGGTCGTGCACCCGCGAGGTCAGGCGGCCGCCAGTTTCGCCAACACGCCAACATCGCCGAGTCCCTCAAATCCGGCGATCGTCTCGCGCAATTCGCGGGCGCGGGCAGCGCCGACGACAGGAGTGGCGAGCGCATCGAATTTTTCGGCAAGGCGGCGGCCCTGGTCGGCGATGTCGGGATTGGCGATGCCGGCGTCGAATTTGGCCGAAGCCTTGCGCCCGTCCTTCAGCTCGATCTCGATCTCGGCGCCCGCTTCTGGGAAATCCTCACGAAAATCGAAGTTGACCCGCTCGCGCAGCGTGACCAGCGCCGGATCCGTTGCGGTCTTGACGCTGTAGGCGCCGAGGCTCGCCGTATCGACTCCAGCAAGGGCCATCGCCACGGTCTGCCGCAGGCTGAATTTGGCCTCCAGCCCATCGGTCGGGGCAGGGATATTGCAGACGCGATCGGTCGCTCGGTGCAGGCTCAGGTTGATCGCGGCGATATCGGCGGGTGCCGCGCCGAGCCGTTCGCGCAGCTGACGGCCGCATTCGATCGGCGCGTGGGTCATGTAGCAGGCGGCGTGGTACTTGAAGAGGTTGCCGTAAATGTGGAAGCCCTGCTTCGGCTCGGCGAGCGCCTTCTCCGGGAAGAAATCGGGCGAATGCGTCGTCGCGAAGCCTTGGGCGCATTCGATGAGGTCCGGCCGGCTCGAAAATCCGCGCGCGGCGAGCCGGGCGGCGAGCAGCCCGTTCTGCGCTGCCTTTCCAGCGTGGAATGGCTTGCACATCGTCCCGAACTGCGACTTGAGGCCCGCGGATTGCGTGCCAGCGATGCCGAGTGCGCGGCCGGTCGCCTCGGCACTGAGGCCGAGGAGATGGGCGCAGGCCGCCGTGGCGCCGAACGCGCCAATCGTGCCGGTCGCGTGGAAGCCGCGATTGTAATGGCCGGGGCGTAACGCCATACCGACGCGGCAGCAGGTCTCGTAGCCGGCGACGAATGCCGTGATGACCGCTTTGCCCGAGGCCTGCTTCTCCTCCGCCAGCGCTAACAGCGCCGGCAGGATAGCGACCGAGGGATGGCCGGGCATGGCCAGATGCACGTCATCGTAGTCGAGCGCATGGGCGATCGCGCCGTTGACCAGCGTCGCCGACAGCACCGGCAGGCGCGTCGCATGACCGATCACTCCGGCTTGCGTCGCGCCGCCGGCTTCGGCGAGTTCGTCGAGCAGGATGCGGACGAGCTCGTCATCGGAACCGGCGAGACCCACGCCGAGATAATCGAGCACGCATTGGCGGGCGAGTTCGCGCACCGCCTCCGGCAGCGCGTCGTAGGTGACCGCGCAGGCACGTTCGGCAAGGGCGAGGGTGAGGTTTGCTGCGCTGCTGATGGTTGCGCCATCCATCGTCGCTTCTCCCTATAGCTTTACGTCGCTGATTTGCAGCGTCGGCTCGATGTCGGTGTAATTGGGGATGTCGCCCATGATCTCCTGCGCATGAGGAGCGAAAGCGGCCTGGAACGCCTCGACCGAGTCGCAATAGAGATGTCCCATCGCGATGAACGTCGCGGGCGATCCGGGCGCGCCGCCGGCGATGCCCTGTTCGACGGCGACGCCCTTCACGGCCGCGCCGAGCTTTTGCCGCACCATTGGGAAGTGCTTGTTGCAGTAGTAGTCCATATCGAACTTGGCGCCGGGCTTGTTCGGATACAGCACGCTGACCTTGATCATCGCGTCCTCCACATCTATCGCCCCTTGAACACCGGCTTGCGTTTTTCGTTGAAACTGGCGATGCCCTCGCGGCGATCGTCGGTGGGGACCATGCGGTTGTAGGCCTCGATTTCCAGCATCATGCCGGAAGCCAAATCCATCTGCAGCCCGTAATGGATCGAGTGCTTGGCCTGGCGCACAGAGATCGGCGCGTTGTCGGCGATCCGGCGGGCGGTCTCCAGCGTCTCCTCCAGCACCTTGCCGGGGGCGCAGAGCCGATTGACCATGCCCCAGTCATAAGCGTCCTTGGCCGAGAACGGGCGGCCGGTGAGGATGATTTCCTTGGCGCGGCGCTCGCCGACGGCGCGCGGCAGGTTCTGCGTGCCGCCGGCACCGGGCATGATGCCCAGCGACACCTCGGTGAGCGCGAAGCGAGCGGTCTCGGCGGCGTAGATGAAGTCGCAGCACAACGCCAGCTCGCAGCCGCCCGCATAGGCAGCGCCATTGATCGCGCCTATCACCGGCACCGGGCAGCTGATAAAGGCGCGGATCGCGCGCTCGAACAAGAGATGTTGAGCCTGCCATGTCTCGTCCGACATACCCTGGCGTTCCTTGAGGTCGCCGCCGGCACAGAACGCTTTTTCGCCAGCACCGGTCAGCACGATGCACCGATGCGCGAGCGGGTCAGCGTTGACGCCATCGAAGAAGGCGAGCAGGTCTCGACCCATCTGCGTGTTCATCGCATTGGCGACATCGGGCCGGTTCAGGGTGACGACGGTCAGCCCGCCGCCTTGGTCTTCAACCTGGATGGTCTCGTAGCTGCTCATAGTTTCTGCACGGTAAAGCTCTCTTCCGCCAGCTTGCGACCCTGAGACCAAATTTGGAAGGTCCAAACCCTAGGCAAGACCTCCCATTCGTTGTCCATGCTATACCCAGCGTAACCCACGGCTCCAATGCTCAAGCCGATATCGTTTTCACTACTGGCGCTCGATTGGCCAGATTCAGGGTTGATCATCGGCGAGGGGAAGATTGTCACCATGCGGAGCGGGGCGACCGCGCCGGCGGGAGCGCCGACCAAGACGAAGCGATAGCCGAAAGAGACGCCCTTTGCTGCGGGGATCGTCCGGGTTTGCGCCGCCAGACGCATGCCCGTGACGATTTTCTCGGTGCCGGCGACGGCGCCGGGGGCCGGTTCGGCGTTCACCAGATCGGCGGTGTAGATGCCGTATTCGGTTACATCGGCGCGCGTGACCTGCGGCGCCTGGGCGGACGCCGCCAACGGGTACAGCAGCACCACGAAGGCCAGCGCCATCCGCATCGGCGACCTCCATGCGGTTCGCATTCGTCTGTGAGATTGTACACTCAAGCGAGGCGAACGAGGAGGGGCCGGCCATGCAGACGATCCACGGAACCTGGAACGACTCGCCGGATGCCGTCACCTTGATCGACGCGCACCATCATCTGTGGGAGATCGGCCAGAACAAGCACCCGGGTCTGCGCGGCGACCGCCGCGATTTTTTCATGGGCGACAACACCGCGATCCGCCGAGACTACCTGCCCGACGATTATCGGCGCGACGCCACCGGGCACAACGTGCTGACCACGGTCCATTGCGAAGCCGAGTGGGAGCGCGACGATCAGCTCGGCGAGACGCGCTGGGTGACGTCGATGCACGAACGGTACGGGATCCCCGGCGCGATTGTCGCGCACGCCTGGTTCGATACCCCGAACGCCGAGGAAATCATCGCCGCGCAGGCGGCTTTCCCGCTGGTGCGCGGCATTCGCTCGAAGCCGGTGACGGCGGCGGCGCCCGACAAGATGACACCCGGCGCGCCGGGCACGATGCAGGATGACCAATGGCTGCGGGGCTTCGCGCTCCTCGACAAGTACAAGCTGTCCTGGGACTTGCGGGTGCCGTTCTGGCACCTTGAAGAAGCCGCGGCAGTGGCCCGCGCATTTCCACTGACGCCCATCATCCTCAACCACACCGGTTTCCCGTGGGATCGTAGCGAGGAGGGGCTCGCGGCGTGGCGGCAGGGCATGACGATGCTGGCGCGCGAGCCGAATGTCTGGGTCAAAATCTCCGAGTTCGGGTTGAAGGACCGCGCCTGGATTTACGAGGAGAACCGCCGCGTCGTGCTCGACGCGATTGCGATTTTCGGCATCGAGCGCTCCGTGTTCGCCACGAACTTCCCGGTAGCCGGCCTGCGTATCGGTTACGGTGCCCTGGTCGAGGCGATGAGCCGAATGCTCGCGGACCGTTCGACCGAAGATCGCGACCGGTTTTTCTGGAAGAACGCGGCCGCGTTCTATCGCTTGTAGCGACGTCTAACGAATCGCTTTGGCGAGGCGCTAGCCACCACCGTTAGCGGTGTCGGCGCATGTAAGTGTCAAGATACTGTAATCAAATCGGTTTCGCGATTGTTTGCCGAGCCCAACTTGCGCGCGCACGAGCCTCTATAGATTGGACCGGTTCTTCGCCCTCGAGAAAGGCGCGCGTTGGCATTCCCGCGGGTGGTCGTTGTCGATAACAGCGCCACCAATCTCAAAATCCTTGCCCGGCTGGCGTCGATGCTCAGCGAGACGGCGGTTGTCCAGACTTTCGCCGACCCCGCGGCGGCGCTGCTGGCCTGCGCTCGCGCAAGCCCAGACCTGGTTGTCGTTGCCGGAGAGATGACCCAGCTCGATGCCGCTGGTTTTGTCGCTCGGCTGCATAGCGACCCTGGCTGCATGGAGGTGCCGGCGATCGTCGTCGCCGCGTTCGAGGAGCGCGATTGCATCGAGCGTGCGCTTGCCGCTGGGGCGGCCGATCATCTGCTCAGCCCTGTCGATCATCGCGAATTCCAGACGCGGGTGAGCAAC
>DASYXG010000204.1:0-6418 GCA_035935235.1 Allostellaceae bacterium
CATGGTTTACGGGTATCTGCTCCAGGAGCTCGCCGACCCGACGGATTGCCCGCGCCCTGATGCGCATCGCCAATTTTTCCAACTCTTCGTCCGCGGCCATGCGGGCGTAGGTTCCCAGGGCTGCGGCCTTGTCCCCCCAATCCTTGACCTCATCGATTCGCCAGCACGCGGCGATCGCGGTCTTGGCCCGCTCATACGTCGCCGGAAGCTTGGCGCTGGCGATATCGGGCAAAGACGCGTAGTCGACCGTGCGCGGGTCAAACGGCACGACGGCGCCCATCAGGCGGCCCTCGCGGCCTGACCTTTACGTTCGATTTCCGCGATCTCTTGCCGGAGCTTGCCGCGCCGCGCGCACCAACGGTTATTGAACTTGAAGGCGGACCGAAGATCACCGCGATCAATGAGGTTTTGAGCCCACCGCTCCGCCTGTTTGCCCTTTAGGTTGGTGACGTCCTCGCCGATCGCTTTGCAGCCGACCAGCACTTTTTCTAGGTCCTCATCATCCATGATGCGCCTCGCTGCAGGTTTCTAAACAGCAACTAGATGCTGGAACCATACCGACGCATATCCCACCTTGCGGCGCAAGCCTATTTATGATGCTATGTAGAAACTAAACAAAACCGAGGAACTGCCGATGAAGAATCCACCGGGTCGACCGACGAATCGGGCTCGATCGGGCCGCAAAACGCCCGTCATGCTGCGAATCCCTCCTGCCCTCGATCAGAAAGTCGCCAAGTCGGCGGCGCTGAACACGACGTCAAAAAGCGAGGAGATCGAGCGGCGGCTGGCCGCCTCGTTCGATCGCGAGGACCTGATTGAGCAGGTTCTCGCCCAGACACGCGGCGCCAAAGGCGCAGACCTCGCTCTAACGCTGATCGAAGCGATGCGCCGCCAGCGCATCCTCGTCGGCGTTAGGGAGCTTGGCGTTACCCTGCTCGTTCGCGAGCCCGACGCGGTTTGGCAAGATCGCCCTTCCTATGACCACCTGCGCGAAGCGCTGATCGAGATTATTGACCGGTTCCGGCCGGTTGGGCCGCATCCCGATCGGGCGCCGCCGAAGCTCGGCGAGATCGTCGGGCCCGATGACGAGGATTTTAAGCGGATACGCGACGCGCCGTTGCATACGGTTCTCGCCAACACCGCCGTTCAACAGCGCCGCACAAAAGGATCGAAGCAATGAAAACCAGAAAACGCACGCTACCGAGCGGCAACACCGTCTGGGTGGTCGACTACAAAGACGCCAGCGGCAAGCGTCGAGCGCCGCAGTACGACACCCGCGGCGAGGCGGATAAGGCGGCGGCCAAGATCACGGCCGAGCTCGAGGCGGGCATTCACGCGCCACGCGCGGCCAGCATTACGATCGCCGAAGCCGGCGAGGTCTGGCTGGCGCATATCGAACGCCGCAAGCGCGAGGAGACGACGCTGCGGCAGTACCGGCAACACCTCGACAAACACATTGTCCCGAAGCTCGGCAGGGTGAAACTCGCCGATCTATCGACGCCTATGGCGACCGCGAGCATGAGCGCGCGCGCATCCCCTCGAAAGCCGAGCTGCAAATGCTGATCGAGCAGTCCGGGAAGATGGCGCCACGGTGGCGACCGCTGATCATCGTCGCCATCATGACCGGCCTGCGCGCTTCCGAGCTGCGCGCGCTAACCTGGAGTGCAATCGATCTCGACAGCCGCGTCCTGGAGGTCCGCCAGCGGATGAATGCCTATCAGCAGCTCGGGGCGCCGAAGTCCAAAGCCGGCCGCCGCAAAATTCCGCTCTCGCCCATGTGCGTTAACGTGTTGCGTGAATGGAAGCTGCTCTGTCCGCGGGGCGAGATGAACTTGGTTTTCCCGACGACCGCGGGGAAGCCGATGTTCGTCACTGATATCTCTCGGCCCTGCTGGAGCCCGCTGACCCGAGCGTGCGGCCTAGAAGATCGATACGATTTCCATCACATGCGCCACGCCTGCGCGAGCATCCTGATCGAGAAGGGCGCCACCGCGAAACGGGTGCAGGAAGTTATGGGACATTCGAGCGTCCGGATGACCTTCGACGTGTACGGTCACTTGTTCGAGGACGCCGAAGCGGATCAGGCGCTCTTCGCCAAGGCAGAGAAAGGCCTGTTCGGATGACCGGCGACGGTTGAGCTGCAGCACATTTGCAGCATTTCGGCCCAAACGCCAGGCGCCGCCTCACAAATCAACGGACTGCAAATCCGTCTACAGCGGTTCGATTCCGCTTCCGGCCTCCACCTCCGCCAGTTCGCTCAAACTGTCGCCAATTACGAGGGCATACCAAGCTTCTTGATCGCCGGCGCTAGCGGACGCGCCGCCGCATCATAATCTGGCCAAGCGTCCGACTTCAGGCAGAGCGCTGGAGCCGTCCGCAGCGTGTACGCCTTGGGATCGAGCCCCCTGCGAATTTTCGACCAGGGTAGCGGCATCGACACCGTGGCTCCCGGCCGGCCGCGCGGCGATAGCACGGACACCGCTGTGGATAAGCGATCGTTGCGGAGATAGTCGAGGAAGATCCGCCCGTCGCGCTGTTTCTTCGCCATGTTCAGCAGATAAAGTCGCGGGGAATCCTTCTCCATCTGCGCGCAAACCGCGCGAGCGAAAGCCTTGGCCGCATCCCAATCAGGCCCGACGCTCCTAGGCGCCTTAAGTGGCACGACGACATGGAGCCCCTTACCGCCCGTGGTCTTGCAAAAGGCAGCGAGGCCAAGCTTTTCGATCCGCTCGCGGATTTCATTGGCGGCGTCGACCACCGCGTCGAAATCCACATCGGGCGCCGGGTCGAGATCGAAGACCAGCCGCCCGGGCACCTCGGGCTTGCCCGGGGCGCAATTCCACGGATGTAGCTCGACCCCGGCGTCTTGGGCCACCGCGATTAGCCCCTCCGGGCGGTCAATCTGTAGATAGGGCTGACGGTCGCCGCGCACCGTGATGGCGGTCAAGAACCTGGAGCTACCGCGCGCTACGTGGCGCTGGAACCAGCTTTGGCCGGCGATGCCATCCGGCGCGCGGATGATCGAGCACGGGCGGCCGGCGATATGCGGCAGGATGCGGTCAGCCATCTCGGCGAAATAATTCGCGAGGTCGAGTTTGGTGACGGGCTGGTTGTCGCCGCCGTCAGGCCACAACGCCTTGTCGGGGTGCGAGATCGCCACGCCCATGACCATAGTGGGGCCACCTTTGGTATTGGTCTTCCCGGGCTTCGGCATCGCTACAGGGGTGGAAGCGGGAGCCAAGGTTTCCGCCTCGACCTCATCGGCGGGCTTGTCCATACGCAATCCCTTGAACGCTGCCTGCCGGACATTGCCGTCTGCGGTCCAGCCGGCGAACTCAATCTCTGCGACCAGCTCCGGCTTGAGCCAATGCACACCGGACTCGCGACGCGGCGCATTGGTACCGCCGAACGGGCTCTCGTCAGCGCCCTCCGCCTTGAGCAGCGGCATGAGCGCCTTGACCTTGGCGGCGTCGAACCCGGTGCCGACGCGGCCGATATAGACGAGGTGGCCGCCGCGATGGACCCCGACGAGCAACGAGCGAAAGCGGCCTTCGGTCGTAGCCCACCCCCCGACGACCACCTCATGGCCCGGCCGGCATTTGGACTTGGTCCATGCATCGCCGCGCCCCGAGGAATAGGTGGCGTCGAATCGCTTGGAGACGATGCCTTCGAGCCCCGTCCGACGCGCTGAATCAAACACGGCGGTACCATCGGCCTCGAAATGCTCGACATAGCGCAGCCGCGATCCGCCGCGCTTGCTGCGCAGCAGCTTCGCGAGGTGCTCCTTGCGCGCCGCCAGCGTTTCGCTCCGCAAATCGACTCCATCGGCGTACAACAGATCGAAGGCGAAGAAGACGAGACCATTGGTTTTATTCTCGGATAACGCCGCTTGCAGAGCCGAAAAATCCGGGATGCCATTGGCGTCGAGCGCGACGATCTCGCCGTCGATCAGCGCGTCGGGCAGTTTCTCCGCCGCCTCGACAATCGCTGGAAACTTGTCGCTCCAATCAAGTCCCTTGCGGGTTCGCAGGGTGGCGCGCCGTCCTGCAACCCGCAGCTGCATGCGGTAACCATCGAATTTGATCTCATGCACCCAGCCGGCGCCGGTCGGCGGCCGCTCGACCACGCGGCAAAGCTGCGGCAGCACGAAATCAGGCATCGGACCCTTCAGAAGAGCTATAAGCCGCGGCGGAGTGCTGGTTTTCCTCGAATGCCACACCGCGTCCGGCGCAACCTTTTCGGCGCCGCCGAGCAGAAATGGCTTGGCGCCCCGGCCCTTCCCAGCGGCAATCGCCGCCATGGTGCGGCCCGAGGCAACCGAGCGGTCTTCAGCGAGCAACCCGCCGTGATCCCCCTCATCCGCCGCCTCGTCGCGGTGCTTGATCAGGAGCCAATTAGTGCGCTTGCTGCGCGTGCGATCGTTCTTGATCCGAACCAGCACCCAGCCGCCATGGAGCCGTTCGCCGTCTAGACGAAACTTCAACTCGCCCTTACTCAGCGACTGCTGTGGATCGAAGCCGCTTTCAGGTTCCCAATAGCCGCGATCCCATAGCTGAACCGTACCGCCGCCATATTGGCCTTTGGGAATTGTGCCCTCGAAATCGCCATAAGCGAGCGGATGGTCTTCGACTTCCACCGCCAAACGTTTATCGTGCGGGTCTAGCGAAGGACCTCTGGTCACCGCCCACGACTTGAAAACCCCGTCGAGCTCAAGGCGAAAATCGTAATGCAGCCGGGTCGCCGCGTGCTTCTGGATCACGTAGCGCAGGTGCCTTGACGGGGCGACGGCGGAAGTATCGGCCGGTTCGGTGGTCTTGGTGAAATCGCGCTTACTACGATAGGACGCGAGTTTCCCGTCGCTCACGAGGCCTTCTTCCGCTCCCTGGGTGCTGTCATCTTATTTGCCGCGGTTCGCGACTTGCCGCGCGCGGGCGCTTCCGCCGGAACTTCTTCCTTGACCCGGCCTTTGCCACCTTCCATCGGCAGCAGCATGGCCGCTTGACGCCGATCCGGGGGCTTGGCCTTGCCCTTTCGCGCCGGCTTGGCATCGCCACCGCCAGCCTCACGAAGGCTTCGCATTAAGGCCTCGCGCAGGTCGATGACCTGGGGTTGTTCAGCGCGCTGCTTGCGGGCGGGAGACTTGCCCGCGGCCTTGCTTTCGACGAGCTCGCGCAGCGCGTCCTGATAGTGGTCGCGGAACTCTTCCGGGTCGAACTCACCAGAGCGACGCTCGATGATCGTCTTGGCGACCGCGACCATATCTGCGTCAGCGTGTCCACCCCCTTCGCCGAATTCGGGCCGCCGGACTTCCTCGGCGCTGCGCAGAGTGCGCATCAGCATGCCGCCGCCATGCGGCTCGACGAGCACCATCCGCTCGCGGCTCGCCAACACAATGCGGCCGATGCCCAGGCGTCCGGTCTCTTCCATTGCCTCGCCGATCACGCGGAAGGTCTCGACAGCGATCTTGCCGTCCGGATAGACGTAATACGGCGTGTCGAGATAAAGCGGGTCGATATCGCCGCGCTTCACGAAGCGGTCGAGGTCGATCGTCTGTGAGGACTCGATCTTTAGCGCTTGCAGCTCATCATCCGGAATGACGACGTATTGGTGCCGCTCGTACTCGTAGCCCTTGACGACATCGGCGCGCTCGACTGGCTCATCGGTTTCGGAATCAACTAGCTGCTGCTTCACCCGATTACCGGTTTTGGGGTTGAGCTGATGCAGGCGGATATTGCGCGCTTCGCTCGTCGCCGGGGTCAGATAGATCGGACACGACACCAGCGATAGACGCAAAAATCCGTTCCAAGTAGCGCGGGGCATTAGAGGCTACCTCCTGCTTCGTGAACGCCTAGGGTAGCGAATTCCCGCGAATCGCGCAAAACGCCGCCGCGGAACCGGGACTTAGGTCCTGATCGGCGAGCTTTAGGTAGGACGCCGCGGAACGCGATTTTTCGGCGCGCGTTCTCGAGATGAACCCATCTCAACGGAACAGGTTTCGCATGGACCAAGCACAGAGGCTGCGCGATCTCGCTACCTGGTATCGTGAATTCGCCGAGCGCACCGAAAACCCAGCGATCTGGGATGCCCGGCTGCGCACGGCCGAAGATCTCGAAAGAGAAGCCAACGCGCTTGAAACCCGGCATCGCGACGGGCCGGAGCGCGAACGCGCGTATTGACGTGACAGGTCGGCTAGCGTTGCTCCGCGACCGACCCGCCGATTTATCGCCCGCACAAGCCGTCTAATGAACCATCCGGGCTAGGCGGCATCGCGGTCGCCACGAGCGCGAACCGCGCAGGCTTGACCCCCAGCAAGCGGCGCGCCTATATCCTCGACACCTCTGATCCCCGGTAGCTCAGTGGTAGAGCAAGCGGCTGTTAACCGCTGGGTCGCTGGTTCGAATCCGGCCCGGGGAGCCAA
>DASYXG010000205.1:0-17199 GCA_035935235.1 Allostellaceae bacterium
GTTTCGCATCGTGCGCGAGTGGTGTGTCGAGCAGCCCGAGATCGTCAATATCAGCGTCAACACCCCGTATCCCGGCACCGAAAGCTGGCTCACCGAGGAACGCCGGTTGCAGACCCGCGACTATCGCCTCTTCGACATCCAGCATTCGGTGCTGCCAACCAAGCTGTCGCTTGAGGAGTTTTACGCCGAGCTGGTCGCGACCCAACGCGCGATCTATTCGAAGCATATCGGCTGGAAGAGCATCGTCGGCGCGGCAGGCCTTGCGGCCCGGCTTCTGTTGCGGGGGCAGACCAATTTCGTCAAGGCGATGACCAAGATGAACAGCGTCTACCGCACCGAGCTTCTGCTCGCCGACCATCAGCGGCCGGTCGCGTACGAGATCCCGCTGCAGCCGGCGCACGAGGAGAGAGCGTCGGGCCGCGCGCTCTATGTCCACGCGCCGCGCGGCCGCGCCGGCCGTGCGATCGACGCCGCGACCGAGCGATTTGTCGACGAAACCCGCATGGGCGCGACGCCTTAGACAATTTTGGGAGGATTGGATGGCCGAGGCGCAAACGATCAATGTCGCGACGCTGCGCGATTGGCTTGGCGATGGCGGCGAGATCGCCTTTATCGATGTGCGCGAGGAAGGTCCGCATGCCGATGGGCATCCCTTGCTCGCGATCAACCTGCCCTACAGCCGCCTTGAGCTCGATATCTTGCGCCTGGTGCCGCGCAAATCGACCCGGGTCGTGCTGGTCGATGGCAATGACGGCGTCGCCAACCGCGCCGCTGCGCGGCTTGGCCATCTCGGCTACACCGACGTGCGCGTCCTTGCCGGCGGGGTCGCAGCCTGGTCGGTGGCGGGCTACCCGTTATTCCCCAGCAACAACGTGCCGAGCAAGGGCTTCGCTGAGATCGTCGAGATCGACAGCCACACCCCGCACATCACCGCCGCCGAACTCGCCGAGCTGCAGGCCGGCGACAAGAACCTCAAGATCCTCGATAGCCGCACCGTCGAAGAGTTCAACCGCTTCCACGTCCCGGGCGCGCAGACTTGCCCCGGCGCCGAGCTGGTCTATCGCTTCGCCGACCTGGTGCCTGATCCAGAGACGCTGGTGGTCGTTTCCTGCGCCGGGCGCACCCGCTCGATCATCGGCGCGCAATCGCTGATCAATGCCGGCGTGCCCAACAAGGTGGTCTCGCTGCAAGGCGGGACGCAGGGCTGGCGGTTGGCGGGGCTCGAACTGGAGCGCAACACCCGGCAGAGCGTGGCGCCGGTCAGCTCTGCCGGCGCTACCGCCTCGGCCAAGCACGCCGCCGCGGTCGCCGAGCGGTACGGGGTCAAGCGGATCGACCGCGCGACCCTCGCCAATTGGCAGCGCGAGGCAGCGACGCGCACGACCTATCTCCTCGATGTCCGCACGCCCGATGAATTCGCCACGGGACACTTGCCCGGTTCGGTCTCCGCCCAGGGCGGGCAGCTGGTGCAGGCGATCGACCGCTGGGCCGCGACCCGCGGCGCCAGGGTCGTGCTGGTCGACGACAACGGCACCCGGGCGGTGATGACGGCGCATTGGCTGAAGCAGATGGGGTGGGATGTCAGCGTGCTCGACCATGCGCTCGACGGCGTCGCGCTCGAACATGGGGCCGGCGAGCCGACCGTGCCGCTGCTGCCGGCGGCGGCGGTCATCTCGGTCGAGGCTGCGGCGTCGCTGATATCGAATGGCGCGGCGGCGGTGGTGCTTGGGTCCAGCACGGCGTTCCGCGAGGCACATCCGCCGGGCGCGGTGTGGACGATCCGCCCCCGCCTCGAAAAGCTGCCGGGCAAGGTGCGCGACGCAGCGCGTATTGTCGTCTTCGGCGAAGATATCGACGTGGCTCGGCTGATCCTTCCCGACCTGGCCGAACTGACCTCGGCCGAAATCGCCATCGTCAAAGACGGCATCGCCGCCTGGCGCGAGGCCGGATACTCAATCGTCGCCACCCCCGATGATCCGCCCGACAGCGAGCGCATCGATTTCATCTTCTGGAATCACGACCGCCACGACAGCAGCGACAGCGCGCGACGCGCCATGCAGAACTACCTGCAATGGGAGCTCGACCTCCCCGGCGAGATCGAGAAGGACGGGCTTTCCGGCTTCCGCATCGGTGCCGCGTGATCAAGACCGTCCGCACCCCGGTCCTCGATATCGCCTACGAGGAGAGCGGCCCCACGGAAGGCAAGCCGGTCTTGCTGATGCACGGCTTCCCGGACGATATCCACGCTTATGACGATGTCGCGCCGCCGCTCGCCGCCGCCGGATATCGGGTCATCGTTCCCTATCTCCGCGGCTACGGGCCGACCCGGTTTCTCGATCCGGTGACGCCGCGCTCGGGCGAGCAGGCTGCGCTCGGCCGCGACCTCTACGACCTGATCGACGCGCTCGACCTCAGCCGGCCCATCCTCGCTGGCTACGATTGGGGCGGCCGTGCCTGCTGCGTCGTCAGCGCGCTGTGGCCCGAGCGGGTGGGCGGCCTTGTCACCATCGGCGGTTACAACATCCAGAGCATCGCCACCGCCAACCGGCCGCGATCGCCGGCGGCGGAGTACCGCTATTGGTACCAATGGTATTTCCACACCGAGCGCGGCGTCGCTGGGCTGACAGAAAACCGCGGCCCGCTGTGCCGGCTGTTATGGGAATTATGGTCGCCGAATTACCGCTTTAGCGACGCCGATTACGCCAAAACGGCTGTGTCGTTCGACAACCCGGATTTCGTCGCAGTGGTTATCCAGTCCTACCGGCACCGCTACGGCAACGCGGCCGGCGATCCGCAATACGCCGGAATCGAGGCCCAGCTCGCCGAGCAGCTACCGATCGCCGTGCCGACAATCGTGCTGCACGGCGAGGCGGATGGGGTCAGCCCGCCCGACCGCCGCGATGCGTCGGCGCCACTGATAACCGGCCTCCGCCGGCACGAGTTGGTGCCGATCGCCGGGCATTTCCTGCCGCGCGAGGCTCCCGACGCGGTGGTCGCCGCAGTGCGCGAGTTGGGCGGGGTATAGCGCGTCGCCCCGAATGACGGGATGCGATTTCTGCGCGTCTCGACGATCGTAAGCCAGGCTAATCTTCTGACCGTAAGGCGAGGGAGGAGCGACATGCACGATCTGTTGATCCGCGGCGCGACGGTAGTCGACGGGCTGGGTCACGACCCGGTTCAAGCCGATGTTGCGGTCGATAACGGCCGCATCGCCGCGATCGGCGACATCACCGGCGAGGCGCACGAAATCGTCGATGCCGGCGGACTGGCGCTAATGCCCGGCATCATCGACATCCACACCCATTACGACGCGCAGGTCACCTGGGACCGCACTCTGTCGCCCTCGCCATCGCTCGGCGTCACCACGGCGGTGATCGGCAATTGCGGCTTCGGCATCGTCCCGGCGCCGCCCGCGCAGCGCGACCTCATCATGCGCAATCTCGCCGTGGTCGAGGGTATGGACCTCGACGCGCTGCGCCAGGGCATCGATTGGCAGTTCCAGTCCTTCGCCGAGTACCAGAACATGGTGCGCCGGCGCGGACCGTACATGAACCTCGCCGTGCTGGTCGGTCATTCCGCGGTGCGCACCGCGGTGATGGGAGAGGAATCCGGCACCCGCAAGCAGCCGACTCCGGCCGAGCTGGCGGAGATGAAGCGGCTCGTCGCCGAGGCGATGAATCTCGGCGCGATCGGCCTAGGCGCTTCCTATTCACCCAACCATTCGGGTTGGGGCGGCATCCCGATGCCCTCGACGATCAGCGACATCTCCGAGTTTGAGGCGCTGGTCGGGGCGATGGGCGGGCCGGGCCGCGGTGTCGTCGAGATCGCCTCGGGCACCGTCCCGGTCGACACCATCGCCGAGATCGCCGGCCGCCACGGCCGCCGCATCTTCATGACCACCGGCCTGTCGTTCTACAACGAGCAGTTCCCCGAGCGCGGGCTCGGCATGTTCGAGGCCTGCGCCGCCGCGCAACAGCGCGGTCAGGAGGTGTATCTCCAGTTTACCTGTCAGCCGCTGTCGTTCGATTTCACCCTCGCCGCGGCCTATCCGTTCTACAGCCATCCGGCCTTCGACCCGATCAAGGCCTATAACCGCGAGCAGCTGAAGGCCGTGTTCGCCGACCCGAGCTTCCGCGACGCGTTCCGCGACAATCTGCGCAATCCGATCCCGGGGACGATCTTCCAGGGCAATTGGGACCGGGTCATCGTCGCCGCGCCGGTGAAGTCGGAGAATGCCGGGCTCGCCAACCGCTCGATCGCCGAGATCGTCAGCGGCGGTAACCGCGACCCGCTCGACACCTTCCTCGATCTCGGGCTTGAGGAGAACCTCGACACCGGCTTTATCGGCCGGTTTATGAATGCGGTCGATGACGGCGTCGAGCCGCTGGTCAAGCACAAGGCCGGGGTCATCGCCTTGTCCGACGCCGGCGCGCATCTGGTCTATCTGTGCGATGCCGGGTTCGGGCTTTACTTCCTCGGCCATTGGGTGCGCGAGCGCGGCGCCTTCGATCTCGCGGAAGGCGTGCGCCGGCTGACCAGCCATCAGGCCGGGCTCTATGGCATCCCTGACCGCGGCAAGATCGCGGTCGGCGCCTGCGCCGATCTGTTGCTGTTCGATCCAACGACGGTGGGGATTTCGCCGGCCCGGCGGGTCAATGATTTGCCGGGCGGCGGGCCGCGCACCTTGCGCGATCCGGTCGGCGTCCATGGCGTCTTTGTCAACGGCGCGCGCGTTCACGATGGCAAGGATTACGCGCGGCATGACAAGGGCCCGGGCCAGTTGCTCGACCGGTTCCTCCCCGCTGGACCGGCCCCGATCCGTGCCGCGGCGCAATAAGGACTAAATTAGTCCGAAACGCCTTCCCACAGCTTGATTTTGTAAAACCGGCGCCTATCTTTCCGTCATGGCATTGGCGGTCGCGCATGGGGCGGGCCGTATTCGATGCCTCCCGCGCCTCCTCGAGGGCGGGACCATAGACGAGGTGCCATTTTGGACTTCGGAAATTTCACCGAGCGCGCCCGGGGCATTCTGCAAGGCGCGCAGATGGAGGCGCTCGCCGGGCGCCACCAGCACGTCCTTCCTGAACATTTGCTGAAGGCTCTCCTTGAAGACGCGGAGGGCTTGGCCGCGCGCATCGTCCGCGATGCCGGCGGTGATCCCGATCTGTTGAAGACCGCCGCCGAGGAGCGGCTTGAGCGTCTGCCCAAGCTGCCCGGCGACGGTCCGTTCCCGGTGTACATGTCGCCTGAGCTGGCGGCGGTGCTGCAGACCGCGGTCGAGACCGCGCGCGCCGGGGGCGACAAGTTTGTTACCGCCGAGCGGCTGCTCGAAAGCCTGGCGCGGCAGAAGGCGCTCCGCGCGATCTTCACCGGCGCCGCGACCGACCCCAAGGCGATGGCCGAGGCGGTCGAGCAGTGGCGCCGTGGCCGCAAGGCCAACGAGGCGCAGGCCGAGCAGAATTGGGAAGCGCTCGCCAAATACTCGCGCGACCTCACCGAGGAGGCGAAGAACGGCAAGCTCGATCCGGTCATCGGCCGCGACGACGAGATCCGCCGCACCATCCAGGTGCTCGCCCGCCGCACCAAGAACAATCCGGTGTTGATCGGCGAGCCCGGTGTCGGCAAGACCGCGGTCGTCGAGGGCCTGGCGCAACGCCTGGCCGCCGGCGACGTGCCGGAAGGCCTGAAAAACCGCCGGGTGTTGGCGCTCGACCTGACGCAACTGGTTGCCGGCGCCAAGTTCCGCGGCGAGTTCGAGGAGCGGCTCAAGGCTGTGCTTGCCGAGATCCAGGCTGCCGCCGGCCAGATCATCGTCTTTATCGACGAGCTGCACATGCTGGTCGGCGCCGGCCGCATCGATGGCGCGATCGACGCCTCGAACATGCTGAAACCGGCTCTGGCGCGCGGCGAGTTGCGCTGCATCGGCGCGACCACGCCCGACGAGTACCGCCGCTATATCGAGAAGGATGCGGCGTTGGCCCGGCGCTTCCAGCCGGTGACGATCGACGAGCCGTCGATCGACGACGCGGTGTCGATCTTGCGCGGGCTCAAGGAGCGCTACGAGGTGCATCACGGCGTCCGCATCACCGACGCTGCGATCGTCGCGGCGGTGCAGCTCGGCGCGCGCTATATCGGCGAACGCCGCCTGCCCGACAAGGCGATCGACCTTGTCGACGAGGCCGCCTCGCGCGTCCGCATCGCGGTCGACAGCAAGCCCGAGGCTTTGGATGCGATCAGCCGCAAGGTGGTGCAGCTGAAGATCGAGCGCGAAGCCTTGAAGGCTGAGCCCGACCGCGCCTCGCAGGAACGCCTCGCGAAACTCGAAACCGAGCTCGCCGACGCCGAGAAGGCCGAGGCTTCGGCGGACGAGGAGTGGCGGACCTCGCAGTCTCGACGCCATGAGGATCGGCGCTTGAAGGAAGAGCTCGACCAAGCCAAGACCAGCCTCGAACGCGCCCAGCGCGACGGCGATTGGTCGAAAGCTGGCGAGCTGACCTACTCGATCATCCCCGATCTCGAGCATCGTCTCGCCGAGGCCGAGGCCCGCGCGTCCACCGAGCGCGAGGAGGTCACCGCCCGCGACGTCGGCGCGGTGGTCACCAAGTGGACCGGTATCCCGGTCGAACGCATGCTCGAGGCCGAGCGTCAGCGCCTCAAGGACATGGAAGACAACCTCGCCAAGCGCGTCGTCGGTCAGAAAGAGGCGGTGCGCGCGGTGTCGAAGGCGGTGCGGCGTTCCCGTGCTGGCCTCAAGGACCCGGCGCGGCCGACCGGCTCGTTCCTCTTCCTGGGGCCCACCGGCGTCGGCAAGACCGAGCTGGCAAAGGCTTTGGCCGAGTTCATGTTCGACGACGAGAACGCGGTCACTCGGCTCGACATGTCGGAATACGGCGAGCGGCACACCGTATCGCGGATGATCGGCTCGCCGCCGGGCTATGTCGGCTATGACGATGGCGGCACCTTGGCCGAGAAGATCCGCCGCCGGCCATACCAGGTCGTGCTGCTCGACGAGGTCGAGAAGGCGCACGCCGATGTGCTCAACGTCTTGCTCCAGGCGATGGAGGATGGCCGCCTCACCGACGGCCAGGGCCGCACCGCGGATTTTCGCCACGCGATCCTGATCATGACCTCAAACCTCGGGGCCGAGGCGCTGCTGGCCTTGGCCGAGGACGAGGATGTCGGACACGCGCGCCAGGAGGTCATGGAGGCGGTGCGCCGCGCCTTCCGGCCGGAGTTCCTCAACCGGCTCGACGACGTGCTGATCTTCGGCCGCCTTGGCCGCGAGGAGATGGCGCGGATCGTCGACATCCAACTGGCGCGGGTCAATCAGCGGCTGGCCGATCGCGGTCTGACATTGGTTGCCGATGAAGCGGCATGTCGTCGCTTGGCGGATTTGGGATGGGACCCGGCCTTTGGCGCGCGGCCGCTCAAGCGGGCGATCCAGAGTCTCGTCGAAGACCCGATCTCCGAGCGTCTCCTCGACGAGCCTGAAGACGGCGAGCGCCGTATCATGTCGCTCTCCGTGATCGATGGCCGCCTGGCGCTCAATGGCGAGATCGTCGAGGACGACCGTCAGCAGGGCTTCAAGGCCCCCGAGCGTCCGCAGATCGGCTTCGCGCTGGCGCCTTCGGGTTCCAGCGGCAGCGCTGCGGTGCACTAACTTCTGAGGCTGCAAACCCCTCCGCGGTTCGCCGCGGAGGGGTTTTCTTTTCGGCTAACGTCGCTCCAGCATCGCCTCGGCGCTGGACACGCCGTATTCGCCCGACGGCTCGACGTTCAATTCCTTCACCACCCCGTCCTCGACCACCATCGAGTAGCGCTGCGAGCGGATGCCCATGCCGGCCTCGGTGCGGTCGACCGTAAGGCCAAGCGCCTGGGTCAGCTCACACGACCCGTCGCCGAGCATCGTCACCTTGCCGCCGGCACTGTGCTCCTTGCCCCAGGCGTTCATCACGAACGCGTCGTTGACCGAGACGCAGGCGATCTCGTCGATGCCCTTGGCCTTGAGTGCCGCGGCATTGGCGACATAGCCGGGCAGGTGCCGCGACGAGCAGGTGCGGGTATAGGCGCCGGGCAGCCCGAACACCGCGACCTTCTTGCCCTTGAAGTAATTGTCCGACGACACCGCCTGCACGCCTTCGGCGGTCAGATGACGCAACGTCACGCTCGGGATCCGGTCTCCGACTTTGATGGTCATGTTCAGCTCCGTTCAGCTTTGCGGGATATGGAAGACGGCCTTGCCGGCGATGCTGCGCGCCAATAGCAGCGCGCCGACCGCCGGGATCTCGTGCCAATCGTGCTCGACAATCCGCGGCTTCAACGACCCGTCGGCGACCAGCAACACCAGCAGCGCCAGGTCGGGGCCGAACTTCTCCTCCGGCTCCGAGGTGAAATAGTGAAACCCCTGCAGCCGCGCGTTCTGATGGTCGGCAAACACGCGGAAATCGAGCGGCGCCGCCTCGCCCGACGAATTGCCGTAGATGACGACGACTCCCTTGGCCGCGACCCGCCCGATCGCGGCGGTCAGCGACGCGCCGCCGGCAGCCTCGAGGATCAGCTCGAAGCGGCCCAGGGCCTGATCGATGCCGGTGACGATCTCGGCGGCGCCAAGCCCGTCGAGCACCTTGGCCCGCGCGGCGCTGCCGACGACCGCGGTGACCCGCGCCCCCGAACGCGCCGCCAACTGCACCGCGAGGTTGCCGACCCCGCCGGCGGCGCCGGTGATCAGCACCCGCTTGCCGAGCAGCGGCGCGCCGTGGCGCAGCGTGCGCAGCGCCGTCAGTCCGGCGACCGGCAGCGACGCAGCGGCCGCGAACGAGACATTGTCCGGCAGTGCCGCCATGCGGTGACTGGGCACTGCGGCGCGTTCGGCCCAGCCTTCCCAGTCGGTGAGGCAAACCACCCGCGTGCCGGCCTTGGGGCCGCTTCCATCCGCTGCCTGGCGCGCCACCGCCCCGGCGATGTCCTGGCCTGGGCGCCAGCCGTCGGGGCGCACCTGGAAGAGGCGCGTTTCGCCGCGGTTCAGCGAAAACGCGTGCACCGCGACCACCGCCTCACTCGCTTTCGGCTCGGGCTCGGGCACCTCGCGAACCGCGACCGGCTCCGGCCCGCCCGGCGTGTTGACGACAGCGAGCATTCTTCCTCCTAACCCTCGCCCGCTTGCGGGAGGGGGTGCCGAGCGCAGCGAGGCGGGTGAGGGTGCTCGCGACGGACCCTCACCCTCCCATCGCTGGCGCGATGGGTCCCTCCCTCTCCCGCCCCGCGGGAGAGGGGACAAGCCAACGTCAGTTCAACCGCAAATCGGTGATGTGCTTCGGATCGGGCTTCAACTCGCCGCGTTCCACCCGGGTCACGATGTCGGTGAGGATCGCGTTGGTCGGCGCGTCGATGCCGACTTCCTTGCCCTTCTGCACGACAAATCCGTTGAGGAACTGGATCTCGGTGCGACGGCCCTTGACCATGTCCTGGCCCATCGACGGGCGGTGCTCGCCGCCGCCGGGTTTGTTGGCTTCTTCGAGCCGGTGCTCGTCGATGATCCGCTGCGCCTCGGCGTCGCCCTCGCCGGAGCGGGCGATCATCTCCGGGTCCATGTGGCTGACCTCGTCAAACGTGTAGCCGAGCGCCTGGCCGACGCGGATCGCCTCGCTGCCGAGCCGGTTGGAGAAATGGCGGATCGCGTCGTTCTTCACCATGTCCTTGGTGATCATGCCGGTGCAGGCCGAAAGCCCATTGCCCATCACGTTGGTCACCAGCTTCGACCAGCGCTCGCCCCACAGATTCTCGGTGACCATCGCGCTGTCGGCGTTGGCGAGCAGGTCGCGGACCTCCTTGGCCCGGTAGGTGACCCGGCCATGCACCTCGCCGGCGCGGAACACCGTGTGCTTGGTGCCTGACTTGCCAGCAGCGCGGGCGATCTGGCCCGGCGCGTGCAGCGCCACGGTGATCGAGCTGGCGATTGAGCCCAGCGTCTTGCCCCAGCCGACCACTCCGGCGATGGTTTCCTCGTTCATGCAGTTCTGCAGCGAGACGACATAGCCGTCGCCCGCGAGATACTGCCGGATCAGCGTTGTCGCCCACGCGGTGTCGTAGCTCTTGGTGCAGACAAAGGCGATGTCGAACGGCTGTTCCTTCGAAAGCTGCTGCGCCTCTGTGACATGCAGCGCACGCACCGGCACCGTGAACGGCTCGACGTCGCGCAGATGGGTGATGGTCAGCCCGTGTTTTTTCATGTGCTCGACATGCTCGGGCCAGAAATCGATAAAGGTGACGTCCTCGCCGGCCTTGACCATGTGCGCCCCGGCATAGCCGCCGACCGCGCCGGTGCACACGACCGCGATCTTCTTTTTCGCCATAGCATTTCCTCCATAAAGCTTCGGCCGGGACGGCTCCCCGCGCTTGCGATTCGATCCTAGTACGACGGAGCTCGGTCGGGGAAGCGTCCGGCCTGCATGGCGGGATCAACGTCGACGACGGGCGTCCCGTCGAGGAGTCGGTGCCCGGGGTTTCCGGGCCGCCTTGCGGCGACGTTTGGCCGGGGCCGCCGGTGTCTTGCGGCGCCAATCGAGGATGAGCGCGACCGGCAGCGCGAGAATGCCGAACGCCATCGCCACGCTGGCGACCCGGCCAAGCCTCGGCACTGGGACCGAGACCACGGCAAGGCCGAGCAAGCCGCCGGCGCCGAACACCAGCAAGGCCCATTTGCTGTAGCGCAATCCAGGGAACGCCATAGCTGCACATATCACGAGCGCGCGGCGTGCGGTTGCATCGATGCCCACGGTGGCGGACGATGGTTCCAATGCGCAGCCTTGGGTCATTTCGCGGCGCCGCCGTCACGTCAGGCGACGGGATCGGCGAGCCGCGGATCAATCGCGCCGCGATCACCGCCTCGATCACCTGCGCGACGATCATGCAGGGCGTCGACACCACGATCGCCAATGTCGCGCTGCCGCATATCCAGGGCAGCTTCTCCTGTTCGCAAGATCAGATCGCCTGGGTGGTGACCTCGTATATCGTGGCGGCGGCGATCATGACCCCGCTGACCGGCTGGCTCGCCGGGCGGCTCGGGATCAAATGGGTGTTCTTCTTCTCGGTCGTCGGCTTCACCGCGGCCTCGGCGCTATGCGGCGCCGCGACGAGCCTCACGCAGCTGGTGCTTTACCGCGTGCTACAGGGGATTTGCGGCGCGGCGCTGGTGCCGTTGTCGCAATCGGTGTTGCTGCGCACCAACCCGCCCGAGCGACATGGCCGCGCGATGGCGATTTGGGGCATTGGCACGATGCTCGGCCCGATCATCGGGCCGGCGCTCGGTGGTTGGCTGACCGACAATTTCACCTGGCGCTGGGTGTTCCTGATCAACCTGCCGGTTGGCGTGCTGTGCGCGCTCGGCATCCTTGTCTTTATCCATGACGACCGGCGCGGCCACCGTGAGCGCTTCGACTTCTTCGGTTTCGGCACGCTCTCCGTCGCGGTCGGTGCGGTGCAGATGATGCTCGATCGCGGCGAGCTGAAGGATTGGTTCGGTTCGACCGAGATCTGGATCGAGGCGACCGTCGCGGCGCTATGCTTCTACCTCTTCGTCGTTCACACCGCGACGACCAGCGCCAGCTCGTTTCTCAACCGCAACATGCTGAAGGACCCCAATTTCACCGCCGGGTTCGTCCTGATGTTCTTCGTCGGCATCATCCTCAACGGCACGATGGTGCTGCTGCCGACGATGATGCAGGCGCTGATGAACTATCCGGTGGTCACCGCCGGGTTCGTCACCGCGCCGCGCGGCATCGGCACGCTCGTCGCGATGATCCTCGTCGCCCGGATCATCGGCAAAGTCGATACAAGGCTCATCATCCTCACCGGGCTGTCGCTGACCGCGATCTCGCTGTGGCAGATGACCGGGTTCTCGCTCGCGATGAACATGAACCTGCTGCTCGCTTCCGGAATCCTCCAGGGGTTTGGTCTCGGCTTTGTGTTCACCCCGCTCAGCGTCATCAGCTTCTCCACCCTGTCGCGCCAGCACCTCACGCAGGGCACCGCGATCTTCAGCCTGATGCGCAATGTCGGCGGCAGCGTCGGCGTGTCGATCGTCGAGGCCCTGCTGGTCCGCAACAGCCAGATCGTCCATTCGCGGCTCGCCGAGCACATCCGCCCCGACAACCCGCTCGCGCAGTCGCTCGGCGCGCCCTACAGCCTCAGCGAGGTGCACGGCATCGCCGCGCTCAACGCCGAGGTCACCCGCCAGGCCCAGATGATCGCCTATATCGACGATTTTCACTTCATGGTGCTGGTCATCCTCGCGGCGCTGCCGTTCCTGTTGCTGCTGCGCCGGCCCAACCGCGTTGCCAAAGGCTCCGCGGTTGCGATGGAGTAATCTGGCCGCGATATTGCAGCGTCTGCGCCGCGGTTGCCTGCAACGATGCTCTCGCCGAGGATGGCGGCCATGCGCGGCTTTCGCTCATTTCGCGGAACACCCGGCCCGGCGGGCGACGGGGCAGCGGGACCGCGGGCCAATCGCACCGCGATCACCGCGTCGATCATGCTGGCGACGTTCATGCAGGGCGTCGACACCACCATCGCCAATGTCGCGCTGCCGCATATGCAGGGCAGCTTCTCGTGCTCGCAGGACCAGATCGCCTGGGTGGTGACGTCGTACATCGTCGCCGCCGCGATCATGACGCCGCTGACCGGCTGGCTCGCCAGCCGTTTCGGCATCAAATACGTATTCCTTATCTCGGTGATCGGCTTCACCATCGCCTCGGCGCTATGCGGCGCCGCGACCAGCCTCGCCCAACTCGTCATCTACCGTCTGCTGCAGGGGATTTGCGGCGCGGCGCTGGTGCCGCTGTCGCAATCTGTGCTGTTGCAGGTCAACCCGCCCGAACAGCACGGCAAGGCCATGGCGGTATGGGGCATGGGGGTGATCCTCGGCCCGATCATCGGCCCGGCCCTCGGCGGCTGGCTGACCGACGATTACTCATGGCGATGGGTTTTCTACATCAACGTGCCGGTCGGCGTGCTCGCCGGCGCCGGGATCATGGTCTTCATCCACGAGACGAGGCACGGCCAGCGCGAGGCCTTCGACTGGTTCGGCTTCGCGACCCTGAGCATCGCCATCGGCGCGCTGCAGATGATGCTCGACCGCGGCGAGCTGAAGGACTGGTTCGGCTCGAGCGAAATCTGGATCGAGGCGATCGTCGCCGCGCTCTGCTTCTATCTCTTCATCGTCCACACTGCGACCGCGGGCGAGCGTTCGTTTCTCAACCGCGCCCTGCTCAAGGATTCGAATTGCGTCGCCGGGATCGTGCTGATGTTTCTCATCGGCATCCCGCTCTACGGGTCGATGACCTTGCTGCCGACGATGATGCAGGCGCTGATGAACTACCCGGTCGTCACCGCCGGCTTTGTTACCGCGCCGCGCGGCATCGGCACGATGTTGGCGATGATCGTCGTCTCGCGCCTCGTCGGGAAGCTCGACATCAGGCTCATTATCCTCGGCGGGCTGACGCTGACGGCGGTCTCGTTATGGCAGATGACGGGGTTCTCGCTGCAGATGGGCACCTGGCCGTTCATCACCACCGGCGTGCTGCAGGGGTTCGGGCTCGGCTTTGTCTTTACGCCCTTGAGCGTCGTCACCTTTTCGACGCTGCCGCGCAATGTCCTCACCCAAGGCACCGCGATCTTCAGCCTGATGCGCAATGTCGGCGGCAGCGTTGGCATCTCGATCGTCGAGGCGCTGCTTGTCGAGAATACCCAGGTCGTCCATTCGCGCCTCGCCGAGCACATCCGGCCGGATAACCCGCTGGCGCAGACCCTCGGCTCGCCCTACAGCCTGACCAATGTCCATGGGGTCGCCGCGCTCAACGCCGAAGTCACCCGCCAGGCGCAGATGATCGCCTATATCGACGATTTCCACCTGATGGTGATCGTCATCCTGGCGGCGGCGCCGTTCCTGCTGCTGCTGCGCCGGCCGCGCCGGCCGGCGGTGGCGATGGAGTGACAGCGCGCCTAGCTGGCAGCGCGGATCGCGACGAGATAGATGAACATACCCAAGAGCACCGCCAGCGCGACCGTCAGCGACAGGATGAACCAGTAGGTTGTCGGCGAATTGCGCCGCTCGACGGTAACGTCGAGATATTCCGAATAGCCGAGCCAGCCGGCGGGATTGAGCGGCACCTCGCCGTCGGCCAGCGCCACCCGGATCCGCGCGAGAACAAAGATCTCAACCAGGCCCAGCAGCCCGACAACGAACCAGATCGCCACGACACGCTCCCTCGTCGAGAGACCAATTCGGTTAGAGATAGGCCGGGCGACACAGCCCACGGCCAACAATCGCTTTTAATTTGACGGGTATTCGGCCTGGTTTGGCCAAATCCGTCGCGAATTAATCCGGCATGTCGAACAGCTTGCACCAGCCCGCGGGGCCGATGTCGCCGGTCAGTAGCACGCTTGACCGGTCATGCGCGCCCCGCTCGGGAGCGTCGCAGAGCAGGTCCCGCCCGCGGGCGCAGCGAGATTATCGTAAGGCCCCAACCGCCCCGCCGGAGTGCAGCAGAAATTTGGGTGCGCGCTTGGCACCGTTCCAGGAACCGGTCCTGCTGCGGTCATGCAGATGCAGGTGCCGCCCGGCGTTGCCGGCTCGGCGAGCGTGCACGAACCCGAGCGCGTCGCGCACACCGATTGGGCAAGCGCCGGCGCGGCGATCCCGAGAAAAAGCGCGATGGCGCAGAGAGCAGTGCAACGGCTCACGGCGTCGTTTCCTTGCGCCCGGACAACACCGTCTGCGCAAACGCCACAAAGTCGCGCAGGGCCAGGAAGCGTTCGGCTGCATCGGGCCCCGTTTGTGTAAGCTGCAGCCCCGGCGGCTGCCCGGACTGCGCCGTCAGTTTGAACGCGTCGGTGCTGTTGCCGGAATAGGTGATGGTCAGGTCCTGCGGCGTGATGACTGAGCCGGTATTGGCGCCGGTTCCGTTCGGCAGCCTGAAGTATTGGATGGTGAATTTCTGACCCTTGCTGAACGGCGTCGGCTGGCCGATCAGGAAATACTCGTCGCGCAACTGCACTGTGCCCTCGACCAACGGCATCGGCACGGTCTTGTTGAAATATTGTGAGTTTATCTGGTCGTCGTTCTGCAATTCCGCGATCGAGAACTGGTAGTAATACATGCCGCGTGTCTGCGCATAGAACCACCATCCCACTGAGAGAAGCATCGCCCCGATGCCGCAATAGACGCTGAGCACGAAATAAAGGCGCAGCGTCCGGATTTCGGCGGGGTTGGCGTGCTGGCTGCGCGTTACCGCTTCGCGATACCATTGATGCGCGGTGCGCGTGACGACGAGGATGAATAGAATTGCAAATAAAAACGGACCGAATTGTTCTGCCAGGCTCACCAATGTTGTGAGGTCGTTGACTGACATCTGTGGGCGCTCCGAATTAACCGCCTGAGCCAGACCGTCTTCGCAAATAATCTAGAGCGGCTACCGCAGGTTGTTAAGACCCTAACGGGATGCGCTCCCCGGGAAGGTGCCGGTTTGCCGGTGCGGTCGCCAGGAAAGCGGCGGTGGCCGCTTCTGCGTCTTCGACTTCGCTGGCAAAAAATTTTGCGAGGTCACTCTTGAATGTTCTTATGTTCCAATCTGATTTTCATCGTGATGCAGCACGGACCTTGGCGTTCCTTCGATGACCCTCGCTGTTGCCGCTGTTAACCCGCTGATTCCGCCGCTGTTATGCGGCTGTTTTCTCGCTGTTATTTCGTTGTTTTTCGCGTGGCGGCAACACCGTTTTTGGCTTTACGTTCAGCGACGTAGCGTTCATTCGGACATCGCGTTTCGCAATCGGAACAGCAAATTGCGCCCTGCCGATGGACGGAATTGCTCCGACAGGAGCATAGTTCATCGACGGGATGCATCAGCCACGAGGCAGGAAATGTCGGTACACGACGTCAGGTTCGACGGCGCGGTGAATTGGCGCTCCAACGGGCTCAGCGAGGTGCCGTTTCGGGTCTACACCGACCCGCAGCAATACGCGATCGAGCAGGAGACCATCTTCAAGGGCGAGACCTGGAGTTATCTCTGCCTCGCTGGCGAGGTCTCCAATCCCGGTGATTGGGTCGCGACAACGGTCGGCGAGGTTGCGGTCATCGTTACCCGCGATGAGGCCGGCGCGATCAACGCCTTCGTCAATCGCTGCGCTCATCGCGGCAACCTCTTATGCCTCAGGAACAGGGGTCACGACCGCGAGATCACCTGCATCTATCACGGCTGGAGCTATGACCTGACCGGGCAGCTGACCGGCGTCGCCTTCGAGAAGGGGGTCAAGCGCCAGGGCGGCATGGCGCCCGAGTTCCATAAGGAGGAACACCACCTCCAGCGTCTGCGGGTCGAGGAGCTCTGCGGCCTCGTCTTTGGCACGTTCAGCGACACCGTTGCCGATCTGCAGTCCTATCTCGGCCCGGTCGTGGTCGGCGGGCTCAAGCGCGTGCTCGAAAACCGGCCGACCCACATCATCGGCCGCTCGACGCAAATCCTGCCCAACAACTGGAAACTCTATTTCGAGAACGTCAAGGACACCTATCACGCCTCGATCCTCCACTCGTTCCTGACGACGTTCCGCATCAATCGGCTGTCGATGCCGGGCAGCATCAATATCAGCGAGGATGGCGGCCATCATTTCAGCCAGGCCAAGCTCGACTACGCCGCCGAGGACGCCGACTACAAGGCGGCGCAGTTGCGCTCCGACACCGACCTCAAACTCGAGGACAATTCGGTGGTCGAGTCGGTCGATGAGTTTGGCGACCAGGTCTCGGTGCAGATCCTCACCGCATTCCCCAACATGGTGCTGCAGCAAGTCCGCAACACCATCGCGGTTCGCGTCATCCGCCCGCGCGGGGTCGACGAGACCGAGCTCGACTGGGTCCATCTCGGCTTCGACAGCGACGACGCGACGATGCGCGAACGCCGGCTGCGCCAAGGCAATTTGATCGGCGCCGCCGGCTACATCTCGATGGAGGACGGTTGCGTCGGCGGCTTCGTCCAGCGCGCGTTGCAATACAATGACGAGGGCGATGGCGTCGTCATGATGGGCGGGCACGAGGCGCAATCGCAGAATTTCCGCGCGAGCGAGGCGGCGATCCGCGGTTTCTGGAAGAAATACCGCGCGCTGACCGGCATTTAGTGGCTGGAAAAGGGACGGCGGGTCCTTCGAGGCTTT
>DASYXG010000206.1:0-15838 GCA_035935235.1 Allostellaceae bacterium
CTTGCCGCCCGCTCGCCGGACTGGGCGCGGCCTGCATCGGACTAGGTCCGACTGCGCTCGGCGTCGCCGGCGGCCGACTCGCGCGCGATCGCCCGGCGGTTCGGCTGGATGTAGTAGATGATCGGCGCGGCGATGAAGAGCGACGAATAGGTGCCGATGACGATGCCCCACAGCATCGCGATGCTGAACCCTTTCAGCACCTCGCCGCCAAAGACCAACAGCGACAGCACCGCCAACGCCACCGTGCTGACGGTGAGGATCGTGCGCGACAGGGTCTCGTTGAGCGCCAGGTTGATGAGTTCGCGGAATTGCATGGTGCGGTGCTTACGCATCGCCTCGCGGACCCGGTCGTAGATGACCACCGTGTCGTTGATCGAATAGCCGGCGATGGTGAGGATCGCAGCGAGGGTCGTCAGGTTGAACTCGAGCTGGAAGATCGCAAACAGGCCGACCGTAGTGACGACATCGTGGATCGTCGAGATTGTCGCCCCGACCCCGAACTGCCATTCGAAACGGAACCAGATGTAGACGAGGATCGCGACCAGCGCGAGAACGGTCGCCAACGCACCGGCGCGGATCAGTTCGGACCCGACGCTCGGCCCGACCACCTCCTGGCGCCGGTACTCGATCCCTTCGCCCAGCGCCTGTTTGACCGCGGTGATCGCGGTTTCCTGCATCTTGTCGCCGCCCGCTTGCTGCGGCAAGCGGATCAGCACCTCGTCCGGCGCGCCAAAATTCTGCAGCGACGCCTCGCCGAGATGCAACCCGTCGATCTTCGCCCGCATCGACGCGAGATCGGCCGGCCCCTGGGTCTTGGCCTCGATCAAGAGCCCGCCCTTGAAATCGATGCCGAGATTGAGCCCGATCGACACGAACAGGCCGATCGACACCACGCCCAAGAGGATGGAGAACGCGAAGCCGAACACGTGCCAGCGCATGAAGTCGATCTTCGGCACCCGGCGGATGACGATCAGCGGCCGGATCACAGCAGGATACTCATAGCGGGATCGCCTTGGGCTTCGACCGCCGCAGCCAGCTGACAATCTGCAGCCGGGTGACGAGGATCGCCGAGAACAGCGAGGTCAAGACGCCGATGCTCAAGGTCACCGCGAACCCCTTCACCGGCCCGGAGCCGAGCCAATAAAGCAGGATGCCGGCGACCAAGGTCGTCACATGGCTGTCGAGGATTGTGCCGAAGGCGCGGGTGAACCCGGCCTCCAATGACGAGAGCATGGTGCGGCCGCTGCGCATCTCCTCGCGGATGCGCTCGTAAATCAGCACGTTGGCGTCGACCGCCATACCCATGGTCAGCGCGATCCCGGCGATGCCAGGCAACGTCAACGTCGCGCCCAACAACGACAACGCCCCGAGCATCAGACACAGGTTGAAGAACAGCGCGATATCGGCGAACAGGCCGAAGAGCCCATAGAACAGGAACATGAAGACGATGACGAGAACCACTCCGACGACGCTGGCGACCGCGCCCGCGTGGATCGAATCGGCGCCGAGATCGGGACCGACGGTGCGCTCCTCGAGGATGGTGATCGGGGCCGGGAGCGCGCCGGCGCGCAGCAACAGCGCCAGATCGCCCGCCGACTGCACTGTGAAGCTGCCCGAGATGACGCCGCTGCCGCCAAGGATCGCCTCCTTGATCACCGGCGCGCTGATCACCTTGTTGTCGAGCACGATGGCAAAGCGCTTACCGACATTATCGCGCGTGGCGTCGCCGAAGCGCCTGGCCCCAGCCGAATCGAAGCGAAAGGCAACGACGGGATCGTTGTTCTGGAATTGCACCTGTGCGTCAACCAGCGTATCGCCGCCAACCATCACCTTTTTCTTGATGACGTAGGCGGTCGCTCCGGAGCGGGCGTCAGCGGCCTGCAGGATCTCGTCGCCAGGCGGCATCGACTTGCGCGCCTGATCGAGGGTCACTGCTTCGTCGACGAATTGGAAGGTGAGCTTCGCAGTCTTGCCGAGCAGCGCCTTGACATGCTCGGGATTGTCGATGCCGGGCAGCTCGACGAGGATCCGGTCCTGGCCCTGGCGCTGGATCGTCGGCTCCTTGGTGCCGGTCTCGTCGATGCGGCGGCGAATGATCTCGATCGATTGCTCGACCGCCTGGCTGCGCCGCGCATCGGTCGCCTGGGCGCTGAACTGCATCTTGCCGGCGCCGTCGGGGCCGATATCGACCGTCAGCGTCCGGTCGATCTTGCCGAGCGCCGCCTTGGCCGGCTCGATCTGATCGTTGTCGCCGATGGTGAAGACGATCGCATCGCCCTCGACCTTCAGCCCGGAGTAATGGATTTTCTCGGTCAGCAGCGCGTCGCGCACATTGTCGACGATCGAGTTCAGCTGCTCGCGCTCCGCCCCGGCGACGTCGACCTGGAGCAGCAGGTAGGAGCCGCCCCGCAGGTCGAGCCCGAGCGCAACCTGGCGGTGCGGGATCTGGCTGGGTAGCCATGACAGTTGCCCCGGGCCGAGCAGGTTCGGCAGGCTGAACAGCACGCCGAGCGCGCAGACCCCGCAGATCAGCAGAATCTTCCAGTTGGCGAAATAGAGCATCAGGGTCGCCGGCGGTTACGCCTTGTCGGCTTCGTCCGCGGCGGGTTCCTTTTCAGCGGCCGGTGCCTTGGCCCCGCGGCGACGCGCCGAACCGCGCTCGTTGGCGGCCTCGCGCGCCGCGCTCGGGTCGGGCTTGGCCAGCACGGTCGTGATCGTGCTGCGCAACACCCTGACGCGCACCCCTTGCGCGATGTCGACCTCGACCTCCTCGGGGCTCGCGACGCGATTGACGGTGCCGATAATGCCGCCACCCGTCACCACCCGGTCGCCGCGGCGCAGCGTGTCGAGCATCGCGCGGTGGTCCTTTTGCTTCTTCTGCTGCGGGCGGATCAGCATGAAATAGAACACGACGAAAATCAGCACCAACGGCAGGAACTGGACCATCGCATTCGAACTGTCGAACAGGCCGCCCACGCCTTGGGCATAGGCCGTGGAAATCAGCATCGTCATTGACCTCGGACAACGGAGGCGAATTGGTACGCGATGCCCGGTAAAAGGGCAATGCCAAGCCGCCCGCGCGTTTCCGCGATCGCGTCCGCTGTGATAGCGTCCGCGGCCCATTGCCCTGCCAAGAACAGAAGATGCCCGATACCGATCTAGAACCTCTGCTTCACCGCATCGCCGCCTCGCTCGAACGGCTGGCTCCGGCGGCGGCGCCGACAAACGACCTTGACGCCGCCGACGCCTTTATCTGGCACGCCGAGAGCGAGTGGCTCGAACCGGTGAAGGAGGTCAATCGGGTCGAGATCGGCCTCCTGCGCGGCATCGACCGGGTGCGCGACATCCTGGTCGAGAACACCGAACGCTTCGCCGCCGGGCTGCCCGCCAACAATGTGCTGTTATGGGGTGCGCGCGGCACCGGCAAGAGCGCGCTGGTCAAGGCGGCGCATGCAGCGATCAACAGCGGCAAGCCGGGAGCGCTGGCGCTGATCGAAATCCACCGCGAGGACATCCCGAGCCTGCCGCGCCTGTTATCGCTGGTGCGCAGCAGCAAACGGCGCTGTTTGTTGTTCTGCGACGATCTGTCGTTCGAAAAGCAGGACACCAGCTACAAATCGCTAAAGGCGGTGCTCGAAGGCGGTATCGAGGGCCGCCCCGCCAATGTCGTGCTCTACGCCACTTCGAACCGCCGCCACCTGATGCCGCGCGACATGATTGAGAATGAGCGTTCGACCGCGATCAACCCGGCCGAGGCGGTCGAGGAAAGCGTCTCGCTATCCGATCGGTTCGGGCTGTGGCTCGGCTTCCACAATGTCGATCAGGACACGTATCACGCGATCGTCAGCGGCTATGCCAGGCATTACGGGCTGAAAATCGCCGAGGATCGGCTCAAGGCCGAGGCCAATGAATGGTCGATCACCCGCGGCTCGCGCTCGGGCCGCGTCGCCTGGCAATACATCCAGGATTTGGCCGGAAGGCTGGGGAAGAAGCTGAACTAGCCCCTTACCCCGCCTGCTGTGCCGGCTTGGCGGTCGCGCTGCCCGCTGAATCGAGAAATTCCTTGGGATCGACCGGCTTCTTGCCGCGGCGCAGCTCGAAATGCAGCTGCGGCTCCCCGACCCCGCCGGTATCGCCGACCTTGGCGATGACTTCTCCGGCGCTGACCGTGTCGCCTTTCTGGACGACGATGTCGTCAAGATGGGCGTAGGCCGAGATCCAGCCATTTGCGTGCTTGATCAGCACGAGGTTCCCGTAACCTTTCACCTCGCTGCCGGCATAGGCGACGGTGCCCGCGTCCGCCGCGCGCACCAAGGTCCCGAGCGGTGCGGCGATGTCGATGCCCTGGTTATGCGCCTCACCATTGGACAAACCGTAATTGGCGAGGATGCGGCCATGCACCGGCCACAAGAAACGTCCGTTCTGGGTTCCGACGGTCATGGTTGGAACCGCCTCGCCCGGCAGCGGCAACGCCGCGGCGGGATTGCGTGCCGCCAGCACGGACGGTGGCCCAGCGTTCGTCGTTGCAGTGGCAGGCGCGACCGCCGGCGGCGGTGGTTCGATCGCAGCGAGCGGCTTTGCCGGCTGATCGAGCGGCACGACGGGCGCCGCGGTCTTGGCCGGCGTTGGCGCGGGTGACTGCGGCGAAGCGGGCGTGATCTGCGCGGCGGCCGTTTGAGGCCGCGTCGATGGCGGCGGAGCAGGCGTCGTCACGGCCGCCACCTGGGCCGGCGGCGGCCACTGCGGCTGAGCAGGCGTCGTCACGGCCACCACCTGGGCCGGCGGCGGCGATAGCGGCTGAGCCGTCACCACCGGGGCCGACGGTGTTGGGCGCGGCAGGGGCATAGTCGGACTTGTTGGCGCCGGGCTTGTCGGCGCCGGTGGTGGCGGCGTTGCCGCCGCGACCTGGGCTGGGCCGGTCGGCGGCGGAGATATAGCTGGACTTGTCGGCGCCGGTGGCACCGCAGCCGCCGCGACCTGGACTGGGGCGGCCGGAGCCAGCGCTGTTACCGTCTGCGGCGGCGCCGATGGCGCGGGGCTCGGTGGGATCACCGCCACCTGGGATGGCGTAGTCGCGGGCGTTGCCGTCGGCGCGGTCGTCGCCATTCGCGTGGCCGGAACGTCGCCCGGCGGCACGCCACCGTCGGGTATCAACAGCCGGTCGCCGGGATGGATCAGGTAGGGCGTCCTCAACTGATTGGCCGCGATCAACGCGCCGAGCGGCACATGATAGTCATGGGCGATATCGATCACCGTGTCGCCGCGACGGACCGTGAAGATCGTGTTGTCGTGCCAGGGCGCCGTCACCTTTGCCGGCGCCTGCGCGACACCCCGCAAATAGACCGGCGCGGGTGCGACCGGGCCTGGAGAGCAGGCCGCGAGCAACCCAGCGATGACCGAAAGGCTGGCCGTCGCGGCGAGGCCGCGGCGGAGGCAGACAATTTCCCCCATGGTTCCCCCTTACGCGTCCCCAACGCGCAGCCGTACTCAACCGCCAAATTATCGCTGTCCGCAGTCGCTGCCAGCACTATCGCTAAGACGCGGTAATCCCGCGACCATCGGGACGAAACGCACCCAGGCGAGGTCCTCGCGCTCGTAATCCGATTCGCGCCGGCGCACCCGGACCAGCCGCTGGTCGTGAAACTCGGCGCCGACCGGCAGCACCATGATCCCGCCCGGGGCGAGCTGCTCAACGAGCGTCATTGGGATTTCGGGCGCCGCGGCCGTGACAATGATCCGGTCGAACGGAGCCTGGTCGGGCCAGCCCCGGGCGCCATCGGCGAACAGGGTGACAATGTTGCCGAGCCCCAACGCCTTGAACCGCTCTTCGGCCTCCCGCACCAGGCCACGATGACGCTCGATGGTGAAGACGCGGCGGCACAGTCGCGCCAGGATCGCGGCCTGATAGCCCGAGCCGGTGCCGATCTCGAGCACCTTGTCGCGCTCGCCCACCTCAAGCTTTTCGGTCATCAGCGCAACGACATAGGGCTGGCTGATCGTCTGCCCGTTGGCGATCGGCAGCGCCACATTCTCGTAGGCCTGGTCCTGGAACTCCTCGGGGACGAAGAGCTCGCGCGGCGTCTTCTCCATCGCGCCAAGAACCCGCGCATCGCCGATCCCGGCATGGCGCATTTCCATGATCAGCCGAACCTTGCGGGTGAGCTCCGCGGTGTCGGCGATCATGCGAAGTCTCGCCGCAGCCGCGCCGCGACCGCGACATTGGTCAGGTTGAGATGTATCGGGGTAATCGAGACGCGGTTCTCTTCGAGAGCGCGCAGGTCGCTATCCGGCGTGGCGCCGCCCTCGTGCTTGGCCGGACCGATCCAAAAATAAGGCCGGCCACGCGGGTCGATCCCTTCCATCAGATTGTCTCCCAGCACCCGTTTGCCCTGATGGGTGACCGCAAAGCCGCGCACTGAAGCAGGTGGTGCGGCCGGAAAATTGACGTTGAAGAACGTGTCCTTCGGCCAGGGCTGGGCGGCGGCGGCGATGCGGCGGATCGCGTCGGCGGCAAAGGCTTCCGCACAGGCCCACGGGATCGAGCCGCGATCTTTGTATTCCTGGCTCAACGCGATCGCCGGCGCCCCGAACAGCGTCGCCTCCATCGCCGCCGCGCAGGTGCCGGAGTAAGTGATGTCCTCGGCGATGTTGGTACCGGCATTGATCCCCGACAGGACGAGGCTCGGCGGCCGGCCGCGCAGCAGCCGCTTTAGCGCCAGCAGCACGCAATCGGTCGGCGTCCCGTCGACGACATAGCGGCGCGGCGCGATTTCGGTCAGGCGGATCGGCCGCCGTGTGGTCAGCGAATGACCGGCGCCGCTCTGCTCCTGCTCGGGGGCGACCACCCACACCTCGGGCGACAGCTCGCGCGCGATCCGCTCCAACAGCTGGAGGCCCGGCGCGTCGATGCCATCGTCGTTCGAGACGAGAATGCGGGCGATAGCGGCTTCAGCCATGCGGCTCGATCGTTCCCAGCCCGCCCATATAGGGCCGCAACACCGGCGGAATCGTGACGCTGCCGTCATGGCGCTGGTAATTTTCGAGCACCGCGATCAGCGCGCGGCCGACCGCGAGGCCCGAGCCGTTAAGCGTATGCACCGGCCGGGTACCCTTTTCGCCTGACGGGCGGTAGCGCGCATTCATGCGGCGAGCCTGGAACGCGCCGCAATTCGAGCAGCTGGAAATCTCGCGATAGGCGTTCTGCCCCGGCAGCCAGACCTCGATGTCGTAGGTCTTTTCGGCGGCGAAGCCCATGTCACCCGAGGACAGGAGCATCACCCGGTAAGCGAGGCCGAGCCGCTTCAGCACCTCCTCGGCGCAGGCGGTCATGCGTGCGTGCTCGGCGGCGGAGTCCTCCGGCTTGGCGATCGACACCAGCTCGACCTTGTTGAACTGGTGAACGCGGATCATGCCGCGCGTATCGCGCCCGGCGGCGCCGGCTTCGGAGCGAAAGCACGGCGTCCATGCGGTCATGCGGAGCGGCAGCGCTCCCTCGTCGAGGATCTCGCCGGAGACGAGGTTGGTCAGCGGCATCTCGGCCGTAGGGATCAGCCACATCCCGCCGGACGCCTCGGTGGTCTGGAACATATCCTCGGCCGCTTTCGGCAAATTGCCGGTGCCGTACGCGGTCTCCTCGCGCACCAGATAGGGCGGCGCCACCTCGGTGTAACCGAACTCGTTGGTGTGGAGGTCGAGCATGAACTGGGCCAGCGCGCGTTCGAGTCGCGCCAATCCTCCTCTCAGCACGACAAACCGCGACCCGGACAATTTCGCCGCGCGGGCGAAATCCATCATTTGGAGCTTGTCGCCGATCGCCTCGTGCGGCAGCGGCGCAAAGTTGAACTGGGGCGGCGTACCGACGGTGCGGATCAGCCGGTTGGCGGTCTCGTCGGGACCCTCCGGCACGTCCGCCGCAGGAAGGTTGGGCAGGGTCGCGAGCAGATCATCGATCTGCTTGCGGTATGCCGCTGCAATCTTCCCAGACGCTTCCTCTCCCTTTTGGAGAGCGCCAATGTCAGCAAGCAGTGAGTCAACGCTGTCACCACGCTTCTTCGCGATGCCGACTCCCCGGGACAATCGATTTCGCGTGGCCTGCATCGTCTGAGCGTCTGTTTCAGCCTTCCGCCATTCCTTGTCGAGCGTCAGCACCTCCTCGGCACGCGGCGGCAGGCCCCGCTTTTTGAGGCCCGCGTCGAATATCTCGGGGTTGTCGCGAATGGCGCGCAGATCGTGCATCTAGGGACTAACCGTTTAAGACATACCACTTATAGGGGCTGAACGACGCTGCGTCCACTTACTCCCCGGCGGGGGGAGCGCCGCCGCCGGCAAGCTCGGCTTCCTCTTCGGCCTCGCGCTTGGCGCGCTGCTTTTCGACCCAGCGGCATGAGAAGATCGACAGGAAATAGAGGAGGATCAGCGGGATCGCCAGCGAGCACTGGCTGACGATGTCGGGCGGGGTCAGCACCGCGGCAACCGCGAACATCCCGACAAAGGCGTAGCGCCATTTGTTGATGAGCCCCTGCGAGGTGATCAGCCCCGCGCGCGCCATCAGGGTCAGCAGCACCGGCAGCTGGAACGCAACCCCGAACGCCAGCAGCAAGGTCATCACCAGCGACAGATATTCGTTGACCTTGGGCTCGCTGACGATCGGCAGCTGGCCATTCCCGCCCGGCGTCTCGAAACTCAGAAAGAAGCGGAACGCGTAGGGGATCACCACGAAATAGGCGAGGCACGCCCCCATGATGAACAGGATGGGCGTGGCGCAAAGATACGGCAGGAACGCGCGTTTTTCGGTCTTGTAGAGACCGGGCGCGATGAACTTCCAGATTTGCGTCGCGACGATCGGGAACGACACGCAGATCGCTGCCCAGAACGACACCTTGATGTAAGTGAAAAACGCCTCAGTCAGCCCGGTGAAGATCATCTTGCGGTCGGGCTCGCCGGCGAGAATCTGCGCCAACGGATAGGCGAGAAAACGATAGATCTGAACCTTGAACTGATAGCAGACGAGGAACGCGACGATGATCGCCGCGGCCGACCACATCAGCCGGTTGCGCAGCTCGACCAGATGGTCGATCAGCGGCATCCTGCCGGCTTCGAGCTCGGCCTCCGGGTCGGTGTTTGCCATCGTCTTGCGTTAGGGCTTTGACGGCTCGGCGGAGCGCGCCCGCTTCTTGCGGGCGCGGGGTGCTTCGGGAGCCGGAGCCGCCTCGACGGCGGGCTCGGGCGCTGGCTCGTCGAGCGCCACCGGCACCGCTTGCGCCGCTTCGGCCGGCGCCGCTGGTTGCGCCTCGGCCACTTCGACCGATGGCGGCACCGGGTCGGCCGGGGCCGGGGTGTGGTCGAGATAGTCCGGGATTTCGGGCGGTTTCGGCACGGTCTGCGCCGCCCCGCCGATCGCCGGGTCGTCGGCCGTGCCCATGATCTTGTTGGCCTCGTGATCGAGGTTGATCTCGGTGACCTTCTTCAGCTCCTGCCGCACCTCGTCGAGCTCGGCCTCGCGGATCATCTGCTCGAAATGCGACTGGAGTTCGCGCGACATCGTGCGCGCCTTGCGCACCCAATACCCGGCGACACGCAAGGCCGCCGGCAAATCCTTGGGCCCGATCACGACCAGCGCGACGACGCCGATCAGCATCAACTCGGGCCAGCCGATATCAAGAAACATCCGGTTGCACCTGGCACTGGCGGCCGGCCGGTCGGAAACTAGAGGACCACATCGCGCGGCTCCGCAAGCGGCGGGATAATGTCAGAAAGGCTTGGGAGCGGCAATCGCACGCGGCCGGCACCTGGGACCAGCGGTTCACATTCGGGCGCTCTGCCGCACAGCTTCAGGATGACGGTCGCCCGCTGACCGAGACCGGCGCGCCCTTACGGCCCCACTGATACCGGGTTTGCGATAAAAACTCTCGATTAAGTTATCCAAGATTCGATGTTATCTTGATGCAAGGCGATTCGAATTCGCACCTCCGGTGGGTAACCGGGTCGCCGATCGCGGTACGAATAGGGTGCAAACGATGTCTCAAGCCGATTCTCTCGCGAAGATGGACAAATATTATCGCGAACTCCGCCGGCTCGATCCGGGAATCCCGGCACCGATGACGCAATCGGTCGCGGGCCAATTGGCCCAGCACCTTTATGAGACGATGCAACGCCTCAACCCCGGCACAAACACTCGCATCGAATGGACCGGCCTGCCCGACAGCGATCGCCGATTTTATGTCCTCACCGTCCAATCCCTCCTGCGCCGGAGGGACGAACTCCTTGAGGCCATTCCCCATTCTGACAACGTGGCGAAGAAAACCGCGGCGCTTCGGTTGCTGGCGGGCGACAAGCGGGTTGTCGGCGGCCCTTAGTCCTCAGCCCGGCTGGCTCCCGTAGGTACCGCGGCCAATCGCGACAAGGCGGCCCTCGCCGTCGTGCACATCGATATCGACCACGGCGACGGTGCGGCCGGCACGCCGGACCTTTGCCGTCGCTTCGAGACGCGGGGTCATCGCCGGGCGGAGGTAGTCGACCCGGAAATTGATCGTCGGCACCGGCGCGCCGAGCCCCAGCGCGACCGCGAAATCGCCCGCCGTGTCGATGAGCCCGGCCAGCGCGCCGCCATGCCACTGTCCTGACCCGCCGCGGCGTTCGAGTTCGGGGCGCAATTCCATCGCCAGCACCAGGGTCGCGCTCGCCGGGTCGGCCGATACCACCGTCATCCCGAAAAACCCGATGAACGGCGAGCCGTCGAGCACGGTCTGGATTGCTGCGGCGGTCATCGGCGCCGACTTATCGCTCATGCGTCGTCTTCCGGTTCGGGGTCAGGCTCGTCATCGGGTGGCTGCAAGCCGTCGCCGAACACCGCCGGGCCGAGTTCGAGCAGCCCGGAGGCGCGCAGTTCCTCGACCCCCGGCAGCTCGGTAAGACTGTCGAGGCCGAAATGGGCGAGGAAATGCGCCGTCGTCACCCAATTGAGCGGCCGGCCGGGGGATTCGCGCCGGCCGCACGGCGCCACCCACCCCGCCTCCAAGAGCCGGTCGAGCGTGCCGCGCGCGATGGTGACGCCGCGGATGGCCTCGATCTCGGCGCGGGTCACCGGCTGGTGGTAGGCGATCACCGCCAAAGTCTCGACCGCGGCGCGCGACAACCGCCGCTCGACCTGACGCTCGCTGCGCAGCGCACCGGCAAGATCGGGCGCGGTGCGGAAGGTCCAACCACCCGCCAGCCCGGCCAGGTTCACCCCGCGCGACGCGTAATCCTCGGCCAGCTCGCGCAGCAGCGCCGGAATGTCGGCGTCCTCGCCCAGCCGCAGCGCCAGTTCGGCCTCCGACAGCGGATCGGGCGACGCGAAGAGCAGCGCCTCGATCAGCCGCATTTGCTCGGCGCGTTCGCTCATTCGCCCCTCGCCGCGCTGCGCAGATAGAGCGGGCCGAAATTGCGATCCTGGCGCAACTCGACGCGCCCGGCCTTGGCCAGCTCCAGGAGCGCCGCAAAGGTGGCGGCAAGGCCCGAACGGCGCTGCGGCCCGCCGCGCAATTCCTCGGACAAGAAGTTCTCGAGCTCACGCCATTCCGGCACCCGTCCGACAAGCATTGCCAACCGCTCAAGCGCCTCCGCCAGGGTGTGGTAGGAGGTCGGCGTGATCGTCAACACCTGCCCGTGGCGGCGGCGATGGCTGTCGCCATAGGCCTTCAACAGCTCGTAAAGAGTTAGGTCGAAAACCGCGCGGTCGATCCGGTCGAGCCCTTCCGGGGCGCCGCGCGCGAACACGTCGCGGCCCAAAAGCGGCCGCGCCATCAGCATCGCGCCAGCACGTTGCATTGCCTCCAACAGGCGTAGCCGGTGCGCCAGCGCCTCGGCCAGTTCGACCGCGCTTGGCCCTTCTTCCTCTGGAGGATCGGGCAGCAGCAGTCGCGACTTGAGATAGGCGAGCCACGCCGCCATCACCAGGTAGTCCGCCGCGATCTCCAGCTGCAATAACCGCTGCTTGGCGATAAAGGCGAGGTACTGGTCGGCCAGCGCCAGGATCGAGATCCGCGCGAGGTCGACCTTTTGTTCGCGCGCCAGTGCGAGCAGAAGGTCGATCGGGCCTTCATACCCATCGAGGTCGAGAACGAGTTGGGTCTCGCTCATCAGCCGTGCCCGGTCACCTTCAGGACAAGTGCGTAAAGCAAATCGGCTGGCCCTCCAATCAGCCAGCCAAGCAGGCTGAAACCCAGACCAATCTGCGGACCGAGATACGAGAGCAGAAACAGACTCATCAGGATAATCATGCCGTAGGGCTCGAGCCGCGCGAGCGGCATCGCCAGCGCCCGTGGCAGCAGCCCGACCGCGACCCGGCCGCCATCCAACGGCGGCAACGGCAACAGGTTGAAGACGCACAGCACGACATTGAGGATGATCGAGTGCTGGAGATTGTCCCTCGCCCACAACACCAGGCTGTCCGGAAGCAGCGGCAATCCGTAGGCCAGCAGCGCGGAGATTATCGCCAGAAGCACGTTGGTCGCCGGTCCGGCGAGCGCGACCAGGACCATCCCCAGGCGCAGCGGTCGCAACCGGCCGAAATTGACCGGCACCGGCTTGGCATAGCCGAACAGGAACGGGACCCGCGCGAGGATCATCATGGCCGGCAGAATGATCGTGCCGACGGGATCGACATGCTTGAGCGGATTGAGCGTCACCCGACCGGCGCGCTTGGCCGTATCGTCGCCGAGCTGATTGGCGACAATGCCGTGCGCCGCCTCGTGAAACGTCACCGCGAAGATGACCGGCAGCACCCAGGTGGTGGCGGTCCTGATCATCGCCGCGAGCTGGCCGTCGACGATCATCGCGCCGCCACCGCGCCGGTGAGAACGCCGAAGCGCGCCTCGGCCTCAGCCCGGTCGAACGCGCGCCGCGCCGCCAGGCGCATCGCCTCGCCGCGCGCCAGCCTCGCGCCGGTCTCCGCTGAAACCGGCGGCGCCGTCTCGACAAGATCCGCCATTTCGCCGAGGACGCCGCTGCAGTGGAGCGCGAGGTCGCAGCCCGCATGAAGCGCGTTCCCCACCCGCTCGCCGAGCCGGCCCGACAACGCCCCCATGCCGAGGTCGTCCGAGACTAGGACGCCGTCAAAGCCGATCTGACCGCGAATGACCTGGTCGATTACCCGGCGCGACAGTGTCGCCGGCTCGCGGTCGAAGGCGCTATAGACGACATGCGCGGTCATCGCCCACGCCATGTCGGCGAGCAGGCGAAACGGCGCGAAATCGGTGACGGCGAGCTCCGCGGCGTCGGCATCCACCACCGGGCAAGCGTGATGGCTGTCGACCCGCGCGCGGCCATGACCGGGGATGTGCTTGATGATCGGAAGCACGCCGCCCGCGAGGAGACCCTCGCACATCGCCCGGCCCAGCCGCGCCACCCGATCCGGCCCGCCGCCATAGGCGCGGTCGCCGATCACCGCGTCGGCGCCCGCGACCGGCAGGTCTAGCACCGGCGCGGCATCGACGGTGATGCCGAGCGATGTGAGGTCGTCGGCGATGAGTCGCGCGCCGAGCCGCACCGCTTCCTCGGCCTCGCCATCGGGCAACGCGGCGAGCCGAGCCGCCGCCGGGTAGCTGCGCCAATGCGGCGGCCGCAGCCGCGCGACCCGACCGCCTTCCTGGTCGATCAGCACCGGTGCGTCGACGCGGCCGACGCAGCCGCGCAGCTCCGCCACGAGGGCGCGAAGCTGAGCCGGTTCCGAGCAATTGCGGCGAAAGAGGACAAACCCGAGCGGGTCGGCTTCGGCGAAGAGCCGGCGCTCCTCGCCGCTCAGCCGCTCGCCGGCGCAGCCGAAGAGGATCGCCCGCGGCGGGGTGCGCGTGCGGCCCCCTTCATCGGACAAGTTGGCAATCCAGGTCGCGCTGCTTCATCTGGCCGCAAAGCCGGCTGGCGGCTTCCTTCGACGGCAGCGGCCCGACTTCGATCTTGAACCAGATGCCACGCTCGCCGAGATCGGCGCGCACCGCGACGGCGCTGAGCTTGCCGAGCAGATCGGGGTTGTCCGCTTTCAAGCGTGTCCACTCGTCGCGCGCCGCTTCGGCCGAACGCACCGAGGCGAGTTGTACGCGGACGCCATCCGGCAGGGTCGCCTGCTGCGCCGGCGGCTTCGGCGCCGGCTTTGGCGCGGCCGCCGGCGGCGGTGGCGGCGCCAGGGCGGCGGGCGGCGCTTGCGGCGGGACCGGCTTAGGCGGAGCCGGTGGCGGTGGCGACGGCGGGCGTTGGCCGGGCGCCTCGGGCGGCGGCAGGATTTTTTCGACCAGTTGTGAGCCGGGCCGCGCGCCGTAGAGCGGATTGTCCTTGTCGGGGATATCCAACCCGCCGGTCTTGCTCGGGTCGGGCTTGACCTTGACCGGCTGCGGATCGGCGCGGATCAGCGGCACATTGTCCGCCGCTGTCGTACCGGCGGTCGTAGCCGGATGCTTGGTGCCCTCGTGGTAGGCGAACCACAACCCGCCTGCGAACAGCGCCATCACCCCCAGCACCAGCGCCGGGCCCGACAGGCCGCGCCGCAGCGGCGGCTCATCCTCGTATTGCGGCGCCTCGACATAATCGATGCGCTCGTCGCGATCGACGTGTCCGAACTGATAGGACATGCTCACATCTCCTCCGCCGGCGTCACCCCGATGACCGCCAGCCCCGACGCCACCACGACCGCGACTCCGCGCACCAACGCGAGCCGCGCCCGGGTGAGATCGGGATCCCTCGAAATGATGAAGCGCAACTGCGCCTCGTCCCTCCCCTTCGTCCATAGAAGATGGAACTGCGCCGCCACCTCTTGAAGATAGAAGGCGATACGGTGCGGTTCGTGTGCCTCCGCGGCGCTCTCGACCAGACGCGGCCACCCCGCCAACAAGCGAATCAGCGCCAGCTCGGCCGGGTCGGAGAGCAGCGCGAGGTTCGCCTCCGCCAGCGCCGCGTCGGTCAATTGCTCCGCCGGCACCTCCTCGGCCGCGTGCCGCGTCACCGAACTGGCGCGAGCGTGCGCGTATTGCACGTAGAAGACCGGGTTGTCGCGCGACTGCTCGGTGACTTTGGCGAAATCGAAATCGAGCGTCTGGTCGTTGCGGCGCGTCAGCATGATGAAGCGGAAGACGTCCCTGCCGACCTCGTCGATAACCTCGCGCAGGGTGACGAAGGTGCCGGCGCGCTTCGACATGCGCACCGGCTGGCCGTTGTCGAAGAGGTTGACGAGCTGGCACAGCTTGACGTCGAGCGCGGCGGCGCCATTGGTCAGCGCCTGCACCGCCGCCTGCATGCGCTTGACGTAGCCGCCGTGATCGGCGCCCCAGACATCGATCAGCGTTTCGCTGCCGCGGCGATACTTGTCGAAATGATAGGCGATGTCGGCGGCGAAATAAGTCCACGAACCGTCGGATTTCTTGAGCGGCCGGTCGACCTCGTCGCCAAATTGCGTGGCCCGGAACAAGAGCTGCGGCCGTGGCTCCCAATCGTCCGGCAGCTTGCCCTTGGGCGGCTCCAAGACGCCGGTATAGATGAGGCCGCGCGCTTCGAGGACGACCAGCGCCGCATCGATCGCCCCGGCCTCGACCAGTTCGCGCTCTGAGGAGAATTTGTCGAAGCCGAGCCCGAGAGCGGCGAGGTCGTCGCGGATCAGCGCCATCATCTGCGCGACGGCGAATTCGCGCAGGGGCTGGAGCCATTCGCTCTCCGGCTTGTCGAACCAGGCGCGACCGTCGCGCGCCACCAGCTCGCGCGCCGTATCGATCAGATAGTCGCCCGGGTAGAAACCCTCCGGGATCCAGGCGGTCGCTTCGCCGAGCACTTCGCGATAGCGCCGGTAGAGCGAGCGGGCGAGCACATCGACCTG
>DASYXG010000207.1:0-5613 GCA_035935235.1 Allostellaceae bacterium
CCACCCGAAAATCCAGGACGTGCAGGTGATCGGCGTCCCTGACGCGCGCTATGGCGAGGAGCTCTGCGCCTGGATCAAGCTGCGCGACGGCGAGACCGCCAGCCCCGAGGAGCTCAAGGCCTTCTGCCAGGGCCAGATCGCGCACTACAAAATCCCGCGCTTCATCAAATTCGTCGATGCCTTCCCGATGACCGTCACCGGTAAGATCCAGAAATTCCTGATGCGCGAGGAAACCATCCGCGAGCTTGGCTTGGCCGAGCAGAAGACGGCTTGAGAGCCGCAGGCGCGCAGGTGCGTCCTTCGAGGCCTTGCTCTGCAAGGCACCTCAGGATGAGGGCGAATAGTGGATGGCATCAAAAATGCCCCTCATCCTGAGGTGCGGAGCGCAGCGGAGCCTCGAAGGACGCAATGACGCCGCTCCAGCCAAATCGGAGAAAATCGAATGACCAAGATCGCCTCCGTCGCCACCTACCCGGTCTCGGTCCCGCGCAAGGTGCCGGTATGGACCGCGCATGAGCGCTCGACCGCGTGGAATGCGATCCTGACGCAAGTGACCACCGATGACGGTCTCACCGGCACCGGGATCATTCATGCCGGCCCGGCGCCGCGGGTTTGTGACTACGTCGCCAAGTTCGGCGAGTTCGTCGCCGGCATGGACGCGCTCGCCAATGTCGCGGTGTGGGAAAGGCTCTTCGCGTTGACCTCGCCGCGTCCCGGCGCGATCGACGGCCGTGCCGACATCCCGGCGCCGATCGCGCGGCCCGACCGTACCGTGGCGATGGCGGCGCTGGGCGGGATCGACATCGCGCTGTGGGACATCAAGGGCAAGGCGGCGGGCGTTCCGGTCTACCGGCTGCTCGGCGGCGAGAACCGGCCGCTCCACACCTACGCGACCGGCGGCTATTACCGGGGCGTCAGCGACGAGGAGTACGGCGCGGAACTGGCGCGCTTTCTTGAACTCGGCTACCGCGCCGTCAAACTCAAATGCGGCGCCGGCTCGGTCGCCGACGAGGCAAAGCGGATCGCTACGGTGCGCCGCGTCATCGGCGACGCGCCCGACCTGATGCTCGACATGAACGCACCCTACGATCTACCTGATTGCATTGACTTCGCCCGCCGCGTCGAGGCATCGAATATCTTCTGGCTCGAGGAACCGCTGCACTGGTATCTCCAGCCGGCCGACTTCGCTCGGCTCGCGGCCGCGACCCATATCCCGCTGGCGCATGGCGAGCGCGAACTCACCCGCTTTCAGGTGCGCGATTTCATCACCATCGGCGGCATACGCTATGTCCAGTTCGACTCGACCCGCGCCGGCGGCTTTACCGAGGCGCTGCGCGTCGCCCAGCTTGCCGAGCAGCACGGCGCCATCGTCGCGCCGCACACCGCGCCAGAAATTCACGGTCATCTGGTGCTGGCGATGCCGCGCTGCATTTTCGGCGTCGAGTCGCATGGCGGTCCCGAGACCGACCCGCTGCATTTCGGCCTCTTCCGCGAACATCCGCATCTCGAGGGCGGCCGCCTGATCCTCGGCGACAAGCCCGGCTTCGGTTTCGAGATCGATTGGGATTTCGTCGCCAAATACGCCGCCAAGGGCGGCGAAGGCCGCGCATTCGGTAGCTGACTGGCGCTCCGTCCGGAAGTTGCGTTAAAGCAACATCTCACGGCAATAAACCACACGTAGACAATTTCCGAAGCCGCGCCATACGGTCGCTCAACGGTCGGGACAACCGATCCGTTTGTGAACGGGGGGCGCGGCGATGACGGCTGTGACCGGAGACGTCAGAATTGCCTGGTGGCGGGAGCCGACCAAGGACCAATGGTATGCCTACCTGGCGGCATGGGGCGGGTGGACCCTCGACGCCTTCGATTTCACCGCCTTCCTGCTGATCATCGCGCCGATCGCCAAGGAATTTAACGTTCCGGTGCCCGAGGTGGCCGCGGTGTTGACGATCACCCTGTGGATGCGCCTCGTCGGTGCCACCGCCAGCGGATGGCTCGCCGATCGGATCGGCCGCAAGACGCCGCTGATGATTTCGATCGCCTGGTATTCGGTCTGCAATTTCCTGGCCGGCCTGGCGCCGAGCTTCTTTTTGTTGTTCCTGTTCCGGGCGCTGCTCGGCATCGGCATGGGGGCCGAGTGGCCGGCCGGCGCCGCCTTGGCGATGGAGACCTGGCCGGTGCGCTCGCGCGGCTTTATGGGCGCGGTCATGCAGGGCTCGTGGGGGATCGGGTTCTTGATGTCGAGCGCGATCTACGGCCTGTTCTACAATTATATCGGCTGGCGCGGCCTGCTGATGATCGGCATCGCGCCGGCGCTGCTGATCATCTATATCCGGCTATTCGTCAAAGAGCCTGAGATCTGGGTCGAGAACCAGCGTCAGCAGAAGGCGCAAAAGCGCGAAATGCGGGCGCCGCTATTTTCGATCTTCAAGCCGGCGATGCTGGGCAACACGCTCACGACTTGCCTGATGATGGGTAGCGCGTTTGTCATTTACTATGCGAACTACGCGCTGTTTGCGACCCACCTGCAGCTTGATTTGAAGTTGAGCCCGGCCTTGGTCGCGCTGCCGATCGCGCTCGCCAATACATGTTTCTTTCTCTCGTCGCTGTTCTGGGGTTGGCTTGGGGAACGCGTCGGCCGGCGCTGGGCGATCATCATTCCGGCGGCGCTCGGGGTCCCGACCGCGTTCCTCTATCTGATGACGTCCGACTATACCCTGGTGGTCGTCGGCTTTGCGTTGCAGGGGATGTTCGCCTGCGGTGGCATGCACGTCCAATACCCGGCCTACCTCTCCGAGCGGTTCCCGACCGAGGTGCGCGCCACCGCGGTCGCCTTCTGCTTCCATCAGGGGGCGATCTGGGGTGGCCTGATCTCACCGTTGCTCATCTGGTACGCGACGACCAACCAGCTCGCCCTCTCGGGGCCGATCCTGGTCACCACGGTCGTTGGGTTGGGCATCTTCCTTGTCGCAGTCCTGTTGAGCCCGGAAACGAAAGGAAAGGTTCTCGTCGCCGATCTCAGCGTCGCCTGAGCCTCGCCGTTCTTCGCCGGGCGGCAGGGCGAAAACGGGTGCCAGATGACATGCCGCATCGAGGGCCGTCGACGAACCGCGTCGGGCATGCGGAGCGTTGCGGCCTCGCGAGAAAGTGAGATAGACAGTCTCGCATAGCTCCCCTACTGTGAGCACAAGGCTCCGGGGACGGAGCCGTGAACAGAGGAGTGCTTTGCGATGGCTAATGTTGCCGCCGCGGCGCAGGTGCCGTGGTACAGGGAGCCGACGAAGGATCAGTGGTACGCGTTTGGCGCCGCCTGGCTTGGCTGGGTGCTCGACGCTTTCGACTTCACCGTGTTCCTGTTGATCATGGTGCCGATCGCCAAGGAATTTAACGTCCCGCTGACGGACGTGGCGATTGTCTTCACCTTGACCTTGTGGATGCGCCTTGTGGGCGCGACAGCGGCCGGCTGGATGGCCGACCGGATGGGCCGCAAGGCGCCGCTGATGATCTCGATCGCCTGGTTCTCGGTGTGCAATTTCATCGCCGGGTTCAGTCCGACCTTCTGGTTCCTCCTCCTGTTCCGCACGCTGCTGGGCATTGGCATGGGCGCCGAGTGGCCGGCCGGCGCGGCGCTGGCGATGGAGCAGTGGCCGATCCGCTCGCGCGGGTTCATGAGCGGTGTGCTGCAAGGCTCGTGGGGTCTCGGTTTCCTGTTGTCGAGCGCCTGCTATTGGCTGCTCTTCGATCGCTTCGGTTGGCGTGGCATGTTGTGGATCGGCATCGCCCCGGCGCTGGCGATCGTCTACGTCCGCTTCTTCGTCAAGGAGCCGGAAGTCTGGGTCGAAAACAATCGCCTCCAGAAGGCGGAAAACCGCGTTGTCAAACTGCCGCTAGCCAAGATCTTTAAGCGCGGCATCGTCGGCAACATGCTCAATGCCTGCTGGTTCCAATGCGCGGGCTTCGTCACCTACTATTCGATCAACGCGCTGTTCGCGACCCATCTGCAAAAGGATCTGGGTCTTACCACCGCGCTGATCGCGACGCCGCTCATCCTGTCGAACCTGTTCGTGTTCCTCGCCAGTTCGAGCTGGGGCATCGTGTCGGATCGCATCGGCCGCCGCTGGGCGATGATCATCCCGGCGCTGATCTCGATGGCCATTGTTCCGATCTATCTGCTGTCCACGAATACGCTTGTGATCGTCGTGGGCTTCATCGCGATCGGGCTATTCGCCGGCGGTGGGATGTACGGCCAGATCCCGGCCTTCCTGAATGAGCGCTATCCGACCGAGGTGCGCGCGACAGCGTCTGCCTTCAGCTATCATGTCGGCGCGATCGCCGGCGGGCTGGTGCCGCCGCTGCTCACCTATTTCGCGACCAGCCCCGGCTGGAACCTCGGCTTCGCGCTCCCGATGCTGATCGGGGCGATGTTTGGGTTGGTCAACTTCGTGATCGCGCTGTTCCTTGGGCCGGAGACGAGGGGCGTCGAGATGACGCCCGAGCTCGTCATCGCCTGAGCACCGGCGTACGAATTCGCCCTCCGTCCGGGATGCCGGGCGGAGGGCGATTTTTTTGAATCCGCCCGGAGGCGCGTCGTTTAGCATGGCGGCGACAATCGCCGGCCTGGGAGGGGATGATGACCGAATTGGCTCCGCTTGACGGTTCCGTGCTGCCCGCCGGCATCCGCGCGCGCTTTGTCGAGCGGGTCAACGGCCTCAAGATCCACATTCTTGAGGCCGGTCACGACAAGCCCGGCCGCCCCTGCATTCTGCTGCTGCACGGCTTCCCGGAGATCGCCTATTCCTGGCGCAAGATCATGGTGCCGCTCGCCGAGGCCGGGTTCCATGTTGTCGCGCCCGATCAGCGCGGTTATGGCCGCACCACCGGCTGGAGCGCCAATTACGATGATGATCTGTCGCCGTTCCGCATCCTCAACGCGGTGCGTGACGCACTGGGCCTCGTCGCGGCGCTCGGGCACCGGGAGGTCGCCGGCGTTATCGGTCACGATTTCGGCGCCTCGGTCGCCGCCTGGTGCGCGCTGGTGCGACCGGATGTGTTTCGTTCGCTGGCCTTGATGAGTGCGCCCTTTGCCGGGCCGCCCGATCTGCCCTTCGCCACCGATGGCAAGACGCCCGAGCCACCGGCCAGCCCGACGATCCATGAGGCGCTCGCCGCCCTGCCGCGCCCGCGCAAGCATTACCAGTGGTGGTACTCGACCCGGCCGGCCAACGCCGCGATGTGGCATTGCAGGCAAGGCGTCCACGACTTCCTGCGCGCCTATTTCCACCACAAGAGCGCCGACTGGAAAGACAACAAGCCGCACGAGCTCGACGGCTGGACCGCGACCGAGCTCGCCAAGATGCCGACCTACTACATCATGGATTTGGCCGACGACATGGCCGCTGGCGTGGCCAAGGAGATGCCGTCGCCGGCCGAGATCGCCGCCTGCCAGTGGCTGCCCGACCGCGAACTCGCGGTCTATGCCGGCGAATACCAGCGCAATGGCTTTCAGGGCGGGCTCAACTGGTATCGCTCGCGCACCGGCGGCTCTTGTGAATCAGAGCTGCAGCTTTTCTCCGGCCGTACCATCGACGTGCCATCGATCTTCATCTCCGGCAA
>DASYXG010000208.1:0-8677 GCA_035935235.1 Allostellaceae bacterium
CCGAGATGCTGTGGCGCGACGACGGGCTCTACGATCTGATCGTGGTGATCGGCTACAACGCCGACCCGGTCGTGCCGGGCAGGGGCAGCGCGATCTTTCTCCACTGCGCGCGGCCCGATTTCTCCGGCACCGAAGGTTGCATCGCGGTGGCGCGCGAGGCGCTGATCCCGTTGTTGGGCTTGCTCGGGCCGGGCAGCAAGATCACGATAGAGCTATAGGTCCGCTAGCGCGGACCGGCGCCGAACGCAGCGCGAAGGCGCTGCCGTACTCAACGAGGGAGCCCGCATGGGTCTGGCGGTGGCGATCCAGATGGATCCGATCGAGACGATCAACATTGATGCCGATTCGAACTTCGCGCTGGCTCTGGAGGCGCAGGCGCGCGGCCATGCGATGTTCCATTATTTGCCTGGAGCGCTGACGTTGCGCGACGGCCGCCTTTACGCGCGCGGCCGGGCGCTGTCGGTGCAGCGCGAGCGCGGCAACCATCACAAATTGGGCGCGTTCGAGGAGCTCGATCTCGCCGCACTCGACGTGATCCTGATGCGCCAGGACCCGCCCTTCGACATGGCCTATATCACCGCGACGCATTTGCTGGAGCTGCTGCCGCCGGAAGGGCCGCTGGTAGTCAACAATCCAGCGTCAGTGCGCAACGCGCCCGAAAAACTGTTTGTGCTGCGCTTCAAGGAGCTGATGCCGCCGACCTTGCTCAGCCTCGATCGGGACGAGATCAAGGCGTTCTGGGACAAGCACGGCGAGATCGTGCTGAAGCCGCTGTTCGGCCACGGTGGCGCTGGGATCGTCCATCTGCGCCCAGGCGATGAAAACCTCAACTCGCTCCTCGAAATGTATGCGCAGATGTATCGCGAGCCGGTCATGGTGCAGCGCTACATCCCCGAAGTGCGCCAGGGCGACAAGCGCATCATCCTGATCGACGGCGAGCCGGCGGGCGGGGTGTTGCGCGTGCCGGCGGCGGGCGAGGCGCGCGCGAACTTCCATGCCGGCGGCCACGCGGGGAAGACCGTGCTGACGCCGCGGGAAAAGGAGATTTGCGCGGCGATTGGTCCGACTCTCAAGGAGCAGGGTCTTTTGCTTGTCGGCATCGACGTGCTCGGCGACTACATCACCGAGATCAACGTCACCTGCCCGACCGGTATCCAGGAGATCGGCCGGCTCAACAACGACAACCTCGCCGCCAAAATCTGGGATGCGATCGAGGCCAAGATTGCCGACCGAGCGGAGCGGCGGCCGGCGTAGAGGAGCAAGCGATGCCCGACGCCTCTGGTTCCGATCCACGCCCGCGCCGCGACGCGCCGCGCAACGTCTTCGGCGAGCGGCTCGACGAGTGCTGCACCAAGCCGCTGACCGGGTTCTATCGCGATGGCAGCTGCAACACCGGGCCGGAGGATTTCGGCGTGCACACGGTGTGTGCCCGGGTCGACGCCGATTTCCTCGCCTTCTCGAAAGCTGCCGGCAACGACCTCTCGACCCCGGTGCCGCAAGCCGGGTTCGAGGGGCTCAAGCCCGGCGATTGCTGGTGCCTGTGTGCGGCGCGCTGGAAGGAGGCTTTCGACGCCGGGCACGCGCCGCGCATCCGCCTCGCCGCGACGCACGAGGCGACGCTCGAGATCGTGCCGTTCGACACGCTGAAGAAATACGCGCTCGATATAAGCTGAGCGCAACGCAGCCCTCGCTTGAAACGCGGGGGCCGCCGCCTGATCTACCAGAGCGCACATTAGGCGCCGGCATCTCCGAGCCGGCCGGGAGGGCTAGATGGACCCGTCAACGGTCGTGATGTGGATGATCCTGTTCCTTGTGGTCATCTTCGGGCTGAGCATGTTCCTTGGTTCGTTTTTCATGGTCGAGCAGGCGCAGGTGGCGCTGATCGAGCGCTTCGGGCGCTTCGCTCGGACCGCCCGCGCCGGCCTCAACATGAAAATCCCGATGATCGAGAGGAAGGCCGGGCGATTGAGCCTGCGGGTGCAGCAATTGAACGTGAAGGTCGAGACCAAGACCAGCGACAACGTCTTTGTCGATGTCGTCGTCTCTGTCCAATACCACGTTGTCGAGGGCCACGAGTTCGAGGCCTTCTACAAGCTGACCAACCCCGAGCAGCAGATCACCGCGCATGTGTTCGATGCGGTACGGGCGCAGGTGCCAACGATGACGCTCGACCATGTGTTCGAGAAAAAGAGCGACATCGAAGAGGCGGTCAGCAACGGGCTGCGCAGCAAGATCAATGCGTTCGGCTATGACATCGACGGTTCGCCGGTCACCGATATCCAGCCCGACGAGAAGGTGCGCGCGGCGATGAACGAGATCAACGCCGCGAGCCGACTGCGCGAAGCCGCCGAGCAGCAGGGCGAGGCGGTGCGCATCAAGACCGTGAAGGCCGCGGAAGCCGAGAAGGAAAGCAAGAAGCTGCAGGGCGAAGGCATCGCCGCCGAACGCATCGCCATCGCCGAAGGTATTCGCGATTCCGTCGCGGCTCTGCTTTCCGTCAAGGAGGGCGGGGTATCGCCGGAGGAGGCGATGCGCACGCTGATCCTCACCCAGTATTTCGACACGCTGCGGGCGATCGGCGCGCAAAGCCGCGCCTCGACCGTGTTTCTGCCGCATTCCCCGGGCGGGGCGGCCGATCTGTCGCGCCAGATCAGCGAGGCGATCATGGTCGGCAACCAAGTCCCGCACGACTCATCGCCGCCAGCGCCGCAACCGGGTAGCGTGCCGGCATCGGCCCCGGCCCGCGCGGCCTAGATGGCTGGAATTTTCAGCCGCCTGTTCGGCCACCCGGCGACCGCCGAGCCCCGCTGGGTTGGGGTCGACGCCTTGCGCGAGCGGCTGGCGGGCGACGCTCCGCCGCTGGTACTTGATGTGCGTGAGCCGGACGAGTTCGAGGGCTCGCTCGGCCATATCGACGGCGCCCGCAACATCCCGCTGCAGCTGCTCGATACGCACTACGCCACACTTGTCAAAGACCCGCGGCCGATCGTCTGCGTGTGCCTCACTGACAAGCGCTCGGCCGCCGCCGCCGCGCAGCTGGCGAATGCCGGGTTCCGCGACGTCGCGGTGCTGCGCGGGGGAATGAAGGCCTGGCGCGAGGGTTAGAGCGGCATGCGGATCACGATTTGCGGCATCCCCGAACTCGGCGAGCATTGCGAAGCCGGGGTGACGCATGTGCTGTCGATCCTCGACCCCAATTGGCCCGACCCGATCGCCTTTCTCGACTTCCCGCCGCATCGCCGCGAGGCGCTGCGCTTTCACGACGTGATCGCGCCGGTGAGCGGCGCCATCATCGTGCCGACCGAAGAGCATGTCGCGCAGCTCTTGGAATTCGGCCGGGAGGTCATGGCGGCTGGCCCGGAGGCGCATCTTCTGATCCACTGCCATGCCGGCATCTCGCGTTCGACGGCCTCGGCGGCGTTGCTGTTGGCCCAGGCCTATCCGGCGCGTCCTGCCGACGAGATTTTCGCCGAGATCGGCCGCTTGCGCCCGCAGGCTTGGCCCAATCTGCTGCTGCTCGAATTGGGCGAGGCGGCGCTGGGGCGGCACGGCCAAATCGCCCCCGCTGTCGTTACGCAATACCGCCGGGTCGCCGAGGCCGACCCGTCCTTTGCGCTGTTCATCCGCGATTCCGGACGCGGCCGCGAGGTCATCCTGGCCGACACCTATCCCGGGCCGGTTCAACGCTGATAGGCGACGCGCAGCACGACAAACCAGGGATAATCCGTGTCGACTACGGTGCCGCTCGGGCCGACGAGGCGCCCATCGGCGCCGACCGGCACGCGCTTCATCGCCACCGCATTGTCGACATTGCCGCCGACAACATCGAGCCCGCCCGGATGCTGGGCGACGACGATGTCGCAATGGCCGGGGAAATGCCCGGCCGGCAGGTCCTCGAAACGCACGGGGTTTTTGCCGCGCCACATGCAGATGAGATCGCCCAATTGCGGCGCATATTGTGTCAGCGGCTGCGCGGTGACGACCAGGTCGGAGCGCTCGCGCGCGGCGTTGATGTAGTCGCTATGGCTCGGCGAATAGGGGAAATGCGCACCGGCGCCAGCCATCCGCATCACGTAATCGACAAAGGCCGCCGACCAGGCGAATTCGCCGTCCTGGCCGCGCGGGAACTCGACACCATTTGCGTCGTGCTTGCCGGTCCACGCGCCATCGGGCGCGGCGTAATTGAGGCCCTGCCACCAGTAATCGCCGACGCGCTGCCACAGGCCCTCGTCGCGCTCCTTGCTGTCGGGGTCCTCAGCTTGCGGCGAAACGACAAGTTTCTGGCCGAAGGCGCGCCATTCCCTGAGCGCAATCTGGACCGCGGCGTCGCGCGAGAATTGCGCGTAGGGCCGCTTGGCGAAGGGCGGGATGTGTATGTCAGCGGGGATGGGCGGCGCCGACGGCGTGCCGGCACAGGCGGCGAGGCTCGCCGACAGCAACGCGGCGACGCAAACCCGCCGCAGGCTAGAAATCATAAAGCCGGGTGGGATTGTCGACGAGGATCTTGCGGCGGGTCGCGGCGGTCGGCGCCCAGCGCGCCACCTGGTTGAGGGCCAGCCCGTCGTCGATGTCGAAAGACGGGGTGAGCTCCGACACTTCCTTGCCGGGGTCGGCGTGGTGCGGATGCGGCCAGTCGGTGCCCCAGACGATGCGGTCCGGGTTGGCGGCGATCAGCGCCCGCGCCAGCGGCGCGACGTCGTCAAAGGCTGGTGCCTTCACCGAGCTGCGATAGTGGCCGGAGATCTTGACATAAGCCCTGCCCGACGCGACCAGCTCCAAGAGCTTGTCGAAGCCGGGCTGGGCAACGCCGCCTGAAGCCTGTGCGCCGCCAAAATGGTCGAAGACGATGGGCACGCTCGATTTCAGCACATCGTCGTACACCGCCTCGACCACCGAAAGCCGCGTATAGACCTGAACGTGCCAGCCCAGGGGCGCGACGCGCTTGATCGCGGCGGCGAGATTGCGCCGCGACACCGCCGGATCGCTCTGACCCGAGGTTTCAAGATTGACCCGGACGCCGCGGATGCCGGCTTCATGCATTGCCTTAAGCGCCGCCTCGGTGGTCTTGGCGTCGATTACCGCGACCCCGCGGGCGCGCTCCGGCCCGAGCTTGCGCATGCCGTCGAGGGTGCAGGAATTGTCCGCGCCGTAGACGCTTGGCTGGACGATGACGACGCGCGACAGATGCAGCGCGTTCTGCAGCTTGAGGAGCTCGTCGGCGCCGGCCGGCGGCGGGGTGTAGCCGCGGCTCGCGACAAACGGGAATTCGCTCGCGGCGGCGAAGACATGAACATGGCAATCGCAGGCACCGGCGGGCACCGCGAAGCTCACCGCGGTCTTCGGCTGCGAGGCGACGAGGGTGCGCGCGGTCCGCGGCGCCGCGGTGCGCGTTGATTTCGGCGCAGCCGGCGCCTTCGCCGCAGCGGGTTTTGCGGGCGGTTTCGTTGCCGCCGGTTTCGCCGCGACAGGCTTACCGGGCGCGGGCGGCGCGGCGGGGGCAGGTGTCGGTGCCGCAGCCTGATCCCAGAGGCGGATGCCGCCGGTCAGGCCGTCGCTATTAGGGACGACGGTGACATCGTCAGGCAGGGTAAAGTCGAGCTTCTTGGCGTTGCCACCACCGATATAGAGATGGTCGAAATTGACTACGGTGCGCAACACCGCGATCGCGCGCTCGACGCGCTTGTTCCACTTCTTCTTGCCCTTGGCCTGCAACGCCGCGTTGCCGATGTATTCGTCGTAGGTCTTGTTGCCGTGCAGCGGGTGATGCGCCAGCTCGAGATGGGGAATGGCGTTGCCGTCGGTAAAAATCGCCGTGCCGGCTCCGGTGCCGAGGGTCAGCACCATCTCGACGCCTTTACCCTTGATCGCGCCATAGCCCTGGACGTCCGCGTCGTTCATCACCCGCACCGGCTTCTTGAGCCGCTTCGCCAGCGCCCCCTGCAGGTCGAAACCGGCCCACAGCTCGGTGCCGAGATTGGGTGCGGTAAACACCTTGCCGCCACGCACCATGCCGGGGAACCCGACTGAGACCCGCGCGAACGGACCAAGCGGCTTCGCGGCGCTATCGACGACGCGGATCAATTCGGCGGGCGCAACCGGTTTCGCCGGGGTCGGCACCCGCACCGGCGCGCCGACGATTCGCCCGCTCTCGTCGAGCGCGGCAAGTTTGATCCCGGTGCCGCCGATATCAACGGCCAAGGTACGGCGATCGCTCATTTTCGGCCTCTGGCCTCGCTGTTCAGTGGGGCGACGATAGCGCAGCGCGGCCGTTGGGGCCATGGGCTGTGTCCGCGCGGCCACACTCATTTGCACTCGCGCTAATCCACACTACATAATGGCGAATTCGTCGCCGAGGTTGGGCTTGCCGCCCAAAGGAGGTCCGGTGACACAACCGCGAGCTGCCGACGATTTCGAAGTGATCCGCGAGCGCCTGGAAGAGCTGCGCCGCGAGCGCGAGCAAATCGAAAACAGCAACAAGACGGGCGACGATCCCGCTCCAACGCCGGAAGGCGAGGACGATGCGTCCGATAGCGAGGCCGAGCGCGAAGCGCGACGCCAGGGCGCACCGCCGGCTTGGGTGCCGACGATCTTCCTGCCGCAGCCAACCGATTAGCGGCTGATTAGCCAGCCCTGGCGGCGCGGCGCAGCGCCTGCGGCGGTTGACCGAAGGCGCGGATGAAGGCCCGGCGCATTCGCTCAGGGTCGCCGAAACCGGTGCACGCGGCGACCTGCTCGATCGGTTCGGAACTTGTCTCCACCCGCTCGCGCGAGACCTCGAGGCGCAGACGTTCGACCGCCTTCGCAGGGGTCATCCCGGTTTCGCTGGTAAAGGCGCGCGCAAAATGGCGCGGGCTCATCGCGGCGCGTTCGGCCAAGCGCTCAACCGGGAGCCGCTCGTCAAGGCGTTCGCGCGCCCACGCCAAGACCGGCGAAAATCGGCTATCCGACCGATCGGCTTCGAGCAGCGCCGAGAACTGCGATTGCCCACCTGGGCGGCGGTGGTAGACGACAAGCTGCTGCGCCGCCCGCCTGGCGGCGCCTTCGCCAAGGTCCTCGGCAACCAACGCGAGCGCGAGGTCGATGCCGGCCGTGATCCCGGCCGACGTCCACACATCGCCGTCGCGCACGAAGATGCGGTCGGGCTCGACCCGGATTTGCGGATAGGCGCGGGCAAACTCCGTGGCGCGCGCCCAATGCGTGGTGGCGCGGCGGCCATCGAGCAAGCCCGCCGCGCCGAGAACGAAAGCGCCCGAACAAACGCTGGCGACCCGGCGCGCGCGACCGGCGACGGCGCGGATATAGGCAAGGGTCTCGGCGCACGCGGAAGCTTCCCGGGTGCCCCAGCCGCCGGCGACGATCAGCGTATCGAGCGGCTCGGCGGTGAAGCCCTCGGCAATCAACTGCATCCCCGAGGAACTTGTCACCGGTCCGGCGTCGCGCGCGACCGCTCGCAGCCGGTAGGCGGGCGACGGAGTCTCGCGACTGGCGGCCTCGAACGCGGTGAGCGGCCCGGCGGCGTCGAGCAGCTGGAAATCGGGAAAAATCAGGACGGCAATAGTGCGCATGGCATAAATTGAGGGAAATAGGTCATTTCGGACAGATTCTATTCCCACTACAGTGCCCCGGTCAACGATGTGGAGGGCGCAGTCATGAGCAGCCAGCAGCCGGTGATCGTCTTCGCCGTCTTTCCGGCGGTGACCCAGCTCGATTTCACCGGACCACACCAGGTGTTCTCGGCGCTCCCTGGCGCCAGCGTGATCCTGGCAAGCACCGAGGGCGGCATCATCGAAGCGGCCGGCGGAATGATTTTCGCGGGGCTACGCCGTCTCAGCGACATCCCGGAATGCGACCTCGTCTGCGTGCCGGGCGGCCGCGGCGCGACCGATGTTGCCATCAAGGACGAAGCTTTTCTCCGCGAGCTGCGTCGGCTCGCAGCCACCGCACGCTATGTGACGTCGGTGTGCACCGGATCGCTCGTCCTCGGCGCCGCCGGGCTGCTGCGCGGCAAGCGCGCCGCGACGCATTGGGCCTGGCGCGATCTGCTCGTGCCGTTTGGAGCGACCCCCGACCCCGGCCGGGTGGTGCGCGACGGCAATGTCATCACCGGCGGCGGTGTCACCGCCGGCATCGATTTCGCGCTCACGGTCGTCGCCGAGCTCGCTGGGCCCGAGACGGCGCAAGCGGTCCAGCTCGGGATCGAATACGCGCCGGCGCCACCTTTCGACGTGGGCACCCCGGAATCCGCACCGCCCGCCATCCTGACGCGCGTACGCGAGCGCATGGTCGGGATGGCGGCGCAACGGCGCGGCGCCGTCGAGGAAGCCGCGGCCCGGCTTTCGGCGGCTGGCTAAGAGAACGAACGATGCTGCAGCTGCGGCCGAATTGCGAAGCCTGCGACAAGGATTTGCCGCCGGACGCGCGGATCTGCAGCTATGAGTGCACATTCTGCGTCGATTGCGTCGAGACCGTGCTGCACAATGTCTGCCCCAATTGCGGCGGCGGGTTTACGCCACGGCCAATCCGCCCGAAGACCGAGCAACGGCCGGGCGTCTCGCTCGCGCACCAGCCGGCGTCAGCGAAGCGCGTTCACCTCAATTACGAGCGCGCCGAGATCGCCGCGTTTTCGGCCCGGGTAAAGGATATTCCGCCGGCGGAGCGCTAACGCGACGGTGTGTGC
>DASYXG010000209.1:0-19542 GCA_035935235.1 Allostellaceae bacterium
CGACGGGCATGTTGGCCTCGGCGGTGAAATCGCCCGGCGGCGAGATGTAGTTGGTTTGGCGCGCGTAGCGGCCGGTGATGCCGAAGCTCGCCGGCAACTCCTGCGGCAGGTGGAAGCTGACCGCGACATCGGCGAGGGCGGGAACCTCGAGCGCCACCGGGTCGCTCAGCAGCACCGCGCCCGCGGCGATGACGGCGCTCTTCTCGCCGCCGAAGGCGAGCTGACGGTCGGAGCCGGTGACGATCGCGGGGCCTTTGTCCCGCAAGCCCAGGCGCGCCGCGCCGATTTGCAGCGGCCGCACGCCATAGGCGTTCGAGATGCGCACCCGAACCACACTGCCGCCAATGCTGACGCGCGGCATCATCCGCAGCGTGTGATTGGCGAAGCCCGAGCCCTCGGCCGGCGCCGGCGCGGCGGTCCAGGTGCCGACCCAATGACGATTGTCGCTCATGCGGACCTCCCTAAAGATAAGGGTCGGGATTTGCCAGGTAGTTGACCACGAAATCCTCGACCGCCTCTGCCAGCGGGGTGAACGGCGCGTTGTAGCCAAGCGCGCGCAGGCGATCCATTTTGGCTTCGGTCTTGTACTGATAATTTGGCCGGATCGCCTCCGGCGTGTCGATATATTCGATCTTGGGTGGGCCGCCGCACACTGCGCCGGTCGCCTCCATCAGCGCGCGAAAGCTGCTCGCGGCGCCGGTGCCGAGATTATAGATGCCACTAGCCGGCCTCTGCCGCCACAGCCACAGCATCGCCGCGGCGCAGTCCTTGACATAGATGAAGTCGCGGCTCTGCTCGCCATCGGCGATGTCGTCGCGGTGCGACTTGAACAGGCGGATCGTCTCCCCGGCGACGATCTTGGCGTAGTTCTTGGCGACGAGGCTCATCATCTCGCCCTTGTGGTACTCGTTGGGCCCGAAGACGTTGAAGAATTTGAGCCCGAACCACGACGGCGGGGCGTGGCCCTTGGCCGCCTCGCGCAGCGCCCACAGATCGAAGGCGTGTTTCGACCAGCCGTAGAGGTTCATCGGCCGCAGATGCTGTAATACTTCGGTATCATTCGAATCGTCGAACCCTCTCGTGCCATCGCCATAGGTCGCGGCCGACGACGCGTAGATCAGCGGTTTTCCGTGGACGGCGCACCAGCGCCACAGCGCGATCGACGAATTGAGGTTGGTGTCGATAACGAGATCGGCGTCGGTCTCGGTGGTCGAGGCATTGGCGCCGAGATGAAACACAGCCTCGACCTCGCCGCCAAAGCGATCGAGCCAGGCCGGCAGGCCTTCAACGGTGACGATCTCGAAGAAATCGCGCTTGGCGATGTTGCGCCATTTCTCGTCATGGCCAAAGCGGTCGACGATGACGAGATCGGCGCGGCCGGCCTCGTTGAGCGCCCAGGCGAGCACCGAGCCGATGAACCCGCCGCCTCCGGTGATGATCAGCATGGCGCGTACGCCTCAATCCTCGCCGTCGGCGGCGATCTTGGGCGCTGCGTTCAGCCGCAGCCGGCCGATCGTCGCGGTCGTCGAATGACCCTCGATAAGATCGATCAGCGCGACGCGGCCGCCCGCTGCGGTCACCTCGGCGGCGCCGACCGTGGTCTCGAAGGTGTAATCGGCGCCCTTGATCAGCACATCCGGCTGGAGCCGCACGATAAGATCGAGCGGCGTGTCCTCATCGAAACTGGTGACCGCATCGACCGACTCGAGAGCGGCGATCACCGCGGCGCGATTGGCAAGCGAATTGACCGGCCGATCCAACCCTTTGAGCCGCCGCGTGCTGGCATCGCTGTTGAGCGCGACGATCAGCCGGTCGCATTGCGCCTTCGCCGCCGCCAAGAGCGCGACATGGCCGGGATGAAGGATGTCGAAACAGCCATTGGTGAAGCCGACGGAAAGGCCGCGCCCCTTCCACTGGCGCACCAGCGTCTCGGCCTCGGCGGTCTCGTACAGCTTGCCGTGCGGCGAAGCGCGGTCCTCACGTGCCAACTCGAGCATCAATTCGTCGAGTTCGACGGTCGCCGTGCCCAGCTTCGAGACCGCGATGCCGGCGGCGGTGTTGGCGAGGCGCATCGCCTCGGACAGCGCGTGGCCGCTGGCATAGGCGAGCGCCAGCACCGCGATCACCGTGTCGCCGGCGCCCGACACGTCGAACACCTCGCGGGCCCGCGCCGGCTCGACCGTGACATTAAAGCCTCCTGCGCCCGAGGCTTCGACCAGCACCACGCCCTTGTCCGAACGGGTGGCGAGAATTGCTTCCGCCTTGGCCTCCTTCAATACGCGCTTCGCCGCGGCGACGACCTCCTTCTCGCTGCCGGTCTTGAGCCGGGCGGCGCGCGCCAGCTCGGCCTGGTTTGGGGTGATGCAGGTCGCGCCCCGATACCGGCGATAATCCTCGCTCTTTGGGTCGACGAAGACCGGAATGCCGCGCGCGCGAGCTTGCTCGATGGCGAACTCGACGATGCCAGGTCCAAGCACGCCCTTGCCGTAATCGGAAAGGATCACCGCGTTGGCGCCGGGCAGCGCCGCGGCGATCGCGGCGATCAGGTGCTGCTCCTCATCCGGCTCAAGCTCGTGAATATGCTCCTCGTCGACCCGCACGATCTGTTGATGCGCGGCAAGGTAACGCGTCTTGCAGGTGGTCTGCCGCGATTGGCTGGGCACATGCGCATCGACAATGCGCGGGGTCGCGGCGATCGCGGCGCGTATCTCGGCGCCCACCGCATCGTCGCCGAGCAACCCCATCAGCACCGCGTTGCCGCCCAGCGCGGCGACGTTGCGGGCGACATTGCCAGCGCCACCCAGCATGCTCTCGACCCGATCGAGCAGCAGCACCGGCACCGGCGCTTCTGGCGAGATGCGCTCGATGCCGCAATGCGCAAAGCGATCGAGCATGATGTCGCCCAGGCACAATATCGTGGTGCCGGAAAAATCCATCGCAGCGGCAAGCCCCTTAATCGGCATGGAGTCTAGCACGCGCAACCGTGGGCGGCCCGCTTTTCGATCAGGCGGAGAGGACGGCAAGGCTGCGGGCGAGTGGCGGCGCGCTCGATATCCGTTTGATGAAATCGAGGCATACGAGCGCCAGGGTTTCGACCAGCTCGTCGATGGTGGTCTGCGCCACCAATTCAGCGGCGAAGCGCGGCCAGCGTTCCTCCGGGCGGCTGAGATGCGATAGTCCGGTCGTCGCCTTCCCAGAGATGGGCGACAAAGCTCGGCGTCAGGCGCCAGCGATAAGGCTCGATCCGCACCGCGCGATCATAGCAGGCCGCGGCACGACAGGGTTGCAGTGCGCGCGATTGCTGCTATCTCCATCGAGCAACTCGCGGAGGCGTCCATGCACGCGCACTCGATCGACGATTGGCGTCACGAACACATCTTCCTCGGCGCCGACCATGCCCGCAACGAGCGGCGCAGCTGGGCGGTGGTCGCGGTCTGCGGCGCGATGATGGCGGCCGAGATTATTGGCGGGCTGTGGTGGGGCTCGATGGCGCTGATCGCCGACGGGCTGCACATGTCGACCCATGCCGGCGCCCTCGTCATTGCTGCCTGCGCCTATGCCTACGCCAGGCGGCATGCGCGCGACGAGCGTTTCGCCTTTGGCACCGGCAAGCTCGGCGAGCTCGCGGCGTTTTCCAGCGCGATTGTGCTGGCGATGATCGCGGTCGCGATCGGCGCGGAGAGCGTGATGCGCCTCGTCTACCCCGTGCCCATTGCCTTCGCCCAGGCGATCCCGCTCGCCGCGGTCGGCCTCGCCGTCAATTTGGTGAGCGCGTGGCTGCTGCGCGAAGGCCATGGTGAGCATCATCACCATGACCATGACCATGACCACGATCATGGCCACGGCCATGGTCACGAACAGGAGCACGGCCACCACCATCACCACGGCGGCGAGGACCTCAACCTGCGCGCGGCCTATGTCCATGTCGTGGCCGACGCCGCCGTGTCGGTGCTGGCGGTTATCGGCCTCAGCGCCGGCTACGCGCTCGGCTGGGTGTGGATGGACCCGGCGATGGGGATCGTCGGCGCGCTGGTCATCGCCAACTGGTCATGGGGGTTGTTGCGCGCGGCCGGCGCGGTACTGCTCGATATGCGCCCGGAGAGCGGCTTGGCGCAGCAGATTCACGAGCGGCTCGAGACAGGTGGTGATCGCATCGCCGATCTTCATATCTGGCGCGTCGGGCCCGGCCACCACGCGGCGCTGGTCTCGCTGGTCGCGGACAAGCCCGAACCGCCGCAGGCCTACAAATCTAGGCTCGCGGGAATCGGAGGGCTCAGCCATCTTACCGTCGAAGTGCAGCCCTGCCCCGGCCCGCATCCGGGCGTTGCCGCCGCCGGCTGACCCAACCAGCGCGCGCCGACCTGCGCTTGCCAGACGGATTGCCCGGACTATAGTCGAGGCACGTTTCCTTCCTTTCACGAGGGTGCCGATGCCGCTTCGACCGTTTGCCGCGCGTCTTGCCGCCCTCCTGGTTGCCGGGCTGGTGGCGATGCCGGCATTTGCGGCCGAGTTCACCGATTCCGCCGGCCGCCGCCTGATCCTGCCCGACCAGATCAATCGCGCCATGGCCGCCAATATGAGCGCCGAAGTGTTGGTGCTTGTGCTGGCGCCCGACAAGCTGGCCGGCTGGGTCCGGCCGCCAATCGGCGCGTTGCCACCGCACGCCAAGTATTTGCCGACGCTTGGCCCGATCGCCGATCCGGCGGCGATCGCCGCGATCACCCGGGTGAAGCCAGACGTCATCGTCGATGTCGGTGAGGTGACGCCAGATCGCGCCGCCTTCGCCGACCAGGTGACCCAGGCAACCGGCACGCCCTACATCCTGCTCGACGGCAGCTTCGACCGGATGGCGACGATGCTGCGCGTCACGGGAAGGCTGTTTGGCGTCGCCGACCGCGGCGATGACCTCGCTGGCTCCGCCGAGCACGCGGTCAATGCGCTGCGTGGGAATTTGCTGATCGATTCATCGGTGGGCCGCCCTCGCGTCTATTACGGCCGTGGTGCCACCGGGCTCGAGCCCGCATTGCCGGGGTCGCCGGCGGCCGCGGCGATCGAGGACGCCGGCGCGATCAACGTCGCCGCTCTGCCCGGCGGCGGCCCCGCCGCGGTGACGCGCCAGCAGATCCAGGGATGGAATCCCGACGTCATCATCGCCGAATCGCCGGCTTTCTATAATGCGCTACTGCACGACCCAGGCTGGCGGGTTCTCGCCGCCGTGCGCAACAAGCGCGTCTACTTGGCACCGGGGACCCCATTCGGCTGGATTGACGACCCGCCCGGGGTCAACCGGCTGATCGGGCTCTATTGGCTGTCGGTGCTGCTGTATCCGAACGCCAACCAGAACGATGTGCGCTCATTGGCGCAGGACTTCTACGACAAATTCTACGGCATCACGCTGAGCGACAAGCAGATCGACGCGATCGCGAAAACTGCCGGCATCCCCGCGAGCGACTCCCCGCATCTCGCCGATCTGCCGCTCGGCGGCACCGGGGTTGCGCCCGCCAACGCGCCGCCGGGACGCGGCGGATTGACGCCGCCGCAAATGCCGACGACGACCCCCTCTTATCTGATGCCGAAGTGACGGCCTGAGAGGCCGTCATCCCCGGGCCTGTGACCCGGGGATGGTCAGCAGCGGCTAGCGCGGCTGGTGAACGTAGCGCAGATAGGGCTTCACCTCGCGGAAGCCGGACGGAAATTTCTGTTTCGCTTCATCGCTCGGCACCGTCGGGGCGACGATGACGTCCTCGCCCGGTTTCCAGTTGACCGGGGTCGCCACGGTGTGGCGCGAGGTCAGCTGCACCGAATCGAGGATGCGCAGCACCTCGTCGAAATTGCGCCCGGTCGACATCGGATAAGTGAGCATCGCCTTGATCTTCTTGTCCGGGCCGATAACGAAGACCGAGCGCACGGTGGCGTTGGTCGCGGCGGTGCGCCCCTGCGAGGTGTTGCCCGCCTCGGCCGGGAGCATGTCGTAGAGCTTGGCGACCTTGAGTTCCGGATCGCCAATCAGCGGATAGGTGACCGCGTGACCCTGGGTCTCCTCGATATCCTTTTGCCAGCGGGTGTGATCGCCGACCGGATCGACGCTGAGGCCGACGATCTTGCAGCCGCGCTTGTCGAATTCGGGCTTCAGCCCGGCCATGTAGCCAAGCTCGGTGGTGCAGACCGGGGTGAAATCCTTGGGGTGCGAGAACAGGATCGCCCAGCCATTGCCGATCCAGTCGTGGAAATTGATCGTGCCCTGGGTGGTCTCGGTGGTGAAGTTTGGCGCTTCGTCATTGATGCGCAGCGACATGGAAGCCTCCATTAAATTGGCCTGATGATTTTAGATCGTCGCGAGCGACCTCATAGGACATGGGCCGGATCGAAGACAGGCTCAAGTCCGTGCTTTTCGATGAGCGCTTACGATATTTTGCAATCTCAAACTGTCAATACATTTCAATTAACAAATCTAATTTGCTATTCAGCAGCCTCTTGCTTCGACAATTCGGGCTGCCAGCGCAACACCGGTTTGCGTGCTGCCGCGGTTTCGTCGAGGCGGCGGCGGGGGGTGAGGCGCGGCGCGGCATGGAAGCCCGCAGCATCCGTCTTGGTGCGCGCCGCGAGCGCATTGACGGTGTCAGCGAACTGGTCGAGCGCGGCCTTGCTCTCGGTCTCGGTCGGCTCGATCAACAGCGCGCCGTGAACGACGAGCGGGAAATACATCGTCATCGGGTGGAAGCCCTCGTCGATCATCGCCTTGGCGAAATCGAGCGTGGTCACCCCAGTGTCCTTGAGGAAGCGATCGTCAAACAGGACCTCGTGCATGCAGGTGCCGGGATAGGACAGGCTTAACGCTCCCTGGAGCCTCACCCTGAGGTAATTGGCGTTGAGCACCGCGTCCTCGGCGACCTGGCGAAGCCCGTCGGCGCCGTGGCTCATCATGTAGGCAAGGGCACGCACGAACATGCCGATCTGGCCGTGAAAGCCTTTCAGCCGGCCAATCGAATTTGTCGCCGGCCCCCCTTCCGGTCCTTTGGCGGCGTGCTCGATGAGCGCGCGCCCACCCTCGCCATGCACGATCCACGGCAGCGGCGCGTGTGGGGCGAGAGACGCGGCGAGCGCCACCGGCCCGCTGCCCGGCCCGCCGCCGCCATGCGGGGTGGAGAAGGTCTTGTGCAGATTGAGGTGCAAGGCGTCGATACCGAGATCGGCCGGGCGCACCCGCCCGACGATCGCGTTGAAATTGGCGCCGTCGCAATAGAAGAACGCGCCGGCCGCATGCACCGCCTCGGCGATCTCCAGAATCTCGTCCTCAAACAGGCCGCAGGTGTTCGGGTTGGTCAGCATCAGCGCCGCGACGTCGGGCGCGAGTTTGGCCTTGAGCGCGCCGAGATCGACCCGGCCGCGCGGGTTGTTGGGGATCGGCTCGATCGCGTAACCACAGGTGGCCGCGGTCGCCGGATTGGTGCCATGCGCCGACTCCGGAACCAGGATGCGCTGGCGCGGGTCGCCCCGCGCGGTCAGCGCGGCGCGGATCGCCATCATGCCGCAGAGCTCGCCATGTGCGCCCGCCGCGGGCGATAGCGCCATTGCCGGCATGCCGGTGAGGGTGCGCAGCCAATGCGCCAGAGTATCGATCAGCTCGAGCGCGCCCTGGGTCGTCGATTGGGGTTGGAGCGGGTGGAGATCGGCGAAGCCCGGTAGCCGCGCCAGCTTCTCGTTGAGCCGCGGGTTGTGCTTCATGGTGCACGAGCCAAGCGGATAGAACCCGCTGTCGATCGCGTAATTCTTCTGCGACAGCCGGGTGAAGTGGCGCACCACCTGCGGTTCGCTGAGCCCGGGGAGACCGATCGGGCGCTGCCGTTCGAGACCGCCGAGGCGGCTCCTATGCGGAGGCGGCTCGGGCAGGTCGACGCCACAATGCCCCGGAGAATCCTGCTCGAAAAGCAGCTTCTCTTCGAGCTGCAAGCCGCGATTGCCGGTGAAGGTCGCGGTTTCAGTGGCCGCCGCGGGATGCGTGGTGAGGGCCTGGCTCCAACCGGTCATCGCAGCACCTCAGCGAGCGCGTGGGCAAACTGCTCGATATCGTCCTCGGTCGCGGTTTCGGTCGCCGCCACCAGCAGCAGGTTCGCGAGGTCGTCGCGCCCGGGATAGAAACGCGACAACGGCACGCCGCCGAGCACGCCAAATTCCGCCAGTTCATCGACGATTGGCGCCGCCGGCTTCGGCAGACGGACGGTGAACTCGTTGAAATAGCTGCGGTTGAGGACGCTTACCCCCGGCACCGTTTCCAGCCGGTCGGCAAGGTTGCATGCCGTGGCATGGTTGAGTTCTGCCAACCGGGTCAGCCCGGCCTCGCCGAGCAGCGCCAGATGAATGGTAAAGGCGAGCGCGCAAAGGCCCGAATTCGTGCAGATATTGCTGGTGGCCCTCTCGCGGCGGATATGCTGCTCGCGGGCCGAAAGCGTCAACACCCAGCCGCGCCTGCCGTCGGCATCGACGGTCTGGCCGGCGAGGCGGCCCGGCATCTGCCGGACATGCTGCTCGCGGGCGGCGAAGAGGCCGAGATGCGGGCCGCCGAAATTGAGCGCGTTGCCAAGCGCCTGGCCCTCTCCGGCGACAATGTCGGCGCCCATCTCGCCGGGCGACTTGACCGCACCGAGCGAGACGATCTCGGTCACCACGACGACCAGCAGCGCACCCGCCTGATGACAGCGCGCCGCGAGCGCCGAACAGTCTCGCAGCTCGCCGAAGAAATCGGGGTATTGCACGACGACGCAGGCGGTTTCGTTGTCGAGGTCGATCGGGTCGGCGACCCCCGGCGTCGGCTTCAGCGCCTCGACTTGCAACCCGGAAAACTGGGCATAGGTCTGGCAGACCTCGCGGTAGTGCGGATGGAGCGCGCCCGACAGCACCGCCTTGCCGCGGCGGGTGACGCGGTGCGCCATCGCCACCGCCTCGGCGCAAGCGGTGGCGCCGTCATAGAGCGAGGCGTTGGCGACCTCCATCCCGGTCAGCAGCGCGACCTGGGTCTGGAACTCGAACAGCGATTGCAGCGTGCCCTGCGCCAGCTCGGGCTGGTACGGCGTGTAGGACGTCAGGAACTCGCCGCGCTGGATCAGATGATCGACCGCGGCCGGCACGTGATGGCGATAGACCCCACCGCCGATAAAGAACGGCGCCGAGCCGGCGGCGACATTCTTCGCCGCCATTTGCGACAATGCGCGCTCAACCGCGAGCTCGCCCTGCGCCAGCGGCAGATCGACAAGCCCGTCGAGGCGAGCCGATTTAGGCACATCGGAAAACAGATCGTCGATCGAGCCGACCCCGATCGCCGCCAGCATTTGCCGGCGGTCGCCGGGGGTGAGCGGTAGGTAGCGCATCAACCCTGCTCCGCGACGAATTTCTGATAGGCGGCCTCGTCCATCAGCCCGTCCAGCGCCTTGGGGTCGGCGAGCTTGACGGTGAGGAACCAGCCCTCACCGAGCGGATCGGCGTTGACCTTGGCCGGGTCGCCGGCGATCGCCTCGTTGACTGCCACCACCTCGCCCGAGACCGGCGCGTAGACCTCGCTCGCCGCCTTCGCCGATTCGACCACCGCGGCCTCCTTCCCCGCCTCAACCTGCGTGCCGACCGCGGGCAACTCGACATAAACGATGTCGCCGAGCTGCTGCTGGGCGTAATCGGTGATGCCGATCACCGCGGTGTCGCCATCCTGGCGGATCCATTCGTGGTCCTTGGTGAAGCGCAATGTCGGCATGGGAACTCCTCAGGAGCCGCGGTAATAGCGGGTGGGGACAAAGGGCATGGCGGAAACGAGGGCCGGGCGGGGCACGTCGCGGACGACCAGCGAGACCGGCGCGCCGAGGCCGGCATGGTCGCGGGCGAGATAGCCCATCGCGATCGGGGCGTTAAGCGAGTGCGCGAAGCCGCCGCTCGTCACGGTGCCGACAGGATTGCCGGCTGGGTCGAGGATGGCGCTGCCTTCGCGCGCCGGGGCGCGGTCGTTGGGGCGGATGCCGACGCGGCGACGCGCGGGCGGCTCCGCCAGTTCGCTCAGAATGCGGTCGGCGCCGGGAAAGCCGCCCTCCGCCCGGCGGCGCTTGCCGATCGTCCAGACGAGACCGGCTTCGATGGGCGTCGTGGTCTCGTCGATGTCGTGGCCGTAAAGGCATAAGCCGGCTTCGAGCCGCAGCGTGTCGCGCGCCCCGAGACCGACCGGCGCGACCTCAGGCTGGGCGAGCAGGGTCTCGGCGACCGCGACCGCGTGCTCGGGCGCGATGGATATCTCGTAACCGTCCTCACCGGTATAGCCGGAGCGGGTGATACCCGCCGCGACGCCGCGGATCGTGCCTTCGGCGGCGCTCATGAACGGTATGCGGTCGATGCCGGGAACGAACCGCGCCAGCACGGCCGCCGCGAGCGGCCCCTGCAACGCCAGCAACGCGCGCTCGAAAGCCGGTTCGATCGTCACGCCGACCAAAAGACGGTCGCGCAGATGCGCCAGGTCGACATCCTTGCGCGCGGCGTTAACGACCACGGCCAAGCCGTCGTCACGCCGAGTCGCCATCAAATCGTCGATGATGCCGCCAGCTTCGTTGAGCAGCAGTGTGTAACGCATCCGGCCCGGCGCCAGCGCCGTGAGGTCGCCGGGCACGAGCGCTTCCAGCACGATCGCCGCACCGGACCCGCGCAGCGCGATCTGGCCCATATGCGAGACATCGAAGAGCCCGGCTTTGGCGCGGGTGTGAAGATGCTCAGCGATGATGCCGTTGTACTGCACCGGCATCTCGTAGCCGGCAAACGCCACCATCCGCGCGCCGAGCGCGACATGCAGCGCATGGAGTGGCGTTTGCCGCAGCTTCTTATCGTCGGCAAGGGTCACGGGCGCACCTCTGTCGCGGCGGCGCAAAACGCCACCAGAGATGCCCCCTCTGTCGCTTTTCCCTGAGAGATTCACCGCCAGCGGTCATGCGACCCAGAGGCGGCTTACTCCTTCGGTGAGCAGCGGGCTACCGGCCCGCCGCCGCTTTCCAGAGCGCTCTTACACCCGCAGTCCTTTTGCCTGAGAGTTTCCGGGGCGGTTGCTCCTTCGGCGCCGCACCCTCCCTTGAGGGTGAATGCGGCCTCTCCTGCGGGCGTGCATACAGCAAGGCCTGTTTAGCACCGACGCGGGCGAGCCGCCAAGCCGGTTAGGGTCAGGTTACTGACGCCCGCGATAGTTCTTGTAGAACTGCACCGCATCCGGCGCGAGCTGGCTCGGTTATCCGCTGCCCAGCTTCTTGGCCATCGCCACTTGCTTCCAGAACTCACGCTTGGGAACGGCCGGAGAGCCGATCACGGTCTCGCCCGGCTTCACGTCCCGCATCACTCCGGACTTCGCGGCGATCCGCGCGCGATCGCCGATCTCCAAATGGCCGGCCAAGCCCGCCTGTCCCCCGATCACGACGAAATCCCCCAGCCTCGTGCTTCCCGCGATCCCGACCTGAGAGACCAAAACGCAGCCGCGACCAATGACGACATTGTGTCCAATCTGTACCAGATTATCGATCATCGTACCTGGGCCGACCACCGTATCGTGCATCGATCCGCGGTCGATCGTGGTATTGGCGCCGATATCCACGTCATCCCCAATGATCACGCGGCCAAGTTGCGGCACTTTGATTGGGCCGGCCGCATCGGGGGCGAAGCCGAAGCCGGCCTGACCAATGCGCACCCCCGGGTGCAATACGACGCGTTCTCCCAGTATACAGTGGGTCAGCGTTACACCCGTAGCAATCCGGCAATCATCGCCAATCTCGACCCCGCCGCCGATCAACGTATGAGCGCCAATCGCGCAGCGTGCGCCAAGCCGCGCCCCTGCTTCAATGACGACGTTGGCGCCGATCGAGCAATCTTGCGGCACTGTCGCCGAGGGGGCGATGATCGCCGAAGTCGCCCGGCAAGGGGTGACCGGCTGCTGCGGATAAAACGCCCGCGCTGCGCATGCGAATGCTTTGTATGGTTCGCGCGACACCAACACCGCCAATCCCGCAGGTGCCCGTTTGGCTGTAGTCTCGTCGACAAACCCAGCTCCTGCTCGGGAGTTCAGGAACGCATCGGTGTATTTGCGGTTGGCGAGAAAAGTCACATCGGCGGGACCGGCCGTCTCGAGCGGCGCAACGTCTTCGATCACGCGGTCGCCCTGCAACGGGTCGGCAAGCACGGCGCCGGTCAGCGCCGCCAGCGCCTCTACTGTAAACGGCCCGGCGCGGTGAAAGAAGCGACCGTCCGCCATGACCCTCTCGAATTGCGGCTAGGCCTCCGGTATTATTGGAACAATATTTCTGACCTTAGCGTCAAGCAACCATGGGTTGGACGCGGCGTGGCATTGGCTTTAATTTCGCCCGCGATGCGAGGGAAAGACTTAGCCGCCGAACGGGCGAAGCCGCTGCGCGAGATGTGGTACTACGCGATGCCGAGCGCGGCGCTAAAGCCGGGCCGGCTGTTGCCACGAGTCTATCTCGGCGAGCCGATCGTCTTCGGGCGAGGCCGCGACGGTACGGTGTTTGGCCTTCGCGACCTCTGCCCGCATCGCGGCATTCCTCTGCATTACGGGAAATTCAGCGATGGCGAGATCGAATGCGCCTATCACGGTTGGCGCTTCAAGCCGAACGGGCGGTGCGCGGCGATCCCGTCACTTCCGAAATTGCATCCGCACGATGTCAGCCGGATTTGCGTGCCTGCCTACAAGGTCCGCGAGGTGCAGGGCAACATCTGGGTTTTCTTCGGCGAGGATCCCGACAGCGCGCCGGCGATCCCGGTGCTGCCCGACATTGCAGGCGCCGCGCGGCCAAATCTGACCTACAGCGTACACGTCAAGACGCGGCCCGACGACGCGCTCTACAATCTCGTCGATCCCACGCACAACCCGTATATCCATGTCTCGTGGTGGTGGCGCCGGCGGGGATCGGCGCGCGAGAAGGAAAAGGCGTTCGTCCCGTCGGATTATGGCTTCACGATGGTGCCGCACCGGCCATCGTCGAATTACGCTCCCTACCGGCTGCTGGGCGGCAAGGCGCAGACGCAGATCATCTTCCGCCTGCCGGGTATCCGCATCGAGCACATAGAGTTCGGCAGGCACCGGTTGGTGACACTCAACACCATCACCGCGATCTCCGACAACGAAATCGAAGAGAGCTATGCGATCTACTGGACGAACCCGCTGCTCAAGCTGCTGAAGCCGTTGGGGCGGGTCATCGTCAGCGCTTTTGCGGCGCAGGACGGCGGTGCAATGCGGCTCCAGGCGCGGTCCGCCAAATATGATCCGCCAACGATGCTTATCGATGACGCCGACACCCAGGCTAAATGGTGTTACCGGCTGAAGCAGGAATATGCGCGTGCCTGTGCGGAGAAGCGGCCATTCGTCAACCCCGTGGAGGCGCGGGTTCTGCGCTTCCGCAGCTAGGGTGCGGGTCGGGATTTACGGATAATGGATGATGCGGCACCTCTACGGGAAGCCTGGTATTACGCGGTGCCTAGCGCCCAGCTGAGGCGCGGAAGAATGCTGGGCAAGGTGATGCTGGGCGAGCCGGTGCTCATTGGTCGCGACCGCGACGGCGCGGCCTTCGCGCTGCGCGACCTTTGCCCGCACCGCGCGATGCCACTATCACTCGGCCGCTTCGACGGGCGCGAACTCGAATGCTGCTATCACGGTTGGCGTTTTGCGACGAACGGTGTCTGCACCGCGATTCCGGCGCTCGTCGAGGAGCAGAAGATCAATCTCGGCCGCATTGCTGCGCCGTGCTACTCGGTGCGCGAGGTCAACGGCAACATCTGGGTCTATTTCGGTAAGGAACCTGACTCAGCGCCGCAGATCCCGGAGTTCGAAGCGTTTGCCGCACACATCGGGCCGCAGGTCGCCGAGACCGTGCGCTTCGATGCAGTTTACGACCATGCAGTGATCGGCCTGATGGACCCGGGCCACGTGCCGTTCGTGCATCGCTCATGGTTTTGGCGTTCGGGCCACGACTTCGCCGAAAAGGAAAAGAGCTTCGCGCGCTCGCCGTTCGGCTTCAGGATGGAACGGCACCAGACATCAGGCAATTCGCGCGCTTACAAGCTTCTGGGCGGCGGGCGGATGGAGACTGAGATTGCTTTTGTCCTGCCGGGCGTGCGGGTCGAGCACACCAGCGTCGGCCGACATTCGCTCGTCAACATGACGGCGATGACGCCGATCGACGATATAACCGTCGAACTCAACAATTGCCTGTACTGGACGATGCCGTGGCTCAACGCGCTGCGGCCGGCACTGCGGCCGTTCATCCGCAAGTTCCTCGGCCAGGACCGCGACGTGCTGGGCCGGCAGAACGAGGGGCTCAAATACCACCCGCAGCTGATGCTGGTCGGCGACGCCGACATTCAGGCGCGTTGGTACACCAGTCTGAAGCGCGAGTATCGCGCTGCGCGCGCTGAGAATCGGCCGTTCGAGAATCCGGTCAAAACGCGGACTCTGCGCTGGCAAAGCTGACGCCGGCCAAAAGGCCTCCGGCGAGAGTGCAGCGGCCCGCCTCATCACCCGATTTGGCCCGGCGTTGTCCGATTGGCGTCGGTTAGCGAAGCGAACTGCAAACACCGGGGTCTTGGTCGCAAGGGCGAGCCCGCCAGCGCCGCCGACAACACAAAGCAGGGAGCTTGTAGCGCTCAACGCGATAGCCGAGCGAGATTGCGCAGCTCGTTCGCGCGGATCGCCTGACGCCTGACCGAAGGGCGAATTGACCATGGGCAGCTTGCGGCGCGAAGGAGACAGCGGGCGGGCCGCCAGCGGAGGTCCGCTGTTCGACGCTTAGCGGCCATTCGCCGCTGCGGTCTTAGCCGGCCGGTGATGCCCGCTCAGCGGACCAATCTACACGCGCCCTAGGGGGCGGGGAGAGCCGCGTCCGTTACGACAGGCAAACTGAGCCTCAAGACTCACGAAGTGGCGCAACCGCGAATTGGCGAGCGGCATTGCCGCCCATCATTTGCGCGATCAGTGGCTGCGGCACATCGGCGCTACGTAAGCGGCCCAACGCATCCCAGGCGCTGGTCGCGTCGTGATGCGGGTAGCGCGACCCCCAGACCACCTTCTTTGCAAAATCGTGCGGCAATTTGAGGATCATCCGTTCCTCGGCATCAAAACCAAGCATCACGTTGCCGTGCTCCCATAGCTCTTCCGGCTCGGTGCTGACCGGGTAATGGTGGAGGAGCGGGATGACGCGCGTGGATGCCTCCATCTTTTCGAGCACTTCCTGCATCCACGATGCCTTGCCATGGGCGACGACGACCTTCATCGCGGGATAGCGCTCCATGACGGTGAAACCGAGCAGCGTGGAGCCGACAAACATGTGGTTGTCGAGCCATGGCGCCAGGATCGGCGCCAACGGATGGCCGAGTGGAGTCGCGCCGATGAATGTCGTCGTCTGGCCAGCGCCGCCACTGCCGCCGGCAAACGGGCCACCACCTCCGCCCGGCGCGATCGGCTGGACGAAGCGGTCCTTGATCTTTTCAAAGAATGGGCCGTGCGAGGTCCATTCGGGGTTCCACAGCCCCGCCGTCGGATGCACGGCCGCGGTGATTGCGAGGCGCTCGAGTTCAGCCCAAAGCGGGTCGTAGTAAGGATGGTTGAGATAGCGGTCTTCGAGGAACATCGGTCGGATAAACACGGCACGGAATGACGGGATCCGGGCTACCCGATCCAACTCCTCCAGCGCGAAATCCATGTCTTGCAGCGGCAGAACCGCGGCGGCGAACAGCCGGTCCGCGGCGGTTTTGCAGAAATCGACGATCCAGTTGTTATAGGCGCGCGCCAACGCGTAGGCGACGTCTGGGTCTTGGACCAGGAAGAACCCCTCGGCAAACCAGGTCGGATAAAGCAGCGCCTGGTCGACCCCCATCGCGTCCATATCGTTCAGGCGTTCCTGAGGGTCGGTCGCCCCCTCGGTCATCGCGTGCCGGATGTGCGGATCGAGCTCGCCAATCGCCTCCCACGTCATACCGGGGCGCCATAGCGCATGGCGCGGCAGGTTGGGATTGCCTCGGTCGCGAAACACTTCGCCATTGACCTTGAGGTATGAGCCGTTCTTACCCTCCTGGCGCCAAAGGGCATGCTTGCCCAGCACGCGATATTCCGGATCGAGGTACTTGTCCCAAAGCGCTCTCGGCTCAACGACGTGACTGTCGCTGTCGAACACCGAAAAACCCTTGCTCGGCATGGCGGCCTCCGCTGTCCGGTGTTGCAGATTTATTCGGCCGCCAGGTGGCGCACCGATGCCTCCGGCCGCAACGCGGCGCGCACTTCTTCCTCGGTGGGCCACCAATCGGGCCGCACAATCTCGGTGACGCGGTCGCGGATGATTTTGCCCGGCGCCTGCACCTTGTAGAGGCGCCGGGCGTTGGCGCCGAGGAACTTTGCCTGATGCTCCTTCGGCAAATCGTACTTCTGCATCGTCTCGATCGCCCGCCAAGCATCGTCACCGTCGTGGTGATAGACGTCGGACGACCAGCACAGGATATCCCCATAGAACTCCGGCAACCGCGCCGGCGGCGCTTCGTCGCCCTCAAAGCCGCTCATGCAATGCTCGAAGAAGGTCTCGCTCGGCAGTTTCTTGAGCGGCGGCAGTTGCCGCTCGTTGCGGTAGAGCTTGTAGAACTTGTCGCATTCGTCGATGAGGAAGCTGAGCCAGGTCGACGAAGCTTCGAACACCGCGGCATTGATCCTCGGATGCCGCTCGAAAAAACCCGACATCAGCACTGTGGTAACCCACAGCGCCGCTTCGGACTGGAAATTCTGGACGTTGGTGAGGAACGAGTGTGGCAGGCCGGCGGTCGCGACCGTCCGGCGGATCAACTCGGCGCCCGAATACTGCTCGCTATAGCCGGACGGCTTCGAGCTGCCGAACGCCGGAAACGGATGCATCCCGTAGACCATGTCGGTTTCTTCGAGCGCATCCCACACCGGCTCGTATTTCGGCTGCAGCGGATAGTTGCCCATCGCATCCATCGGTCGGACCAACGCGACGCGGCAGCCGAGCGCCGCAACCCGCTTCACCTCCTCGACCGCGTAGTCGGGGTGCTGCATCGGGATGAGGGCGGCAAAGAAGATCCGCTCGGGATCGGCCTTCGTGTACTCGTACGCCCATTCATTGTAGGCGCGGCAGAACGCCTTGGCGCCGAGCGCATCCTCGAGCCACGGATAGATGTCGATCTCGGTCGGAATGATCATGACCTGGTCGATGCCCTGGATATCCATGTCTTTGAGCCGCGCATGCGGCTCGTAAGATCCGGCGTGATCGAGATAGGCGACCTGTTCCTGGGTCAGCGCCGTTTTGGGATTGAGGTTGCGGACGTTCAACGCGCGCTGGATGTCGTGCTTGACGCCCGGCCCCGCATTGGAGATGACCCGCATGGTGCCCGGGATGCCCCCCATGCGCGGCGAGCCGAGCCCGACCCCGGCCCGGCCGTTCACGATCAAGAGGCGGCCTTCCGCATCCCACCAGATCGTGCGTTTCAACGCATCGAGCTCGTCACGGGTCAGAAATTCGTGTGCGCGCTCCCAGATCAGCGGCGGCTCGGTGACGTGTGCGTCGCAGTCGAAGGTCGCAAAATCCTTGGTCATCGGCGCGAAACGTTGAACCGGCATCGGTGCCTCCTGCTAAGCGTGATGTGATGAGCGCCCTCTGCGCGAGATCAATCCTCCAGCCAGCCGGGCGGTAAGATCAGCCCGTGTTATTGTGCGGCGATCGCGGCGGATGGCGCGAAGCGCCGTTCCATCTCGCGCCGCGCCCGCACCGCCTCGGTATCGGGAACATCGACATCAGCCCAGCGCACGACCGCGCCAGCGGCGACATTGCGCTTGAGCGGGACGCGGTGCGCGAGGCCGATCGGCAGCGCGCCTTCCGCAAGACTGCGTTCGGCAGGGATCAGTTTGCCCCAGACCGTAAAGCCGCCCTCGCCATCGAGCGTCTCGCCGGCGCGCAGATCGCGCTTGGCGACCGCGACCGCGTCGCCGCGCCAACCATGGGGCTGACCGGTCGGCTCCCCACGCAAAGCCGCCGACAGCACCGAGATACCGAGCTCGAGCCCGATCAGGTGATAGGGCTTGTACATCGCAGCGTACCAGCCGCTGGCGTCGGTCTTGAGCCCGTATTCCTTGAAGCAGGTCCGCGCGTAGTCGTTGAGCGCCTTGAGCACGGCGTACACGCCCCAGCGCAGATCGCGAAACACCGGCCTTCCGTCGCGTTCGAGGCACGACACCACCTCGACCATGCCGTCATGGTCGAGCGAGCGGCCGCTCCGCAGGATTTCGGGCAAGTCATCGACGCCGCAGGGCGGGAAGCCAAGCCCGTCATACGGCACGTCGAGCCCGGTCGCATTGGCGATCGCCGCCATCTCGATCGCCGATTTGGTGCCGTCGAGAAACGAGTTGAACATTTGCGGGTTCATTCCGCCTCGTCTCGCCTCCTCCGGCGTCAGCCCGTAATGCGCCCAGATGTCGTCAGGGGTCACTGCGTGATAGGCCGGCAGGTATTTTGTGCCCTTGCCAGCGGCGGCGACCTCGAAGCCACAGGCGCGCGCCCAATCGACGATCTCGCAGGTCAGCGCCGGCTGGTCGCCATAGGCGAGCGAGTAGACCGTACCCTTCGCCCGCGCCTCTTCGGCCAGAAGCGGTCCGGCCAGCACGTCGGCCTCGACATTGACCATGACGATGTGCTTGCCGGCGGCGCTCGCGGCGCGGGCGTGGCCAATGCCCGCGGTCGGGCTGCCGGTGGCCTCGACTACAACCTCGGCCCGCGGATGGGCACAGGCTTCGGCGCCGGAGGAGACGAACTCGGTGCGAGCGATGCGCGCCGCATCCCAGCCGACGTTACGGCAGGCATTGCGGGCGCGCTCCGGATCGAGATCGGCAATCACCACAATCTCAACGCCGGGCATCGTCGGCACTTGGTTCAAAAACATCGAGCCGAACTTGCCGGCGCCGATCAGCCCGACGCGTACGGGTTTGCCGCCGGCGGCGCGCTCCTGCGCGAGGCGATGGAGGTTCATTCCGCGGCCGCCTTATAACGGCGCGCGTAATCGAGTAGCGCGCTGTCCGCCACCGGCTCGATCGGCCGGAAATCCTGATGCGCGATCCATTCCGGCCGGGTCGGCTTCCTGATGTAGTTCGAGACCGCGCAGAGCGTCAGATAGACGATGCGCCGCGGGTAAGGCGTGATGTTGGGCGCCGAAGCGTGCACCAGATTGCCGTGGAACATCAGCATCGAGCCGGGTTTGCCGGTCGGCGCGACGATGCCGCCCTGCTCGACCAGCCCCGTCACGGTCTCCTTGTCGAGCGTCCAGAGCGGGTAGGATGTGGTTTCGAGATCGTGCCCGGCCGCGAGCACGCCCTGCTTGTGGCTCTTGGGCACGAGCATCAGCGGGCCGTTGATCGGCATCACCTCGTCCATAAAAACGGCGATGTTCATCGCCCGCGGCTCGGGCATGCCGTCGTCGCGCGCCCAGGTGCCGTAATCCTGATGCCACTGCCAGACATCGCCCTCGAAGGCG
>DASYXG010000210.1:0-2377 GCA_035935235.1 Allostellaceae bacterium
TGGAATGTCGAGGAGGTCGAGAGCCACGGCACCCCGTTCGCCACGCGTATGCTGCACATGCGCGAGCAGATCGAGGCGATGAAGGAGATTTGGACCAAGTCGACCGCCGAATATCACGGCGAGACGGTCAATGTCGTACCGATGATGACCTGGCCGAAGCCGGTGCAGAAGCCGCACCCGCCGGTCATCGTCGGCGGCGCGTTTCCATGGGCCGCGCGCCGCGCGGTGCGCTACGGCGACGGCTGGTATCCGAATGCCTCGTCGGGGAAGGCCGAGGAGATTTTGCCGGCGTTCAAGAAGATGGCCGCCGACGCCGGGCGCCCGCCGCTGCCGGTGACCATGGGCGGCTGCCCGCTCGACGCCGACCATCTGAAGCGGATGCGCGATCTCGGCGTCGTCGGGGTCAACACCGGTTTGATGTCGGAGCCGCGCGACAAGATCCTGCCGGTGCTCGACCAGTGGGCCGAGCTGAAGCGGCAGCTGAACGGCTAGAAGGCCCAACAAACCGGAGGGGGCGGCCATGCCAGCGAATTACAGCATCTGTCTGGGAACGGCCGGCTGGGGCGTCTGGAACAGCCCGGATTCTGGCCAGTCGTGGACACGGCATCGCGCGCCGTTTCCGCTCAACAGCCGCATCCAGGCCTTGGTCGCCCATCCGACCCAGCCGCATACCGTTTTCGCCGGCGGCGATACGGGCTTGTTCGCCAGCCACGATGGCGGGATGCAATGGGAGCGCATCGGCGCGCAAGGCGACCTGCCGATGATCTGGTCGCTGACCATCGACCCGGTCGATCCCGATATTCTCTTTGCCGGCACGCGCCCGGCCGGAATCTATCGCTCGCGGGATGGGGGACGGTGCTGGGAGAGACTGGCCGTCGACATCGCTTCGGAGTGCTCGATCGGCGTGCCCTTCGTCACCGGCCTTGTCGTTGACCCCGACGATCATCGCAATGTCTGGGCCGGGGTCGAGATCGACGGCGTCTTCCGCAGCACCGACGGCGGCGACACCTGGACGCACCAGAAGACCGGCTTGTACGACCCCGACATCCACGCCGTGGCGATCGCCCAGACGCAGCCCAAGCGTCTCTATGCCAGCACCGCACGCGAGGTCTTCGTCAGCGACAATCTTGGCGACACCTGGCAATCCCTGGAGATACGGGAGAAATGGCCGCTGCCTTACGCTCGCGGCATCGCGGTCAAGGCCGACGATCCCCACGTGCTCTATGCCGGGTGCGGCGAGACCACGACGGGCGAAAAGGGCCACGTGCTGCGCACCACCGATTACGGCCAGCGCTGGGAAGTTCTGCCGCTTCCCGGTCAGCCCAACGCCACGATGTGGGGGCTTGCGACGCACCCCGCCAACGCCGACCGCATTGTCGCGTTCAGCCTGTTCGGCGAGGTCTATGTCACCGAGGATGCCGGCGCGTCGTGGCGCAAGATCGCGCGCGAATTCGGCGAGATCAGGGCCGCGGCCTGGGTGCCAAATTGATTTCGTCTGTCTTAGGCGGCGACGCTTAGCCTTCCGACGTCGAAGCCGTAGACGCGGGCGGTATTGCCGCCGACGATCTTGGCCTGTTCGGCGTCCGGCACCCCGGCCAGGATTTCCGAGATGATCCGGCGCGACTCCGGAAACGTCGACTCGCTGTGCGGATAGTCCGAGCCCCACATCATGTTGTCGACGCCGATGACATCGCGCAGGCGAATGCCGATGGCGTCCTCCTGAAAGCTCAGCACGACATTGCGGTGGAAGAAGTCGCTCGGCAGCGTGCCGTCCTTGAACCGATAAAGCGCCTCGCCGTGGCGCTCGCGGTAGGTGTAGTCCATCGAGGTGAGCACATTGGGCGCCCATGACAGCTCGAACTCGACGATGGCGAGCATGAGGCGCGGGTGGCGCTCGAACACGCCCGAGAAGATCATGTCGCACATCGACAGCGCCGGATAGAACGCCTTCGTCGCGCGGCTGCTGGCGTCGCGCAGCGTGCCGGCGCCGGCGCCGCGGATCTTGCCGTGCCGCCGCGTGGCCGTGTGCAGGCTCAGCGGCATTTCGAGCGCAGCGGCCGCGGCCCAGAACTTCTCGTATTCGGGCTGATCGTACCGCCGGTCCTCGGCGGGATACTCGGCGATCATCGCGCCGCAGAGGCCGAGGCGGGCGGCGCGCTCCAGCTCCCTCGTCCCGTCCTCGACATCGTCCAGGTTGATCATCGCGATGCCTTTGAGCCTGGCGGGATCGGTGCGGCAGAACCCGGCGAGCCAATCGTTGTAGGCGCGGAAGATCGCCGACATCAGGCCGGTGTCCGCCACCTTGAAGTAAAACAGCCCCTGCGACGGGTAGAGGACTTCGCCGGCCACCCCGTCGATCACCATGTCCTTGAGGTGC
>DASYXG010000211.1:0-4125 GCA_035935235.1 Allostellaceae bacterium
CCTCGCTCTCCCGCTGCTGCTGGTACCGTCGATCGGTTGTGCGGCCGAGGCGGCTGGCGTTTCCGCGAGCGGCGGCGCGCCGGCCTGCAACTTCTTCGTCGCGCCGACGGGGAGCGACCGCAACAACGGCATGACGGCGACAGCGCCCTTCGCGACGCTCGAGAAAGCGCAAGGCGCCGCTCGTCGCGCCGGCCGCAAGGTCGTCTGCCTGCGCGCCGGCGTCTACGATCGACGGGACCGCCTGACGCTCACCGCCGCCGACGATGGCGAGACATGGCGATACTATCCGCCGGACGGGGTCAATTCGGCGGTGCTGGAGGGCGGTAACCGCGTCGACTGGATGATCGACATCAAGGGCGGTTCCGACATCACGATCAACGGCCTCAAGCTCCAGCATTTCACGACCTACGGCATCATCGTCGAGGGCGGCGGCAAAAACGGCACAGCTGCCGGCAATACCGTGGAGAACTGCGATTCCGGCTTCAACACGGTAAGCAACTGGAATTCCGGCGGCATCTATTTCTGGGGCGACGCGCCGCGCTCGACCATCCGGCACAACTACGTCCACGATGTCGGCAGCATGGGGATCGGCCTCAATCCCTATGATGCGCGGGAGAGTATCGATGGCAGCGTGATCGCCGGCAACGTCGTCTTGCGCGCCGCTCAGCGGGTGAGCGACAGCGGCGCCATTTACGTGTCCGGGCACGGTGGGACGCAAACGTCGCGCGTCTCAGTCGCCGGCAACTTCGTCCGCGATTACGGCGCTCCCCGTGTCACCAAGGTGAATGGTATTTACCTCGACGACAATGCCTCCAATGTCACAGTGGTCGGCAACATCGTCGGGCCCGCAGCGCCAGGGACCGGTCACAGCGCGACGGGCATCTTCCTGCATAATGGCCATGACAATCACGTCGGCGGAAACATCGTCGATCTCGGCACCTCCGCCGGCCAGTACACGGTGCAATGGGGACATGACCATGCCAGCATCGCCGGAATGGGCGGCAACAGCTTTACCGGGAACATCATCATTTCTGATTTTGCCGGGAAGCAGAACACCATCGGCTTCATGAACGGCTATTCGTATATCCAAAGTCCGGGCACGCCGGCGTCCTGGTACTCGATACGGAACAACGTCTATCACAATCGCGCAGGCGGCCAAGTGCGCACCGACGGGCCGGTCGCCGGCGACAACAACCCGATATTCGAGAATCCGCAGATTTCCGGCGGCACCTATGCGATCGCGGGCGGCAGCCGCGTATTCGCCAGCCCGGTCAATTTCCCGCCGATTGCCGGCGGCTGGGGCCCGCCCGGTTTTGTCATTCCGCCAAGCGGCACACCGTCGAGTTCTCGATAGCAGAGATCGGGGCGGCGACTGCCGGCACGCGACGTCTCGCGATTGTGGACGTCGCGCGCGAGCTCAAGGCTCAATTCCCCTTTGAGCGCGGGTCATTGACCTGCGTGGGCGGGTGGGTGAAGGCAATCCGGATTGGCATCGGGAGCCGTGAAGAAAACCATCGCCAGCCTGAACAGGCAGGGATCGGCATCACGATGAGAGTGACACGGCGCGCCTCGCCGGCGGGCGCGCGCGACCGCGTCACCAGCGGCGGCCCGCGATGCGACGTGACGATGTGCCTGTAGAGGCGCGTTATTGCGCGGCGCCGGCGCGCAGCGGCGACGCGTCCATCGTCTCGTCGAGCAGCCGCAGCACTTGCGGGATGTCCACCACGATGTCCTCGTGGACGCGATGTCCGCCACCCCGCTTGCCGATGCCGATGACGTAGCCGTAGTCGAGGTCCAACTCGTTGGCGAGAGCGTACCAGCAGGTGGTGACGTAGCGCGGGGCGAATATCTCGATGACCGCGGTCCCCGGGCGGCAGAACAGGAGATTGGTGAGGCCGGTGCTGTGCGGCGAGACGACGATCGCCGTCTCGTTGAGAAGACGCACTTGCTCGAGGAACGGCAGGTCCTCGAGCAGCACACGCTCGAAGCCGCGCGGTTCGAGGGCTTGCAGCAATTCACGCTCGTTGATGACGTGGCGCGTCCTGGCCTTCTCGCGCGAGATATAGATCCGGCGGTCCGAGCGCGTGCTCGGCGGCGCCAGCGGCAGAAAGCGGCTGCGCAGGAATTCACAGGCCCAGCGCGGCGGATTGCCGGGGAGACCAGGCAGGCTCGGCACCACCAGCCGATCCGCCTCGATATGAAGGTCGCGCTCGGCGATGATCCTGCTTGAATCGACGCCGAGGAGCCGCAGCGTGTCGCGCTGGAAGCGCGTCGCTTGCGGGGCGATCAGCTTGTCCCAGGCGATGCCGCTTCTCTCCAGCAGCGCGAAGCGCGGCAGCGTGTCCAGCATCCAGTGGCCATAGTAGTAATGGCCGGCGATATTGCTGGCATACATCGTCAACAGCGCCACGGTCTCCTGCGATCGGGTGACGGGCGGCAGCCGAAATTCCGAGAAGATTGGATGAAGGCGCGGATCGGCCATCGCCGAGGTGTGCGACACGTCCGCGATCAGGCAATCATCGGGCGCGATCACCGCTCCCATCGTCGTCAGGGCGCGGCCGCCCTCGATGACGGCGGTGCCCGCCGGCCAGGCAATGCGCGAGAGCTCCTCGGCAAAGGCGGGATGCAGCTGGCTCTCCGTGATGCGCGGCGGCGTGCGCGTCATCACGTGCGACGGGAAAATCTCCGCATAGGACGCCACGGTTGGATGGCTCTTCGCGTATTCGCACAGCGTCGCTGCGATGCGGCGCGGCGGTCCGATCTCGCGCGAGGTGCCGGGAAGCAGGCGCATCGCAGCACCGGCCACAGCATGGCTGCTGCGCTCGACGCCGCGCATCGCGGGATGGAGCCAATTGGGCACATGCAGAATTGCCCAATGCCTGAGGCTTGCGCTTATCGCCATGGCTGTCTCCATTCTCGCTGCCGCTACCGCAGCGTCGTCGTGGCAGCGAACGCGAGGAGCCGGCGGCGCAGCGTCAAGTTTCCCGCATGGTGGAACGGAATCTCTGCTGAGCTATCGTTGCGGCATCAGACTTGTCGATTGATTGTCGCGCCGCTGCCGCAAGGTCACCTATGGTTGGCGCTGCGCAATGGTCGCGGCGGACCGCGTTCGAGATTGAAACTTTTCTTTCGTCCCGATTCCGAACTGCTAACGAGTGATTAACGGCGCTCGACCAACCTCCGGTCGTATCGTTCTGGAAAGATATTGCCGAAGGGATTGTGTGATATGGCCTCGATCGCTCATTCAGATTGGACTTTCGAACACTCACAGTTTCATCATTGGGACCTCCATTTCGATCCACATACTGAGATAGCGACGGATAGCAGTCACGCGGCGCCGACGGATTCGGTGGCGTCGGTCCTCAAGACGCTGTGGCACCATACCGACCTGATGAGCGGCGGGGCGTCGGCGAGCGGCACGTCGACGGCAGGCGGGGGCAAGCCGGTGGCACCGACACTCGCGGTGACGAACTCGGCGCTCACGGTCGATGCCGGCGGGTCGGTGGCGCTGCCGGTCAGCGTGACGCCGTCGCAAGGCAATCACGCGGTGTCGGTGACGATCAGCGGGCTCGCCAGCTACGAGACGGTGACCGATGCGCTCGATCACCAGACCTTCAGCGGCAGCTCGATCACGCTGAGCGCCGCGCAGGTGAACAGCGGGCTGTCGCTCGCCTCGAACTACACCGGGACGGACCATCCGGTGAACACGCTGTCGCTGACGGCGATGGACACGGTGGGCCATCACGCGGCGCTGTCAGACGCGCAGACGATCGTGGTGACCGACCCGCCGGTGGCCTCGGGCGGCACGACCGCGCCGGCAACGACCACGGCCGCGACGACGACCGCGAGCGCCGGCAATCCGCTGACCTTGCAGGTGTCGGGCGACATGCTGGGCAGCACCGATCCGCAGATCCAGGTGTTCGTCGACGGCCAGCAGGTCGGCGACGCGTCCTACGACATCACCGCGCACCATTCGCAGGGTCAGACGCAGACCATCCAGATCGCCGGCAATTTCGACCCGACGGTGGCGCATCAGGTGCAGGTCAAGCTGGTCAACGACAATTGGGACGGCACCGCGACGACCGACGGGCATGACATCAACGTCTATGTCGGCTCGATCTCGCT
>DASYXG010000212.1:0-18697 GCA_035935235.1 Allostellaceae bacterium
TCGAGAAAGCTCTTCGAGCCGATCTGCGCGGTGTGCCAGGCCGGGCGCGGCAGCGAGCCGATGATCGAGGTCGGTAGGATTTTGTCGGCGGTGGCTTTGTACATGGCGAGCCTCCTCAGCCCCGCCGCTTCAAAAAATCGAGGGTCGCGTTGGCGGCCTGGTCGGCGTGGGTCGCTGCGACGTGGTAGGAGTTGCCGGGGAGCACCACCAGCTCCGAGCCTGCGATCTGCTCCTGCCAGGCGCGCATCGCGGCGACCGAGCCGAGCGCGCTATCCTCGGTGGTGACGACCAGCGTCGGGCATTTGATCTTGGGGATGTCAGCGCGGATGTCGGCGATCGCGATCGTCGGCATAAAGCCGAGTTGGGTCGAGAGCGCGGTGCGCGCCATGTACTTGACCCAGAAGTCGAACCCCGCCTTGGGGAAGGCGCTGCCGAGCCGGTTGGCCATGTTCTGCCGCGCCCAGTATTCGACGCCGTGGTCCTCGAACATCTTGATCGTCGCATCAACGTTCGCGGCCGCCTCCTCGCGGTAGGGCGGCGGGCTGCCGACCACGGTCAATGTGTTGACCCGCTCCGGCCGGCGCGCGGCGAAGGCGCGGGCCACGGTGCCGCCGATCTTGGCGCCGACGAGATGGAAGCGGTCGACCTGGACATGGTCCATCAGCAGGCAGAAATCCTCGACCAGCCGGTCGAGCGTCCACGGGAACTCGCGGGGCATCGGCGATGATTGGCCGAAACCTCGCATGTCCGGCCGAACCACCCGATACTGCCGCGACAGCTTTGGGACCCAGCGCCACCAGGCGAGCCCACTCTCGGCGTTGCCGTGCAGCATCAGGATGGTTTCCGGCTGGGTCCACGGGTCGGTGAAGTCGTCGACCTCGTAGTGCATCTCGCAATCGGCTGAGGGGCGGAAGCTCGGCATTTCTCCCTCCGTTCGGTTTGCGTCGATCCTAGTCGAGAATGGTGCGTCGCTCTGCTATGATTTGCGCAACGGCCTGCAGGGCCTCCAATTCAGGGAGTGGCACGATGGGCGAAATCCTAGGTATCGGCGTCACGCATTATCCCGGCCTCATTCAGCCCGACGAGCAGATGGCCGGCCTATTGAACCGTACGCTTAACAGCGACCAGGTGCCGGAGAAGCTGAAGGACCCGAAGACCTGGCCGGCGGCGATGCGCGAGGAATGGAAGGACCCGATCGCTTCGGCGACCGAGCATCGGCGCCGCCTGGTCAACGGCTTCCGTGAGGCCCGCAAGGCGATCGACGAATTCAAGCCCGATTTCGTCGTCATCTTCGGTGACGACCAGTACGAGAATTTCCGCGAGGAGGGGGTGCCGTCCTTCTGCGTCTTCCTGCAGGAGGAGATCGAGTCGCATCCGTTCGCCCGCTACTTCATGGGCAATACCAATATCTGGGGCGAAGGTAAGGACACGGTCATCAAGACCAAGGGCCACAAGGCCGGCGCGTCCTATATTGCTGCAAAGCTCATCGCCGAGGATTACGACGTCAGCTACGCCTACAAGATGCGCTACGAAAACGGGCTGCCGCACGCCTTCATCAACACGGTGATGTATCTCGATTACGACCGGACGGGCTTCCCGTACCCGGTGGTGCCGTTCCACGTGAATTGTTACGGCTCGAGCGTCATCGCCAAACGCGGGTCGACCGCGCATCTGACCGGCGAGGCTGACCCCAACCTGGTTGATCCGCCGGGGCCGAACCCGCGGCGCTGCTTCGATATCGGCGCGGCGATCGCGCGGATTCTGAAGGACAGCCCCTACCGGGTGGCGCTGATCGCGTCGTCCTCATGGTCGCACGCATTCCTGACGCCGAAGAACCACTACCTCTATCCCGACAATGCCGGCGACCGGGCGCGCTTTGACGAACTGTCTTCAGGCAAGCTTACCCGCTGGCGTGAACTGACCACGCCGCAGATCGAGGATGCCGGGCAGCAGGAGTTCCTCAACTGGGTGACGCTCGGCGGCGCGATGCACGAACTGAAACGCGAGCCGGAGATTATCGACTACGTCGAGAGCTACATCTTCAATTCGGACAAGTGCTTCGCGGTGTTCCGCCCATAATGGGACGACGCTTCCGACCCTCTCCCGCCAGGCGGGAGAGGGCACCGAGCACTCGGTAATGGCCGCGCGCCTATTTCTTTAAGGTATTAAACAAAGGTTTTAATCCAGGAGTACTGCGTGCCTTCCGAGCCCGATTGCCGCCACGCGGTCAATCGACTACGCTCTTTCGTATAAGCGATGAAAGTACCCGTGCTGCGCCGTTTACGACGCGAGCATAAGGGTCGACAACCGCGAATGAACAGGAGAGCGCCATGCTGGATCTGCTCGAGCGGCAGAAATCGCTCACGATCAACCAATGGAAAATCTTCACGGCGTGTTTATTCTCGATAGTCATCGATTTTTTTGATTTCGCGTTGATCGGTTTTGTCCTCGCGTTCTTCGTAAAGGATTGGCATCTGACGTTCGGGCAATCGGGAGCGATCCTGTTTGCTTCGGGGATAGCGGCGATACCGGGCGGAATTTTCTTTGGCTGGCTTGGCGACAAGATCGGCCGCCGCACGGTGTTCATGATGATGATCCTCACTCTTTCGCTCGCCACCGGCGTGATGGCCCTGGCGCCCGAGAACGGGTGGATATTCATCGCGGCGATGCGGTTCATCGTCGGGTTGGGGGTCGGCGGTCTCGCCGCAGTCGATCTGCCGTTGCTGCAGGAATTTGTACCGGCCTCGAAACGCGGCTGGGTGAGCGGCCTGTCGATCGGCTTGTTGCCTCTGGGGCCTATGCTGGCGGCGCTGCTGAGCGCGTCGCTCGGCGCAATCATCGGCTGGCGCGGCCTATTCGCCATTGGGCTGGTGCCGGCGGCGTTTGCATTCGTCATTCGCCTGTGGGTCCCCGAGTCCCCGCGCTGGTTGTTGGGGCAGGGGCGCTTCGAGGAGGCGCGCCGCTCGCTGGCTTGGGCGCTCAAGGTGGATCCTAGCGAAATTCAACTGCCGGCATCACTGACCGAGCAGCCGCGCGCGTCGTGGCTGGAGCTGTTCAAATATCCGCGCAGCATCGCCGCGGCGATTCTGACCGGGCTCAGCTCGACGGGTGCGGTCGGCGTGGCGCTGTGGGGCGCCACCCTGCTGGTGCTGGTGTTGAAGGTGACGCCCGCCCAGGCCGCTTACCTATCGGTATGGATTGCGCTGGTCGGCATTCCCGGGCGGGCCGTCGGCGCCTGGCTCTCGGACGCGCTTGGCCGCCGCTGGGCCGGGTTCTTTCTGTCTGTAGCGGCGGGCTGCGGGACGATGCTCGCGGGCGAACTGTACAACGTCTATATTGGCACCGCTTCGGCGTTCTTCATAATGCTGCTCTTTGCCAGCTTTTTCTCGAACGCCAGCTTTTCCGTTGTCTTTCCGTACATGGCCGAGCTATGGCCTGCAAACTTGAGGGCCAGCGGCTTCGGTCTCGTCTACGGTTGCTCCAACATCGCCAAATTCATCGGCCCGGCCGGCCTCGCGGTCATCGCCGGGGCGTCGAATTATGTCGCTCCGCAGGCGACCCTTGACGCGCTCATCCCCGCTTTCGCCTACTTTGCCGCCTGGTACCTGCTCGCCGTTGTCGGGTTTCTGTTTGTCGGCATCGAGACGCGCGGCCGTACGATCGAGGAACTCGACGCCGCGCTCACGCGGCCGGCATCGGTCAAGGTGGCGGTCGGGTAACCGCGGGCCAGCTTACGCTGGCGCGCGCTCAGCGCTGCCGAAGTGCTTCGCGGTGTTCCGGCCGTAGCGTTCTGGAAGACGCCCAGCAATAATCCGCATGGCCGGGCTCAACCTGGTCATCTACTTGGATCATCCCCGTGCCAAGGGTGGGGATGAAGAGCGAGCGCTGCTAATGTCTTCCATTACCGACCGATCCGCACCGGGCATCGTGCTGCCGCCGCCCCGCGCTGAGCCACACCGAGGTCCGCCACCGCACGAAAAAGGCCCGCTTGTTTTTCTCGATTACGACCAGATCGAACTCGACGCGGCCTATGACCAGGCGGTTTACCAGCCGAATATTCTCCAGCTCAACAAGCGCTGGGTTAGCAACAGTGCGCGAGCCCGCGCCCGGCTCGGCGAGCCGTTGCGGCGGGCCTACGGCGAGAGCGCGATCGAGCAGCTCGACATCTTTCGTACCGACAAGCCGAACGCGCCGGTCTTCATCTTCATCCATGGCGGCGCCTGGATACGCGGCGAGGCAAAGAGTTACGCGGCGCCGGCCGAGATGTTCATTCATGCCGGGGCGAATTACGTCGTGCCCGACTTCATCAGTGTTGCGGATGCCGGCGGCAGCCTATTTCCGATGGCCGAGCAGGTGTGCCGGGCGATCGCCTGGGTCTATCGCAACGCCGAAAATTTCGGCGGCGATCCCGGTCGCATCTACATCGGCGGCCAGTCGTCGGGCGCGCATCTCGCGGCGGTGGCGCTGACCACCGACTGGACGGGAGAATTCGGCCTGCCAGCCAGCATCGTCAAAGGCGGGTTGTGCACCAGTGGCATGTATGAGTTGGCGCCGGTGCGCCTATCGGCGCGCGCCAATTACGTCAAGTTCACCGACGAGATGGTCGAGAGGCTAAGCCCGATCCGCCATCTCGACCGCTTGTCGGCGCCGCTGATCGTTTCCTATGGGACTTACGAGACGCCGGAGTTCATCCGCCAAGCGCGGGAGTTCGCCGCCGCCGTGCGTGATGTCGGGAAGCTCCGGGAACTGATCGTCGCCGAAAACTACAGCCATCTCGACCTGCCCGAGACGCTGTGCAACCCCTACGGCGTGCTCGGCGCGGCGGTGCTGACGATGATGGGTCTGGGCGAGGGCTGACCCCTACTCGCGCAAGTCCTCGAAGAATTCCTTGACCCGGGCGAAGAAGCCCGCGCTTTCCGGGTTGGTCTTGCGATTGTCGCCTTCCTGCTCGAACTCGCGCAGCAATTCCTGCTGGCGCTTGGTCAGGTTGACCGGCGTCTCGACCACGGCATTGACGAACATGTCGCCGCGCACCGGCGAGCGCAGCACGGTCATGCCCTTGCCCTTGAGCCGGAAGCGGTGGCCGGACTGCGTCCCGGCGGGGACCGAGACACGGGTCATCGCGCCGTCTACCGTCGGCACCTCGATCGCACCGCCCAACGCCGCCGTGGTGAACGGGATCGGCACCCGGCAATAGATGTTGGCGCCATCGCGCTGGAAGATCGCGTGCTGGCTGATGCTGATGAAGATGTAGAGATCGCCCGCCGGCGCGCCGTGCAGCCCGACTTCGCCCTCACCGGCGAGGCGGATGCGGGTGCCGTCCTCAACCCCGGACGGGATGCTGACCGACAGCGTCTTCTCGCGCCTTACCCGGCCCTGGCCGCCGCACGATTTGCACGGCTTCTCGATGACCGTGCCGGCGCCTTGGCAGGTCGGGCAGGTACGCTCGATGGTGAAAAAGCCCTGCTGTGCGCGCACCCTGCCATGGCCCTGGCAGGTGCGGCAGGAGGCTGGGCGCGAGCCCGCTTCGGCGCCGCTGCCGTGGCACGGCTCGCATTGCCCGAAGGTGTTGACGCGAACCGTCGTCTGCTTGCCCTTGAAGGCTTCCTCGAGCGGGATTTCGAGGTTGTAGCGCAGGTCGCTGCCGCTGCGGTTCGGGCCCGCATCGCGCCGTCCTCCGCCCATCGCCCCGAACATCTCTTCGAAGATGTCGGCGAACCCGCCGGAGAAGCCGCCAAATCCGCCGGCGCCCGGTCCCGCGCCGCCATTCTCAAAGGCAGCATGGCCGAAGCGATCGTAGGCGGCGCGTTTCTGCTCGTCCTTGAGGACGTCGTAGGCCTCGTTGATGTCCTTGAATTTCTGCTCGGCGGACTTGTCCCCGGAATTGCGGTCGGGGTGGTGCTGCATCGCCATCTTGCGAAAGGCTTGCCGCAACTCGTCGGCGCTCGCGCCTTTGCCGACGCCGAGGGTCTCGTAATAATCCTGCTTAGCCATGGTCGATGCGCACCGGTTCTCCGTGTCGGGCGAGAAGCGTCACCCCCAGGTTGAAAACCTGAGGGTGAGCCATGGTTATGCCTTGCTGCAACGCAGTTGTTAGGCCGAGCCGCGCTTCTTCTCGTCGACTTCCTCGAAATCGGCGTCGACGACCTTGTCGTCGTGACCCGAATGCGGTCCCGCGCCAGGGCCGCCGGCGCTCGGGCCGCCATCATGGGGACCGCCCTCGGCGCCCTGCGTCGCCTTGTACATCGACTCGCCGAACTTCATCGCGACTTGACCCAAGGCTTCGGTCTTGGCTTTGATGTCTTCGACATTGTCGCTGCCAACGACATCTTTCAGCGCCTGGATGGCCTGACGCACCGGCTCCTTCTCGCTGTCCGGAACCTTGTCGCCGGCCTCGGTCAGCGATTGCTCGGTCGCGTGGATCAGCCCGTCGGCCTGGTTCTTGGCTTCGACCAGCTCGCGCCGCTTCTTGTCTTCCTCGGCATGCGCCTCGGCGTCCTTGACCATCTTCTCGATGTCGGTGTCGCTGAGCCCGCCCGAGGCCTGGATGCGGATCTGTTGCTCCTTGCCGGTGGCCTTGTCCTTGGCCGAGACCTGGACGATGCCGTTGGCGTCGATGTCGAAGGTGACCTCGACCTGCGGCATGCCGCGCCGCGCCGGCGGGATGCCGACCAGGTCGAACTGCCCCAGCAGCTTGTTGTCCGCCGCCATCTCGCGCTCGCCCTGGAAGACGCGGATGGTGACCGCGGTCTGGTTGTCCTCGGCGGTCGAGAAGGTCTGGCTCTTCTTGGTCGGGATCGTCGTGTTGCGATCGATGAGCCGGGTGAACACGCCGCCCAGCGTCTCGATACCGAGCGACAATGGCGTCACATCGAGCAGCAGGACGTCCTTGACCTCGCCCTGCAGCACGCCGGCCTGGATCGCCGCGCCGATGGCGACAACCTCGTCAGGGTTGACGCTGCGGTTCGGCTCCCTGCCGAAGAACTGCTTCACGGTCTCGATGACCTTGGGCATTCGGGTCATGCCGCCGACGAGGATGACCTCGTTGATCTCGGAGGCCTTGAGCCCGGCATCCTTTAGCGCGTTGCGGCAGGGCTCGATGGTGCGCTGGATGAGGTCGTCGACCAGCGCTTCGAGCTTGGCTCGCGTCAGCTTGATGTTGAGATGCTTCGGTCCGTTTTGATCGGCGGTGATGAACGGCAGGTTGACCTCGGTCTGCACCGACGACGACAGCTCGACCTTGGCTTTTTCTGCCGCTTCCTTGAGGCGCTGCAATGCCAATTTGTCGTTGCGCAGGTCGATGCCCTGCTCCTTTTTGAACTCGTCGGCGAGGTAGTCGATGATCTTCTTGTCGAAGTCCTCGCCGCCGAGGAAGGTGTCGCCATTGGTCGATTTGACCTCGAACAGCCCGTCGCCGATCTCGAGAACCGAGATGTCGAAGGTGCCGCCGCCGAGGTCGTAGACCGCGATCGTGCCGCTGCCCTTGCGCTCCATGCCGTAGGCGAGCGCCGCGGCGGTCGGCTCGTTGATGATGCGCAACACCTCGAGCCCGGCGATCTTGCCGGCGTCCTTGGTCGCCTGGCGCTGCGAATCGTTGAAATAAGCGGGGACGGTGATGACCGCCTGGGTCACGGTCTCGCCGAGATAGGCCTCGGCGGTCTCCTTCATTTTTTGCAGGATGAAGGCGCTGATTTGCGACGGCGCGTATTTCTTGCCACGGCTCTCGACCCAGGCGTCGCCGTTCTCGCCGGTGATGATCTTGTAGGGGACGAGATCGATGTCCTTCGACACCATCGGGTCGGTGAAGCGCCGGCCGATGAGGCGCTTGATCGCGAAGAAGGTGCTCTCGGGGTTGGTGACCGCCTGGCGTTTCGCCGCCTGCCCGACCAGCCGCTCCCCGCCTTCGGTGAAGGCGACCATCGACGGTGTGGTGCGCGCGCCTTCGCTGTTCTCGATGACCTTGGCGCTCTTACCCTCCATAACGGCGACGCACGAATTGGTGGTGCCGAGATCGATACCGATAACTTTGCTCATGAAAACCTCATGTCAAAAGCAGGACCGAACGGCCCAGATAGGCACCGCCCCGGTCCCCCGGGAAATGACACAGATCAACCGTGGCACGGCTGACACGAGAGATATATGTAGGCAGGCCCGCCGGGACAACCGGTAACGGCCCCCAGAAAACGCAACGTTCGATCGAAGAGAGCCTTATCGCGTGATCGTTTCGGCAAGCTATCACACCGTTATCCCGGCTTTTTTTTGCGCGCCGGATCGGAACGGCGCCCAAGGACCGCGAGAGGGCCTAGGCATGGCCTCAGGGCTTTTCGCCGCCGCGCGGCTCGAACCCGTCCCGATGCCGGATGCCGATGTGTCCTACCTCGATCGTATGGAGTTGGCGCAAACCGACACGCAGGTGCTGCAACGCCTCATCGCTGAGGTCCCTTGGCGATGCGAAGAGGTCGTGATGTGGGGTCGGCGGGTACCTCAGCCGCGTCTCACCGCCTGGTACGGCGATGCCGGCGCAAGCTATGCCTACTCCGGAATCCAGCTCCACCCGTTGCCCTGGACGCCGATCCTGCTCGACATCAAAACTCGCGTCGAGGAGACGGTCGGGTCGAGGTTCAACAGCGTTCTCCTCAACTACTACCGCGACCATCACGACAGCATCGGTTTCCACAGCGACGACGAGCCGGAGTTGGGCGAGCGGCCCGTCATTGCCTCGCTCAGCTTCGGTGCCGAGCGCACCTTCGTCTTGAAACACAAGCGCTCGAAGACCGCAGAGCCGGCGCGCCTGCGGCTCAGCTCAGGGAGCGTCTTGCTGATGAAGGGTGACACGCAACGCTGCTGGCGGCACGGCATTCCAAAGGAAACGCGGCCCTGCGGCCCGAGGATCAACCTGACGTTCAGGCAGATTATCCGTTAACTGCCTGCGGTCCGCTTAACCCGGCTGCCGCCGGTAGTGGTAGCGGTGCAGCTCGGTGGTCATCCCGACCGAATGGTAGAGCGCCCGCGCCGGGGCGTTGTCGGCCTCGACCTGCAGGGTGGCGACGCCCGCGCCGTTCCGTCCGGCCCACTCGGAGAGGGCGGCGAGGACGCGCCGCGAAAACCCCCGGCGTCGCCACTTCGCGTCGGTCACTACCGACTCGAAGCACAACATGCGCCGATGGATGACACCGTAGGCGAGCGCCGCCGGTTCTCCGTCAGCTGTCAGCTCGGCGAACGCGGCGGGCAGGAGGACGGACGAGACAATCTGCCGATAGGGTTCCTGGAACTCCGGCCTTTGACCTTGCAGCTGCGCCATCGCCGCGAACCACTCCGGCGCCGGCTTGGGTGACAGCCTTACCGTACCGGTACCGCCGAAGGGGGCCGCGGACGCGACAATCGGGTCGAGCGGGCCCTCGATGATGCAGCTCTCGCCTTCTTTGGTGTAGCCGCGCTCGGCCAGGCGCCGATCGATCGCGGGGTCAAGGAAGGATGGGATGCGAAAGATCGTCGGTTGACCCTGAGCGCGATAGAGCCCTTCGGCCGTGGCGATCACTGCGTCGAAGTCGCCGTGCGGTTCGCGTAACGGGGTCACGGAATTGGCCGTGCGCCGCCCGCCGCCGCTGAACCGCAGCAGCCAGTCGTCGCAAACAACCTGGCGCAGCGGCGGGAAGCCGTTGATCGCGGCTTCCTCAGCGGCCCAGGAGGCGGTCAATCAGCTTGCCTGTTCGGCGGGTTCGGTCGCCGGCCCGCCTTTGGCGACGCCAACCATGGCCGGGCGCAACAGCCGGTCATGCAGCACGTAGCCGGGTTGCAGCACCTCGACGATCGTGCCCGCCGGGCGGCCGGAGTTTTCGGCCTCGAATACCGCCTGATGGAAATTGTGGTCGAACTTCTCGCCCATCGGGTCGATGCGCTTCAAGCCGTGGCGCTCGAATGCCGCCAGCAGCTCACGCTCGGTCGCCGCGACCCCGGCGACAAGGCTTCTCGTCCGGTCGTCTTTCGCCTCGCTCTCGGGCAGGCTGTCGAGCGCACGACGGAGATTGTCGGCCACCGACAGCAGCCCTTCGGCAAAGCGGCCAATGCCGTATTTCTCGGCGTCGACGCGCTCGCGCTGGGCGCGCCGGCGGGTGTTTTCGGTCTCCGCCAACGCGCGCAACAGCCGGTCCTGGCTCTCGGCGAGTGCAGCTTCGAGGGCGGCGATCCGCTCTTCCGGGGTCGCCGGCTCGGTCGCCGCCTCGGCTTCCTCCCCCGAGTCGTTGGCCGGGGTCGAAGGTTCTCTGTCGTCGCTCATTCTAAATCCGTCTATCCAATCAGGCGTCCGATCACCTTGGCGGTGTAATCCACCATTGGGATGATGCGGGCATAGTTGATCCGGGTCGGGCCGATCACGCCGATCGCGCCGATGATTTCCTCGCGGCTGTTCTGGTATGGCGCGATGATCAGCGAGCAACCGGCAAGCCCGAACAAATGGCTCTGCGCGCCGATGAAGATCTGCACGCCGTCGCCGCGCTTGCTGGCGTCCAACAGGCGCAGCATGGTCTCGCGCGTCTCCAGCATCTCGAACAGCGCGCGGAGCCGTTCCAGATCGGCGACCGCGGTAACGTCGTCGAGCAGATTGGCCTGGCCGCGCACGATCAGCGAGCGCTCGCCATCGCCGCCCGACCAATTGGCGAGCCCGGTGGCGACGACGCGGCTGGTCAACTCGTCGAGCTGCGCCTGGTTCGAAGCGATCTCCTCCTCGATCTCGGCGCGCGCTTCCTCGACAGTACGGCCGACGAGGCGGGCATTGAGGTAATTGTTGGCGCTGACCAGTGCCGAGGGCGGCAGGCCCAGCGGCACCTCGACCACCCGGTTCTCGACCAGCCCATCCTCGGTGACCAGCACGACCAGCGCGCGGCCGGGGCCGAGCGGCACGAACTCGATGTGCTTCAGCGGCCGGTCCTGCTTCGGCACGACGACGAGCCCGGCGCAATGCGACAGCCCCGAGAGCGCCTGGGTTGCTTCTTCGAGAGCCTGAGGCAGACTGCGGCCGCGCGCGGCGCACAGGCTCTCGATGCTGCTGCGCTCGGATTCCGCGAGATTGCCGAGCTCGAGCAAGCCGTCGACAAAGAAGCGCAGGCCGGCTTCGGTTGGCAGCCGGCCAGCCGAAGTGTGCGGCGAGTAGAGCAGCCCCGCCTCCTCGAGATCGGCCATGACGTTACGGATCGTCGCCGGCGACAGCGTGTCGGTGAGCAGGCGCGACAGGGTCCGCGAGCCAATCGGCTCGCCGGTCTGGACATAGCCGTCGACGATCATGCGAAAGATTTCGCGGCTGCGCGCGTTCAGCTCGCTGATTGGCGAGGGCGTTGGCTGTCCTGGCGTGCGCAAGCTGCGTTCTTCGGTTTGTCCCGGTTCCGTGGGCGAAAATCTAGGAAGGCGACCCGGTAGCGTCAACTCACCGACCAGCAGACGGGGTGTCAGAAGGTCTTCTTGAAGATCGCCTCATAAGAATCGCCTTTCGCGGTCGTCAAATGCCCGACGAGATCTGAATAGAACGGCTTGAACCCGTATTGGCTGCCGTCATTGTTCTGAAACTTCAATTCGCCGTCCTGGATGACCCCGGTGCCGTGTAGAACGCCCCCCGACTTTTGAATGCCCGAGCCGATCGGGCCGAAAGCATAGGTGATTGTTGCGGCGCCGTCGCTGGTGACGCTCTCGACGATCAGCGCGGCGCAAAGCTGCGGCGTCCACGCCGCGTCGCTCCATATGCCGATGAACGGGCGATAGGTTTCCGGGGCCGAGGCGGGATCGCCGAGATGGTAAGGAACGGTCTGACCGCAAAAGACGCGGCTCGGTCCCGTCTCGGTCTCGACCGGCGGCGCGGCGGTGGGAGGCGGCGGTTGCTCGCCGGGCGGGACGGTCTGGGCCGGCTGATCCGGCGTCGGGACGAGTGGCGTCGGTTGCTGCGCCAAGGCAGCGCCACTTGTCAGTATTATCAACACGGTGGCGGCGCGGTAGACCATGCGCGGCTCCGAACGTGGATTTCCTGGCGCGGTTTCTGATCGATCAAAGTGGCTTTTCAAAGAATATTTCGCCGGTATCGGTACGCCGGCTCTCGATCCAGCCGGCCTTGCGATAGTGCTGCTCGGCGCGGGTGCCGGCGCCGGTCATCAGCTTGGCGATCGGATGCCCGGCATCGCGTAGGCTGGCGCAGGTGTGCTCCAGGAGCGCGCGGCCGATGCCGCGACCCTCATGATCGGGCGCTACGAACAGCGCCCAGACCCAGCCGTCGCGCGGGTCGCCCGCGGCGAACCCGTTGATCGTGCCGTCATCGTCCTGCCAGACCCACAGCGCGTCGTTGTCGACGTACCAGGCGGCGTCTTCCTCGGTCACCGAGTCCGGGTCGGTGAGCCGGTTCTCGCTGACGCTGTCGCGGATCTCGAAGATTCGCGGGATGTCCCCGCGCGCCGCTGGCCGGATCATGACCTGATCGCGCTTTGCGCTAGGCGATCTTGAGTTCGCGCAGCTGTTTCACGTCGGCGCGGCCGGTCGAGAGGTGGACCCCCATGCACAGCACGAGCTCGTTGTTCTTGAGCACCTTCTTCGCCCGATTCTCCCGGATTTGCGTCGGCATGATCGAGCGCTCTTTCCCGAAACCGTCATCTATGAGGCGTAGCATCCTGCCCTTCGCCCAAGGGCGCAACGACCCTATATTTTAATCATGCAAAACAGCCCAAACCCGCAGCCGTTGTCGGGCATGGTGGTGCCGCGGTTCGGCGAGATCGCGAGCTTTATGCGGCTGCCGATCGAGCGCGATCCGGCAAAGCTCGACATCGCCCTGGTCGGCGTCCCGTTCGACGGCGGCACAACTAATCGTCCCGGCGCCCGCCATGGCCCGCGCGAGATCCGCACCATGTCGTGCCTGATGCGGCGCGTGCACCATGTCAGCAAGGTCGCGCCCTACGAATTGTGCCGGGTCGGCGACTATGGCGATACGCCGGTCAACCCGATCGACCTGATGGACTCGCTGGCGCGGATCGAGCAGTTCTTCGCGCATCTGCACGATGCCGGCGCCGCGCCCTTGTCCGCCGGCGGCGACCATCTGATCACCTTGCCGATCCTGCGCGCGATCGCTCGGGAACGACCGGTCGGGCTCGTCCATTTCGACGCTCATTCCGACACGTCCGACAGCTATTTCGGCGGCGAAAAATATACCCACGGCACGCCGTTTCGCCGGGCGATCGAGGAGGGGCTGGTCGATCCCAAACGGATGATCCAGATTGGCATCCGCGGCTCGATGTATGAGCGCGACGAGAAGGATTGGGCGGAGAGCGTCGGCATCCGCATCGTCCATATCGAGGAATATTTCGAGCTCGGGCCGAAGCGGGTCATCGCCGAGGCGCGTCGTATCGCCGGTCATGGGCCCACCTATGTCAGCTTCGATGTCGACGGCCTCGATCCGGTCTATGCGCCCGGCACCGGGACCCCGGAAGTGGGCGGCTACTCGACCGCCGACGCGCAGCAGATGCTGCGCGGCCTCGCCGGGCTCGATCTGATCGGCGGCGATGTCGTCGAGGTGGCGCCGCCCTTCGATCCGTCGGGCAACACCGCCCTCGTGGGCGCGACAATGATGTTCGAGATTTTGTGCGTGCTGGCCCCGGCGGTTGCGCGACGCAGGCAAGTAATGGCAAAGCGGCCCGCGACGGCCGGCGCAAAATAGCCACCGCTCCGCGCGCAAGCCGGAGTCTGTGCTTCCAACGCCCCACAGCCGACAAATCGGTCCCGGCCGGCTCCGGGATGGTACTAAGATCGGCCGAAGCGAGCTTTCGGAGGGGAACCGCCATGGCCAATGATGTCCTAACCGCCGCCCTGTCGCCGGTCGTCGAGATCGCTTCCGGTAAAGTCCGCGGCGCGGCGGCGAACGGCATCCTCGCCTTCAAGGGCATCCCTTACGGAGCGCCCACCGGCGGCGCGAACCGCTTTCTGCCGCCGCAGCCGGTTGCTCCGTGGGCCGGCGTGCGCGACGCGCTCGCTTATCGCGGCAAGGCGCCGCAATCGCCGGCGCAGGTCAAGCGGCGCGCCGAGATGGACGGTATTCTCGGCCCGCTCGACACCAGCTCCGAAACCGAGGACTGCCTGACCCTCAATGTCTGGACCCCCGGCACGGCGGGCAAGCGGTCGGTGATGGTGTGGCTGCACGGCGGCGCCTTCGCCTATGGCTCGGGCAATCGCGCGGTGACCGACGGCGGCAATCTGGCGCGGCGCGGCGACGTGGTGGTGGTCAGCGTCAACCACCGGCTCAACATCTGCGGCTATCTGCACCTCGAGGATATCGGCGGCGAGCGCTTTGCGGGGTCGGGCAATGCCGGCTCGCTCGACATGATCGCGGCGCTCGAATGGGTGCGCGACAATATCGGCAAGTTCGGCGGGGACCCAAGCAACGTCACGATCTTCGGCGAGTCGGGGGGCGGTGGAAAGGTCAGCGCGCTCTTGGTGATGCCGGCGGCGAAGGGGCTGTTCCACCGCGCGGTGATCCAGTCCGGTGCGGCGGTGCGCTTTACCACCCGTGAACGCGCCAACGCCCTCGCCGACGCGGTGGTCAAACAGCTGGGCGGCATCGACAAGCTGCAAGACGCGCCGCTCGACAAACTCCTGGGCGCGATTATCCCGGCCTCGAAAGCGGCGGGCCCACGTTCCTGGCCGCTGCTCGACCGCTACGATTTCGGCCCGGTGGTCGATGGCGCGGCGGTGACTCAGCATCCGGCAGAGCCCTCCACCTCGCCGCTCGGCGATAGCGTTCCGCTGATGATCGGCGGCACCGCGCGGGAAGCCAGCCTCTTTCTCGACGACGACGCGGTGTGGCATCGCACCCTCACCGAAGATCAGCTGCGCGAGCGCGTGGCGGTTGTCGCCGGGTCGGATACTGACGCGGTGATAGCGCTCTATCGCGAGCTTATGCCGGGGGCGAACCCGGGAGACCGGCTGATCGCGGCGCTGACCGGTTCGAATTTCTCGGTGCGCACCTGGCTCTATGCCGAGCGGCGGGCAACGCGAGGCGGTGCGCCGGTCTACCATTACTCACTTGACTGGGGGTCGCCGTTCGCCGGCGGCCGCATGGGCGCGCATCACGCGATGGACTTGCCGTTCGTGTTCGACACCACCGACGTGCCGCTCTCGACCAAGGGTGCCGATGGCGCCCCCGAGCTCGCGGCGGCGATGTCGGCCACGTGGGCGGCCTTCGCCCGCAACGGCAAACCGGATAACCCGGCAATCCCGGCCTGGCCCGCCTACACGCCGGAAACTCGCGCGACGATGGTGTTCGACACGCGCTGCCGCGTCGTCAACGACCCGTTGCGCGAGGCGCGCGACTTGTGGACCAGGGTCGCGGCCCGGGCGTAGGAGCTAACGCGCGGTGAACTGCGTCTTGCCGAAGGTGTTCTCGCGCTCCTCGTCGGTGATCTTGCCCGGACGCTGCACATCGGACAGTACCGCGAGGCCGCGCTGCACCGCCGGGCGCGCTTCGATCGCGTCGCACCAGCGCTTGACGCCGGGATAGTAGGCGAGATCGAGGTAGCCGCGATCGTCAAAGCGTGAGGAATGCTGGGTCGCGACGCGGAGCCACGGAAAGGTGATGATGTCGGCCATCGAGTATTCGTCGCCAGCGAGCCAGGAGGCTTCCTCCAGCCGGCGGTTCAGCACCCGCGTCAGCCGCTTCACCTCATTGCTGTAGCGCTCGATCGCGTACGGGACTTTCTCCGGCGCATAGGCGCCGAAATGGTTCCATTGGCCGAACATCGGGCCGACGCCACCCATCTGGAACATGATCCATTCGAGGCATTTGTAGCGGCCGATCGGGTCTTTCGGAATGAGCCTCCCGGAGGTCTTTTCCGACAAATAGATGAGGATCGCCGCCGACTCGAAGAGCGTGAAGCGCTTGCCGCCCGGCCCGTCACTGTCGACGATCGCCGGGATGCGGTGATTGGGGGTGATCTTGAGGAATTCCGGCTTGAACTGGTCGCCGGCGCCGATATTGACCGGGATCACCTTGTAGTCGAGGCCCAGCTCCTCGAGCGCGATATGCACCTTGTGGCCGTTCGGCGTCGGCCACGAATAGAGTTCGAGCATAGGCTCTCTCCTTGTGTTCGTGATTGCGAGCGTAGCGAAGCAGGCTGGTCGTAGATGGTCAAGTTGCTTGACTATCTATGATGCCGGACTCACATTTCCGCCATGACCGTACAATTCAACGTGGCGGAAGCCAAAGCCAAGCTTTCGGAGCTGCTCGATCGCGCTCTCGGCGGAGAAGAAGTGATCATCGCGCGCGCCGGCGATCCGCTGGTTCGGCTCACGCCGGTGAAGCCGAAGCGTCGGCGGCCGGGGCGAGGGGTCTGGCGCGGATGGGCTGCCGACGTCCCGACCGAAGTCTTCCTCGCACCGATGGACGACGAAGACCTCGACGCCGCGGAGGGTAAGTTCAGCGACGAGTTTGGGATATCGCTGCCGCGGCCGCACGACAAGTGAGACTGCTGCTCGACACTCATGCCATTCTCTGGTGGTTGATGGACGATCGGCACCTCTCGGGCACGGCAGCCGCCGCGCTCGACGACGCGACAAACGAGCTGTTTGTCAGCGCAGTCGCCGCCTATGAGATAGGCTACAAACAGGGGTTGGGGCGGCTTCCGTTGCTGCCGGAGGGATTGCCGCGACGGCTGCAGCGAGCGAGCATCACGGTGCTTGCACTATCCCTCAGTCATGCGCTTGCCGCCGCGGCGCTTCCCGGGCCGCACCGCGACCCGTGGGATCGCATCATGATCGCGCAAGCCCAGAGCGAAGATTTGACCGTCGTGACGGTCGATCGGGTCTTCGCCAATTATCGCGTGCCGGTGCTCTGGTAGAGCGGGCCGCGACCGGCTGGCGTCGCGCCGCGACCGCCTTTCGCATAGCGCGGTAGGTCGTCATGCACCTCGAACCAGGCGACCTGCTCCTCGGTGTGGACGTGGGCGGTCGGCGCAAAGCGATCAGGTTCGTCGAGCGTGCCATGGAACAGATGAATCTCATCCGGCGAGCGCTCGGCCTCGTATGCTATTGGTGACCCGCATGTCGGGCAGAAGCTGCGCGAAACGCCGGCTGACGAGGCGTAGGCTTGGGGTGCGCCGGCCGAGAGCCGGAAATTTGATTTTAGCACGCAGACAAAGGTTGCAAGCGGCGACGACACCTGGCGGCGGCAGCTGTCGCAGTGGCAATGCACGACCCATTCGGGCGGGCCGCGAAACTCGTAGCGGATCGCGCCGCACAGGCAACGTCCGGTGGTGATGTCGGGCTCAGTCATCTGCGGCGTCCTGTTCCGCAAGGCGCCGAAGCCAGCCCTCGCCCGCGCCGTAGCGCAGCCATTCCTCGAGATGATCGAAGCCGAGCTTGCGGTAGAAACCGCGCGCCGGATTCCAGTCGAGCACGTGAAAGTCTACGCGGCCCCAGCCGCGTTCCAGCGCGATCGTCGCCAGCCGCGCCATCAACCGCCGGCCGACGCCGTGGCCGCGCGCCGCCTCGCGCACAAATATGTCTTCGAGATAGAGGGTCGGCTGGCCGAGCCAGGTCGAGAAGCGCGTGTGAAACAGCGCCATGCCCGCCGGCTCGCCATCCAACTCGGCGATGATCGCCTCGAATTGCGGATTGGCGCCGAACCCATGCTCGCGCAGCTGCGCTTCGGTCGCGACCACAGCATCCGGCGCCTTCTCGTACAGCGCCAGCTCACGGATGAAGGCGAGGATCAAGCCGCAATCGTCTGCCGTGGCGAAGCGCAGCGAAACGGGGCTCATCGCTCCCGCCATTCGCGCGCGCCGCTTCCCGGCGGGCCGAAATCGCGCGGCGCGAGGCCGGCCTGAAACCAGGTCACGAAGCTGTAAATGCTGTAGACCGGCAGCAACAAATGGTCGCTCAGCGCGCGGGCATACGGCGTCATGTTGGTGCATTCGAGCACGATCGCGCCGATGTCCGGATGCGCCGCGATCAGCGCATCGCCCGCGTCGATGATGTCGCGCTCGGCGAGCGCTGCGTCGAGCGTGTGCTTTTCGTCGAGCATGACCTTGGTGAACTCGAGCCCGTTATCGGTGCCGATGACCGGGGTCTTGGGGTCGGCGCCGGCGGCGATGAAATGCTCGGGCGTGAGGCTCGCGGCACTCACTGTCAGCACGCCGACTCGCTTGCCGGGCGGCAGGATGCGCTCGACCAGCGGGATCTGCATCAAGCTCGACGCCGCGACCGGCACGCGCACATGCGCAGCCAGTTCCTTCTGGTAGAGCGAGAGGAACCCGCAGGTCGTGGTGATGCCGTCGGCGCCGAGCTGCACCAGCTCGGCCGCCGCGTCGAGGAAGGCGTTGATGAGGCCCTGCGATTTGTGGCGCACGACGCGGTCGGGGGTGGCGCCGGGCACGACTTTGTACAGCACCGGAAACGGCCAGGTCGTGCCGTTGCCCATATCGCCGGGGATGCGCGGAAACTTGGTCTCCAGCATCAAGATGCCGACGCGTGAGCCGTAAAGCCCCTTGCCGCCATGGGCGATGCGGGATTTGTCCGTGGTCATGCACTGCAGGTTAAAGCATCGCCGTCCAACGAAAAAGCGCGCTCTCAAGGGAGCGCGCTTCGTCGTCTCAGGACCCCCGGCCTTTGCCGGGGTGACTTGAGCGGCTAGCCGCTCAAGTCAGTTGGTCAGCCCGTAGAACTTCGCGGCGTTTCCGCA
>DASYXG010000213.1:0-41757 GCA_035935235.1 Allostellaceae bacterium
GGCTACGGCAATGCCCGCATCCACAAGTACACGCCGGGCGGCAAGCTCTTGTCGTCCTGGGGCGAGCCCGGCACCGACCCGGGACAATTCAACATCCCGCACAACATCTGCTGCGACCCGGACGGCTGGATTTACGTCGCCGACCGCGAGAACCACCGCGTCCAGATCTTCGACGGCGACGGCAAATGGGAAACGCAGTGGAACTACCTGCACCGGCCCAACGGCATGTGCCTCGCCAAGGGCCACAGCCCGCTCTGCTACATCGGCGAAGGCGGACCCGCCGGCGAGATCAACCGCCTGTGGCCCAATATCGGCCCGCGCGTCAGCATCCACACGACCAAGAACCACGAGGTGATGGCGCGGCTCGGCAAGACCCCCGGCGGCATGTTCGCCGGCGGCTTCACCTCGCCGCACGGCATCGCCGTCGACAGCACCGGCAGCGTCTATGTCGGCGAACTCAGCGGCCGCTCGTGGTCGCGCTTCGCCAAGGGCGACGCACCCAAGAAACGCCGGGTGATCCACAAGCTGGTCAAAGTGGCCGCGTAAGCTCATCTTCTCAGGCGTGACCGAACGAGTTACTGAGCGGTCTTGCCAGAGGCTCACTCTTCCCTTTTCCGAGGATTTGGAGCGGGTTTGCCATTTTTCTTTTGCCGATCTTCATTTTGGGATCGGATGTGAAATCCGACTCCTATTTTTGCGGTCCGATAATTGTCACATGCCACCAAAAATAAAAATAAACCTGATGACAACGCTATCAGTGAAAACGCAAGACCTATTAAATCCGAAGATAGGGTAAAATAAAATGACGAAATAATAAATGACACAATGGTTCCGGTACAAAATATAATAACTTTTATTACATGTGCGGCGAGATATAGGCATAAATGGTGGAAGATATTTCATATCAGCGTCTGCATACGCACTTATATAACCTAAGTCATACATGCGCTTTTCGCGCTTCGCATTGAATCTCCGTGTTAAATCGCGGGCGAAAAAGGCGATGACTACCGCCAACAGGCTCCCGATTGCTCCCAGCACGATCGTGCCGAGTGCGGTATCTTTCAGGCCGGTGATTAATTGAGTCGTTGTCATGCAGGCGGACGAGGATGGGAGGGTGCGTTTTCTGATTTAACACGATCCATTGCAACTTAAGAGCTTCTTCTTACCTCTACGTTCCCGAACAGAGATGCGACAATTTGCACGATTGACAGGAAAATAGAACCGAATGACATTTGCGGTCCCAGCCAAAACGCAACGGATACGAACCGCGCACATAGCGCGAACGGGGCGTTTTTGCTTCCCAAAAGGCCTCCGTCGCCGTCAGCCTGCTGCTGTGTGAGCGGCGAGGACGCCGTGGCCTATGACGTGCCGCCCCCGGAAAAACGCCCCGAGCCGGGTTTCTATTATCACTACAAGCACGACCCGAACGGGCCGGTGAACAATTACGCCTATTACATTTACGGGGTCGGCCATCACACGGAAGACGACTGCCGTCCGGACGACGCGTTCATGCAGGTCTACCGGCCATTATACGAAACCGCGTATGCCTATCGGAATGGCGGGATGTTCGACCTGCGGCCGCTCTACATGTTTTACAAGCCGGCCAAGCTCAGCAGCGGCGAGGAAGTGCCGCGCTTCACGAAGATCGCGGACCCCGACGCGATCGCTGAGCTACGGGCAATCAAAGCTCGCATGTATCCGGACGCGTAAGGACGGAGGCCGCTAGACGCGCGTCAGCTCGATATTGCCGAATTCGTCGAGCCGCGCGGTCCAACCCGGCGGGACAAGGCAGGTCGCGTCGTATTCCTCGACGATGCAGGGCCCAGGGTGCGGTGTCTTGAGCGCACTGCGGTTGACCACCTTAGCCTCCTGCCACCCCTGCTGCGGTCCGAAATAGCCGCGGCGGGTCGGCGCGGCGATCGCGATATCGGGCGCCAGGCTCGCCGCCGCGGCCGAAGCGGCGCGTGGCTTCTCCGGGATGCCGCGACCGATGACTTCGAGGCTGACCAGCTCAACCGGCTCGTCGACCCCGGCGCGGTGCCCATAGGTGCGCTCGTGCTCGACGCCGAACGCCTCTTCAATCGCCGCCAGCGCCGCCACGTCGAGCGCCCCGGCCGCGACCGGCACGCGCAGCTCGAACGACTGGCCCTGGTAGTGGAGGCTGGCGAAGCGGCGGATCTCGATCCGGTCGGCGGCGAACCCGTCTTCGGACAGCCGCGCCCGCGCCTCCGCATCCAACCCGTCGAGCACCGTCTGCAATTCCGCCGGCGGCGTGCCGCGCAGCAGCCGTTTGCGGGTGCGGGTGAAGTAGTACTCGACCTCGGCATAGAGCAGGCCGAACGACGAGAACACCCCGGCCGAGGGCGGAATCAGCACTCGCTTGATGCCGATCTCCTGCGCCATCCCAGCGGCGAAGATCGGGCCGTTGCCGCCAAAGGCGACCAGCGCGTAGTCGCGCGGGTCGCGGCCGCGCTCGCTCGACACCGCCTTCAACGCGCGGATCATGTTCGATGCTGCAATCAGATGCGCGCCATGCGCCGCATCCTCGACGCTCATGCCGAGCGGCTTGGCGATCTTCTCGGCGATGACAGCGCGAGCCTTCTCGGCGTTGAGTCTGAGCGCACCGCCGACCAGGTGGCCGGGGTTGAGATAGCCGAGCACGAGGTTGGCGTCGGTGACGGTCGGCTCGGTGCCGCCCTGGTCGTAAGCCACCGGCCCGGGTGAAGCGCCGGCGCTATGCGGGCCGGCTTGCAGCGCCCCGCCGGCATCGATCCACAGGATCGAGCCGCCGCCGGCGCCGATCTCGGCGAGGTCGATCGCCGGCACCTTCAGCGTATAGCCCGCCCCCGACAGCAGTCGCGAGCCGAGCACAATGCCGGCGCCGACCTGGTACTCGGCGGCGCGCGTCACCTCGCCATTCTCGATCAGCGAGGCCTTCGCGGTGGTGCCGCCCATGTCGAACGAGATCGCGTTGGCGACGCCGATCCGCCGCATCAGCGCCTGCACCCCAACAACCCCGGCCGCCGGCCCCGACTCGATGATGTGCATCGGCGTCACCGCCGCGGCCTTCGCCGTGGTGAGCCCGCCATTCGATTGCATCAACAGGAGCGGCACGTCGATGCCGATGCGCTGCGCCTCACCGATCAGCCGCGACAAATAGCGCTCGACGATCGGCCGGACATAGGCGTTGATCACCGTCGTCGAGCTGCGCTCGTACTCGTTGATGACCGGCAGCACCTCGGCGCTGATGCACAGCGTCGTCGCCGGGGCCATACGAGCGACGATGTCCTTCACCCGCTCCTCGTGCGCCGGGTTGAGGTAGGAGTGCAGCAGGCAGACCGCGATCGCCTCGACCCCCTCATCGATGAGGAACCGAGCGGCGCGCTCGACGCTGGCCTCGTCGAGCGGTGTTTCGATCTCACCCTGCGCGTTGACCCGCTCGCCGACCTCGACCCTAAGCCGCCGCTCGACCAAAGGCGGCGGCTTGGTCCAGCTCATGTCGTAGAGCCGCGGCATCCGTAGATTGCGGATTTCCAGCACGTCGCGGAAGCCGCGGGTGGTGATGAGCCCGGTCTTGGCGCCCTTGTGCTCGAGGATCGCGTTGGAGGCGACCGTGGTGCCGTGCAGCAGCTCGACGATCCGCCCGCCGCCGACTTCGTCAAGCAGGTCCGACAGCCCATCGACAATGGCGCGGGCGTAGTCGTCGACGGTCGAGGAAACTTTCTTGGTGTAGCGCTCGCCGCTATCGCCGAGCAGCACGATATCGGTGAAGGTGCCGCCGATATCGACACCGGCGCGGAAGCTCTTCATCCCTACTTCGCCGCCAGGCCCCAGCTATAGGTCGGCGGCTCGTTCCAGTTGCGCCGGTCGCGCATCTGCCGGCGCAGCGCCGCCGTCTCGATCTCATCGACCGCGTCCTCGGCCAGCACCACGCCGTAATCCTCCCGCGCCGCACGCTCGCTGACGAACTCGTTGCGCACATCGGTCAGCACCAGCGCCGGATCGCGGTCGAGCGGGTCGCCCCAGCCGCCGGCGCCGGCAACCTCGTGGCGGAAGAGGTCGCCCTTCTTCATGTTCATCGTCAGCTTCGACGCCAGCGGCTCCGGGTTCCGGTCGGGATTGAGATAATTCATCGACGGTTTACCCGGCCCACCGCCGTAAAGCCCGTAGGGCCGGAAGTCGCGCCGGTCGGAGCGCACCTGGAGGATCGCCTCGTCGGCCAAGAGCTTGTATTCGCGGCGGAACGGTGCGCCGCCGCGCCACTTGCCCGGCCCCATCGCGTCCTGGATGAACTCATAGGCGGTGATCTGCAACGGCTGTTCGCTCTCGGTCACCTCGATCGGCTGCGAGGCCATGTTGGCGTAGATGTTGGAGTTACCGTCGAGCCCGTCGGCGTCGGGGCGCCCACCCCAGGCGCAGCAGGTGAAATCGACATAGATGAACGGCTTGCGTTCGCTGTCCCAGCCGCCGATCGAGACGCCGGTATTGCCGCCGTCCGACGCGGCGAAGACGCGGTCGGGCAGCATCTTGGCCAGCGCGCCAAACATGCAGTCGACCATGCGGAACCCGGTCAAGCCGCGCGCCGCGCAGGCGCCCGGCAGCACCATGTTGGCGATCGTCCCCTCCGGCGCCTCGACCGTAATCGCGCGGAACACGCCCTCATTGGTCGGGATGTTCTGCGGCAGAACCGAGCGGATACCGCAATAGGTCGCCGATTTCGTGTAACTCAGCGTGTTGTTGATCGCGCCCTTGACCTGCTTGGCGGTGCCGGTCCAATCGGCATGAATGCGGTCGCCCGTTTTGGTCAGCGTGACCTTGAGCGGGATCGGCACCCCGACATCGATCCCGTCGTCGTCGATATGGTCGCGGAAGTCGTAGATCCCATCGGGCAGCTCCTTGAGCGCAGCGCGGGTCATGCGCTCGGCATAATCGACCAGCTCGGTCATGTAGGTTTGCAACTTGTCATTGCCGTAGCGCGCCGCCATTTCGATCAGCGCAGCCTCGGCAATGTGGGACGCGGCAAGCTGGGCGCGTAGATCGCCGAACACTTTTACCGGCACCCGCACATTGGTCTCGATCAGGGCGAACAGCGTTTCGTTGCGCTGGCCGCGCTCGTAGAGCTTCAGCGGCGGGATGCGCAGCCCTTCCTGGTAGATCTCGGTCGAGTCCGACGCGTTCGAGCCCGGCACCCTCCCGCCGACATCGGTGTGGTGGCACACGGCGCCTGCCCAAGCGATCAGCGTCGCCTCGCGGAAGATCGGCTGGAACACGAACACGTCGGGCAGATGCATGCCGCCGCGAAACGGGTCGTTGAAGATAAACACATCGCCCGGGTGGATATTGTCCGCGAAACTCTGCTGGAGCGATGCCATCGCGGTCGGCATCGAGCCAAGATGGCCTGGCAGGGTCAGCCCCTGCGCGACCAGCACGCCCGCGCCATCGAACATCGCGGTCGAATAATCCATGTTGTCCTTGAGCACGCCCGAATAGGTCGTGCGAAATACGGTCAGCGCCATCTCGTCGGCGACCCCGAAAAGCGCGTTCTTGAACAATTCGAATTCGATCGGGTCGCTGATCATCGGGCCTCCCCCGGCGCGGTGCCCCAGATTGCAGCCCAGCTCGCCATGCCGATCAAGTAAAGATGATCTGGGGCTGCGGCGGGATGACGCAGCTGGCCGATCTCCATTATAGTCCTCGACGGAACGCGCTGCGAGACGGGAAAACCCCGCGATGCGCGACCAGGGAGGGAACGATGACGAGAACGTTGCGCATCGTGGCGGCGCTGGTTGCCATCGCCATCTTCGGCACACCCGGTCTCGCGCAAAAGGCGGGCGGCGTCCTCAAGATTCACCTCCTCGACAGCCCGGCCAGTATGTCGATCCTCGAGGAGGTCACCGTCGTCGCCGAGCGGCCAGTGATGGGGGTTTTCAACAACCTTGTCATCTTCGATCAGCACATCGCGCAAAACAGCCTCGACACGATCCGGCCTGAGCTCGCCACTAAATGGTCGTGGAACGAGGAAGGCACCGAGCTCACCTTCGAGCTGCGCGAAGGGGTCAAATGGCATGACGGCGTGCCGTTCACCTCTGCCGACGTCAAGTGCACCTGGGACCTGCTGACCGGCAAGTCGGCCGATCACCTCCGGATCAATCCACGCAAGGCCTGGTACACCAACCTCGCCGAGGTCAAAACCGACGGCGACTACAAGGTCACCTTCATCCTCAAGCGGTCGCAGCCAGCGTTTATCGCGCTGCTCGCCAGCGGCATGTCGCCGGTATACCCGTGCCATGTGTCGGCGGCGCAGATGCGCCAGCATCCCATCGGCACCGGCCCGTTCAAGTTTGTCGAGTTCAAGCCCAACGAGTCGATCCGGCTGGTCAAGAACCCGGACTACTGGAAGCCGGGCCTCCCCTATCTCGACGGCATCGAATACACGGTGTCGCGCAATCGCTCGACCGTCATCCTCGCCTTTATCGCCGGTCAGTACGATCTAACCTTTGCCGGCAGCGTTACCGTGCCGCTGATGCATGACATCGAGAGCCAGCGCCCCGACGCGACCTGCGTGCTGCCGGCGGGCAGCGTCAGCACCAACCTGATCGTCAACCGCGTGAAACCTCCCTTCGACAACGCGGATCTGCGCCGGGCAATGGCCCTCTCTTTGGACCGCAAGGCCTTTATCGACATTCTCACCGAAGGCACCGGTAAGATGGCGGCGGCGATGCAACCGCCCGCGGACGAGGCCAAGGGCGGCATCTGGGGACTCCCCAAGGAGATGCTCGAGGAGCTGCCGGGCTACGACCCGGACGTGGCGAAGAACCGCGCCGAGGCGCGGGCGATCATGCAGAAACTCGGCTATGGTCCCGACAACCGGCTCAAGGTCAACATCGTGACCCGCGACATCCCGCCCTATCGCGACCCGGCGGTGATCCTCATCGATCAGCTGAAGAGCATCTACATCGACGGCGAATTGCAGCCGATCGATACGACGCAATGGTATCCGACGATGATGCGCAAGGACTACACCGTCGCGCTCAATCTGACGGGTACCTATGTCGACGACCCCGACGCGATGCTCTACGAGAATTACACCTGCGGCGGTGTCGGCAACTACAACGGCTACTGCAACCCCGATGTCGACAAGCTGATCGACCAGCAATCGATGGAATCCGACCAGGCGAAGCGCAAGCAGCTGGTCTGGGAGATCGAGCGGCGGTTGACCGAGGACGGCGCCCGCCCGCTCATCTATTTCAACAAAGGCGCGACCTGCTGGCACAAGCCGGTCAAAAACCTCACCGTCATGGTCAACAGCATCTACAACGGTTGGCGCATGGAAGACATCTGGCTCGATCGGTAGACGGGCTGTCATTGCGAGAAGCGCAGCGACGAAGCAATCTGGTGCCGACCTAGACGGAACGAAATTGCTTCGCTTTGCTCGCAATGACGACAACGGAGATCCCGATGCCCGAACTTCCTCGCCTCAACCCGGCGATCCGCGCGCTCGAAAGCGGCAAACCGGCCTTTGTCACCTTCTCGCCGGCCGAGATCGGCGCGGCGCAATCGATCGGCGCCCAGCCCTATAACGGCGTCGTCTTCGAGATGGAGCACAACCCCTACGACATCCGCCAGCTGCGCGATTGCATGCAATACATGCTGGACCGCGCGCAGATCCTGAAATCGGGAAGCCTAGCGCCCGCTGTCGCACCGATGGTGCGCATCCCACCCAATGGCGGCGAGATGAACCAGTTCATCGCCAAGCAGGTCCTCGACATCGGCGTCTACGGCATCGTCTGGCCGCATGTCTCGACCATCGAGGAGGCACGTAACGCGGTGCAGGCCTGCCGCTACCCACGGCCACGGGAAGTCAAGTTTTACGAGCCGGCCGGGCAGCGCGGCGACGCGCCGCGCACCGCCGCTCGTTACTGGGGCATCGACCAGCAGACCTATTACAAGCGCGCCGACACCTGGCCGTTGAACCCCGACGGCGAGGTGCTGGTCGTCATCATGTGCGAGGAGAAGCGGGCAATCCGCAACCTGCCCAAGATGATCGACGAGGTGCCGGGCATCGGTGTCGTGCTGATCGGCGAGGGCGACCTGTCGCAAGATATGGGCTATCCGCGCCAATACGAGCATCCCGAGGTCGCCGCCGCGATCGACGACATTCTGGCGATCTGCAAGGACAAAAACGTCCCCTGCGGCCACCCGCATGTCGACGCCAACAACGTCGAGAAGCTGGTGGAAAAGGGGTTTCGCTGGCTGATGCCGGCGCCGGCGCAATCCTTCGCCGCGCTGCAAAAGGGCCTGGCGGCGAGCGGACGCAAATAGCTCCGCGGTGTCATTGCGAGCGAAGCGACGCACTCTCGATGGGAGTATGCATCCCGCACGGGATTTGGCCTTCGCAATGACGCCTTGGTCTTGCCACTCGCCGCCGGACGCGATGTAGTGCGGCATCCCGACCCCCAACGGAGGCATGACATGGACGCCGACGCCAAGAAGACCGCGCTTCGCATGATCCCCTACGGCATCTACGTGCTGACCGCCGATGACGGTAAAGGCAATGTCGCCGCCGCGACGGTCAACTGGGTGACGCAGACCGCGTTCAACCCGCCGCTCGTGGTCGTCGGGGTCAAGACCGATAGCGGCGCGTATTCGCTCGTCAAGGGCACCAAGAACTTCACCCTCAACATGCTCGGCAAGGAGCACAAGGGTCTCGCCTTCACCTTCTTCAAGCCGGCCGCGCTCGAGGGCGGCAAGCTCTCCGGCCAAGCGATCCACAAAGGCGCCAACGGCGCGCCGATCCTCGATGCGGCGCTCGCCGCGGTCGAGTGCAAGGTCTCCCAGATCGTCGAGCAAGGCGACCATCATATTGTGGTCGCCGAAGTCACGGAGGCGCATGTGCCGAACCCGATTTCCGGTCGCCTCGATAGCGCGATCCTCGAAATGCGCGACCTTGGCGACAACGTCTATTACGGCGGGTAAGTGCCCGACGGGCGCATCACAACTCGGGCTGGCAAGGCGAGGGCGCAGAGGAAGCGCCCTCGTTCGCATCGAGCCCAGCACCATGCACCGCCGCTGCGCTTCGAGCCACCGGAGGGCGCCGACAACCATCTTTTCCATCTCATCGCCCGCGACACCGCCGATCGGGTGATTCGCGTCGGCGTGGAGCGCGAGTGGTTCGGCGACCTTTACCACCGCACTCTGACCGTCAGCTGGCCGGGCTTCTTTGCCATCGGCGCGGCGGTGTATATCGCGGCGAATTTCGTCTTTGCCGCGCTCTATCTGCTGCAGCCAGGATCGATCGCCAAGGCGCATCCAGGCTCGCTCGCCGACGCGTTTTTCTTCAGCGTGCAGACCATGGCGACGATCGGCTACGGCCAAATGTCGCCGGCGACGTTTTACGCCAATGCATTGATGACCCTCGAAACCGCCGTCGGATTGATGTTCGTTGCCCTGACGACGGGACTGGTCTTCGCGCGTTTCTCGCGGCCGACGGCCCGGGTCCTGTTCAGCGACGTCGCCGTGGTCGGTCCTTATAACGGCGTGCCGACACTCTCGATCCGCATCGCCAATCAGCGCCAAAACCAAATGTTGGCGGCAGAAGTCTCGATGACCCTGGTGCGCGACGAGGTCAGCGATGAGGGGGAACTGACCCGTCGCTTCTACGATCTCGCGCTGGTGCGCAACCGTTCGCCGGTGTTCGCCCTCACCTTTCGCGTGATGCATCCGATCGACGCAAGCAGTCCGCTTTACGGCATGAACTACGAGACGCTGGCGGAACAGCATGCCGAGATTGTCGTCATCGCCAGCGGTGTCGATGAGACCTTGGTCCAGCCGGTCAACGCGCGCACTTCCTACCTGCCGCATGAAATTTTGTGGAGCCACCGCTTCATTGACATTTTCGGCTGGACCGAGGACGGCCGCCGCGCCATCGATTACCGCCGGTTTCATGATACTGTGCGGATCGCTTAGACGCGCTGGAGGAGATCATGGACCAGCACACGCTCACCTGGCCGAAAGAAGGCAATTCGCGGGTGCCCTATCGCGTCTTTGCCGATGAGGAGATCTACCGGGCCGAGCTTGACAAGCTGTTTCTCGGCCCGACCTGGCAGTTCCTCGTCATGGATAACGAGCTGCCCAACCCCGGCGATTACAAGACCACCTTTCTGGGCGAAACCCCCATCATCGTCACCCGCGGGGAGGACGGGCAGATCCATGCGATGGTCAATCGCTGCGCCCATCGCGGCAACCTCGTTTGCCTGAAGCGGCAGGGCAATGACAGCCTGCTCACCTGCGTCTACCACTCGTGGAGCTACGATCTCGAGGGCAACCTGAAAAGCGTCGCGTTCCGCCGCGGCATCGCCGGCAAGGGCGGTATGCCTGACGATTTCCGTCTCGAAGACCACGGCCTCAGAAAATTGCGCACCGATCATTTCGCCGGGCTGGTGTTCGGCACCCTGTCGGACGAGACCCAGCCGCTATCCGAATACATCGGCAATATGGTCGGCGAGCGGGTCGGCCGCGTGCTTTACGGTAAGCCGAAAATCCTCGGCACCACTTCACAGATCCTGCACAACAACTGGAAGCTCTATCTGGAGAACGTGCGCGACACCTATCATGCGAGCCTGTTGCATACGTTCTTCACGACGTTCCGCGTCGCGCGTCTGACCAATGGCGGCGGCGTACTGATCGCCGAAAATGGACGGGCGCACGCCTCCTACACCCGCACCAAGGATGAGACGGTCGGCCGCGAGGGCAGCGATAAGCTCTACGCGGGCATCCAGTCGCAGCGCGAGGGGCTCCATCTCGAAGACACGCGCCTGCTTCAAAACGTCAGCGAATTCGGTGACGACATCACCGTGCAGATCCTCAGCGTCTTCCCCAATTTCGTGCTGCAGCAGGTCAACAACTCGATCGCGCTGCGTCTCGTGCTGCCGAAGGGGCCGGACAAGACCGAGCTGCAATGGACCTTCCTCGGGTTTGAGGAGGACGACGCCGCGCTCCGCGAGCTGCGGCTGCTGCAGAGCAACCTCGTTGGGCCGGCCGGCTATGTCTCGATGGAGGATGGCGCGGTCGGCGGCTTCGTGCAGCGCGCAATCGTCGGCGGCAATGATGAAACCTCGCTCATCGAGATGGGCGGGCATGGACATACCAGCGAGGAAACCCGCACCACCGAAGCCTCGATCCGCGGTTTTTGGCAGGCCTATCGCCCGCTGATGGGCTATTGAACGGATGACCCCGGCCGAGCTGACCCGGCGGCTCGAACTCGACGCGCTTTACACCGACTACGCGCATTGCCTCGATGATGACCGGCTTGAGGAATGGCCGAACTTCTTTGTCGAGAGCTGCTACTACCGGATCACCACGGCCGAGAATTTCGAGGCTGGGCTGCCGCTCGGCCTCGTTTACCTCACCTCGCGGGCGATGCTGGTCGACCGCATGATGGCGCTGCGCAAAGCGAACATCTACGAGCCGCAGCGCTATCGACATTTGATCGGCGCGATCAAGGTCCAGGCCGAGCAAGAAGGCGGGCTCTCCGTCGTCGCCAATCTTCTCGTCGTCCGTACGATGCAGGACGGGACGATGAGCGTCTTCGCGGCCGGCCGTTACCTCGACCAGCTGGTGCGCCTGGACGGTGCTTGGCGGTTCGCCCACAAGGAGGTCGTACTCGATAGCCGCCAGGTCGACACCCTGCTGGCGATGCCGCTCTGAGTCCGGTCTGGCGTCGTCGGCGCCGGGCATATCGATAAAATCCCGCGGAAAAGTCCAGGCCGACTCCTCCGCTGCCTCGTTATTGTCAACGGCGGGCTCCATCCCGTGTCTTGGTATCAGGCCGAGCGATGAAGATCCTGGTCATCGACGACGATCTCCTGCTGCTGCGGACGATCACGCGGATCCTTGTCGCCGACGGCCACGAGGTGCTCACCGCTTCGGAAAGTGAGCGGGGGATGACGCTTTTCCGCCAGAAAAATCCCGAATTGGTCATCACCGACATCGTCATGCCCAAACAGGAGGGACTGGAGACTATCCTTACGCTGCGCCGCGACGACTCCCCGGTGAAGATCATCGCGATGTCAGGAACCGACGCGGAAATGCTGGACATCGCCGCGTTAATCGGCGCTGATGCGGTGATCGAAAAGCCGTTTCGTGCACAGGAGCTGCTGAGCCGAGTCCGCGCTGTGATGTCCGCGCCGCCGGCCGCGGCATAGGTGAAATGCGGTCGCTCGGCTGCTTGCCGGGCCGCGCGCGGTTAGAACGCCGTTTACCAATTTATATTAGAACTCGTGGATGCCATAAGCGTTGCAACACGGTACTACCCGTATTGATGGTGTCTTTCCGAAAGGCTCGCGATGAAGGTCCTAGTCATCGACGATGACGATCGGATCCGGCGCATGGTCGCTAGGGTATTGAGCGCCGACGGCCATCGGGTGAGCTGCGCCGCGGATGGCGCCGCCGGCATGATCACCCTCCGCCGGGAACACCCCGATGCTGTCGTTACCGACATCATCATGCCGGAGCAGGAAGGGATCGAGACCATCGTCGCGATCCGCCGTGAGCGTCCGCAAACCAAGATCATCGCGATTTCGGGCGGTGGCTGTCTCGGCGACATCGAGCTCCTGCGCATGGCCCAGCTCCTCGGCGCCGACGATGTGTTGTCGAAGCCATTCCGCGCCCATGAGCTGCGCCGGCGGGTGCGCGCGCTCGATCCGGCCCTCGCCACCGCTTCCGACATCTCGGCCTAGCTTCCCTCCTTCCCGGGCTTGCGCCACACTGGCGCGACCATGGCGACGAGAACGAAACGACCGCAGGTTGCGCGGGTACTGACCGTCGCTGCGTTCGCGCTGGGCTTGTTGCTCTCGCCGCAAGCTCATGCGGCCGAGGCGCCGATCGTTGTCGCCTCGAAGATCGATACCGAGGGCGCGCTACTCGGTGAGCTCATCGCCGCGGTCATCGAACACACCGGCGCGCCAGTGCAGCGCCGTGTTGGGCTCGGGCCCACCAATATCGTGCGTGCCGCACTCCTTGCCGGGCAGATCGACGTCTACCCCGAATACACTGGCAACGGCGCACTGTTCTTTCATCGCGAGGACGATCCGGCCTGGCGCGACGCGGCCCAGGGCTACGCTCTGGTCGCCGCGCTCGACAAGCAACAGAACGGGCTGATCTGGCTGACCCCGGCGCCTGCCGACAACACCTGGGTCATCGCCATCCGCAAGGATTTGACCGGGCTGCCGGCGCAGCCCTGCATCGGCGACCTCGTCGCCTATCTGGGGAAAGGCGGGCGGTTCCGTCTCGCCGCCTCGGCCGAGTTTGTCGAAAGCCCGGCCGCGCTGCCGGCGTTCGAAGCCGCCTACGGCTTCCATCTGTCGGGGGAACAGTTGCTCACCCTGTCGGGCGGCAATACCGCGGCGACGCTGCGCGCCGCCGCCGAAGGCATCTCCGGGGTCAACGCCGCGATGGCCTATGGCACCGACGGCGCGATCGCGGCGTTAGGCCTCGTCGCGCTGTGCGACAACAAGCACGCCCAAGTGGTCTACGCCCCCGCGCCGGTGATCCGCACGCCGATCCTCAGCCAGAACCCCGATATCGCACCGGCGCTCGAGCGGGTGTTCGCGACCCTGACCCGCGAAAAACTACAGGCGTTGAACGCGCGGATCGCGGTTGACGGCGAGGATGCACGCGCCGTCGCCGCCGATTATTTGAAATCGACGCAGGCCCAGCGATGAATATCGCCGCGCCCGCATTGCCAACCCGCGCGGTGAGCGTGCCGCGCAATCTGGTGTTGCCGCTGCTGGTCGCCGCTGCGGCGATCGGTGCGGTCGGCTGCGGCTTTGTCGGCCTGGCGCCCAACCGGCTCGTCTCGGGCCGGCCGGTGATGCTGTGGGACGCTGCGGGGCCCGGGTTTACAGCGGGTCTCGCGGCATCCGGAGCAGGGTTGCTAGCGCTCGGATTTACGCCTCCGAAGCGCTCCTTGGCGTACGTGGCGGCAACGATCGCCAGCGCCATGCTCGTTATCGCCCTCGCCGGCGCCGGCCATGCCGCGGCGCTTCTGAGCGCTGGAGCACCGCCAGCGGCGCGAGTATCGCTCGGCGCCGGGTTCTGGATTGTCCTTGGCTGTGCCGCGCTGGCCGTCATCGATGCGCTCCAGCGATCCGAGGCCGCCGTCGCGGGTCAGCTCATCGCCGCGGCGCTGATCGGCGGAGCGTTTATCGCGCTGGCCAAAGCGGGCACGTTCGACGCGCTGTCCCTGGCGCACGAGTACGCCACCAGGCGCGAGGTGTTCGCCGCCTCGGTCGGCCGGCACATCGTGTTGGTCGCGGCCTCTGTCGGCCCGGCACTGCTGATCGGTGTGCCGCTCGGCCTCGCGGCGCAGCGCAGCAAGCGGTTCGAAGCGCCGCTCTTCGCGGTGCTCAATCTGCTGCAGACGGTGCCCTCCATTGCCCTGTTCGGGCTGCTGATCGTGCCGCTCTCGGCGCTGGCGAAGGCGGCGCCAGGTCTGGCCGCGCTCGGGATCGGCGGGGTTGGCCCGGCGCCGGCGATTATCGCGCTCGTGCTCTACGCACTGCTGCCGGTCGCGCGTAACACGCTGGCCGGGATCGGTGGTGTTCCAGCGAACACAATCGACGCGGCGCGCGGCATGGGGCTGACCAAGCGACAGTTGTTCTGGCAGATCGAGGTGCCCCTTGCGCTGCCGGTGCTGATCGCCGGACTGCGCATCGTCACGGTGCAGGCGATCGGGCTCGCAGTGGTGGCCGCGCTGATCGGCGCCGGCGGGCTCGGCAGCTTCGTCTTCGATGGACTGGGGCAATACGCGACAGATTTGGTCTTGTTGGGCGCATTGACGGCGATCCTCCTGGCATTTGCGGCCGATTTTCTGTTGCGGCTCCTCGCCGCGACACTCAGCCGGCGCTACGCGCCATGATTGAGCTCGACCGGGTCAGCAAGGCCTATGGCGGCCGCACCGTCGTCGACAATCTGTCGCTCGCGGTGCCGCAGGGCGCGTTTTGCGTGCTGCTCGGACCATCGGGCTGCGGCAAGTCGACGACCCTGCGGATGATCAACCGACTCATCGAGTGCGACAGCGGCGCGATCCGCCTCGGCGGCGAGGATGTGCGCGCCGTCGCACCCGAAATATTGCGCCGGCGCATCGGCTACGTGATCCAATCGAATGGACTGTTTCCACATTGGCGGATCGCCGACAACATCGCGACGGTGCCGCGCCTCTTGCACTGGGAGCGCGACCGCATCGAGGCGCGCGTGGACGAGTTGTTGGCCTTGTTGCACCTCGACCCTGTGGCTTATCGCGACAAGTTTCCGCACCAACTTTCGGGCGGCGAGCAGCAGCGGGTCGGCGTCGCTCGCGCGCTCGCCGCCGACCCCGAGTTGCTGCTGATGGACGAACCGTTCGCCGCAGTCGACCCGATCACCCGCGACGCCCTGCAGGGCGAGATCGCGCGCATCCATCGCGAGACCGGCAAGACCATCCTGTTCGTCACCCACGACATCGAGGAGGCGTTGCGCCTCGCGACGCTGATTGCGATCCTCGACAAAGGCAAATTGGCTCAGCTCGGCACTCCGCTCGACATCGTCGAAAACCCACAGAGCGACTTCGTCCGCGACTTCGTCGGCGCGCAGGGGATCGGGCTGAAACTCCTGTCGGTCCGCAAGGTCGCCGAGCGGATGCGACCCGGCGAGGCTGCCGAGGGCGAGCCCATCGTGGCGGAGGCCTCGCTCGCCGAGGCGCTCGGTCAGATGACGGAGCGGCGCTGCGACCGGCTTCCGGTCGTCGACGCAACGGGCCGAGTGCTCGGCTCCGTCCTGCTCGCCGATTTGGTGCGATGATGCGGGCGACCCTCAAGAGCTCGCTGCTGTGGGTCATCCTCCTGTTCGCGTTCTTGCTGCTCGACATGCCGCGGTTCGGCCCTGTTTTCGGGTGGGCCTTTCCCGGCGTTCAGCCGGAAGTTTTCGACCGCGCGAGCTTTATCGAAATGTTCTGGTCGCACCTCACCCTGGTCGCGATGGCGAGCACAGCGGCGACCCTTGTCGGGGTCGGGCTGGCGATCTTCGTGACGCGGCCCGCCGGACGCGATTTCCGCACGATGGTCAATGTCGCGGCGACGATCGGCCAGACCTTCCCGCCGGCCGCGGTGCTGGCGCTGGCGGTGCCGGCGCTGGGTTTCGGGCCGCGTCCGACCGCGGTGGCGCTGTTTCTCTACGGGTTGCTGCCAATCGTTGAGAATTCGATCGCCGGAATCGAAGGCGTGCCGGATGCGGTGCGCGACGCCGCGAGCGGCATGGGGCTGTCGCGCTGGCAGGTATTGCGCGAGGTCGAACTGCCGTTGGCGGCACCGGTGATCCTTGCCGGAATACGCGTTTCGGTGACGATCGGCATCGGCACCGCGACGATCGGCTCGGCGGTCGGCGCGCTGACCCTTGGCACTCCCGTCTTCGACGGCCTCGCCGGTAACAAGTTCCCCTACGTGATCCAGGGGGCGATGTTGGTGGCGCTGTTCGCGATCCTCACCGATCTTCTGTTTGCCCGGCTGGTGCGGGCGCTGGCGCCGCCTGGCTAGAAAGAAACGATGCCAGCGCCGCTTTCTGCTCGGACGAGGCAACGAGCCCCAGCTTGGTGCGGCGCCACAATATGTCGTCGGCGGTGCGGGCCCATTCTTCGCGCACAAAGAACGCGATCTGCTCCGTCCCGAGCCCCGGAGCGAATTCAGCACCCGAGCCGGCTAGAGCCTCGCTATCGTCGGGCAGCAACGCATTTGCCGTCCACGGCCGCCCCATACTCGGCAGGTGCGGCCCGAGCCGGGTCAGCACCGCCTCTGCAAGATGCCGATAAGTGGTGAGCTTGCCGCCAAAGATCGACAGGCAGGGCGGCCCGTTATCGTCGAGCTCGAAGACGTAATCGCGGCTCGTCGCCGCGACACTCTTCGCTCCGTCATCGTGGAGCGGACGCACCCCCGAGAAGCGCCAGACGACATCTTCCGGCGCGGGCGCTCGCTTGAACCAGCACCCGACAGCGTGACAGAGATAATCGACCTCCGCACTGGTCACGTTGTCCGCTTGCGGGTTGTCAGCCACCGCCTCGGTCGTGCCGATCAGCGTGTAGTCGCGCTCGAACGGGATCGCGAACACGACGCGGCGGTCGTCGTTTTGCAGCAGATAGGCGTGGTCGCCATCGTAAAGCCTGGGGACGACGATGTGGCTGCCCTTGACGAGACGAAGCCGGGCGCGGCCGGATAGGCCGGCGCGATCCCGCACCTCCGGCGCCCAGGGGCCGGCGGCATTGACGAGGATGCGGGCCGACACCGTTTGGCGTGCACCGTCCGCGCCAATCAGCGCCGCATGCCAGAATCGGCCCTCGCGCCGCGCTTCGACGAGCTCGGTGCGGGTCAGGATCGTGGCGCCGTGCCCCGCCGCGTCGCGCGCGTTGGCGACGGTCAGTCGGGCATCGTCGACGACGCAATCGGAATAGACGAAGCCGCGGGTCACCCGATCCCGCAGCGGCGCTGCCATCGGCCCGGTCCGCAGATCGATCGCCTCCGAAGCTGGCAGCGTGCGCGCGCCGCCGAGCCGGTCGTAGAGAAAGAGGCCGAGCCGCACCATCCAACGGGGCCGCAACCCCGGCCCATGCGGCAGCACAAAGCGCATCGGCCGTACCAGGTGCGGGGCGGTCGTGAGCAGCACTTCGCGCTCAGCCAGCGACTCGCGCACCAGGCGGAAAGCGCCGTGCTCGAGATAGCGCAACCCGCCATGGATCATCTTGCTCGACGCCGACGAGGTCGCGCCCGCGAGATCGCCCTTCTCGCACAGCAGCACCTTGAGTCCTCGGCCGGCGGCATCGCGGGCGATCCCGGCGCCGTTGATGCCGCCGCCGACAATCAGAAGATCGAGAACCTCGCTCATGGTTAAGCCGGCAATCCCGATACCAGATTGCGCCCGGTCGGGATCTGGATCGACGAGCCGGCAACGTCATCGCCGACTGGCTGCGCTTTGCCGCCGAGATGCTTGGCAAGGAAGGCTTCGGGCGGCAGCAGCGAAAGCCCCGCACCGAACCCAATTCGAGCAAGCAAGGCGCGGCGATCGATGCGGATGCGCGACATCGACGGCTCCACCGGTGATGGAACAAGCATAGCGAGAGATACGCCTTCGGGCGACTGCGCCATCTCCGAAAACAGAGAGTTGCGTATAAGGAAACTTGGAATTACCGTCGCCCAATCTTTAGTGGAAGGATGGCATCTCATGCGTCGCATCACACTATTCGCCACCGGATTGGTTGCTCTGACTGGCGTGTTTGCCAGCGCCGCGCCGGCGTTTGCCGAATACGGAGCGATCGCATACGACCGGACCAATTGCGCGTGGGGCCGCAGCTGGAACTACCCAGGGCAGTCCGGTGCCGATCAGCGAGCCATGTCCGAATGCTCCTCGCAGGGTTCAAGCTGCCAGGTCGTTGCCCAGGTCGGACCGGGGCAATGTGGCGCGGTCGCCGCGACGGACAGCTGCAGCGGCTATGGCTGGGCTACTCGTTCCAACACGACCGATGCGCAAATCGTCGCGCTGGAACAGTGCCGCAATTACAATCCGGGCCTGCCCTGCTCGATCAAGGTCAGCGTCTGCAGCAGCCAGTGAGCCGGCGGCACGACAGGATGTCTCAGGTGCCGCGGACTTCGACACAACGCACCGGCAAAGTGCTTGGCTTTCGCTATTCGCGACCAAGCGCGCTACGTGTCGAGCCGCGGCCCAAGTAACTTACACCAAACTTACTGTCGTTTGTAACTGTTTGTAACCGGCGCGACTGTTTCAGGTTCCAATCGCCAGCGGACTTGTTAATTTCCGTAATAGCGCGATCACCGAGAGCGGGGTCAACCGTCCGGTGCGCGGGTTTTCGAGACTTGGGACGTTTTCAATCTGCATCGAGAAGCGCGCGGCATCGGCCTCGACCTCGATACGATGAATGTTGCGGCTAACCGCGGGATCCGCCCAGATCTCGATCATCGTGCGCTCGGGGCCGATGCCCGCCAGCGCCAGCGCCGCGGCGACATTGACATTGGCCGGAAAACCGCGCGCCGCCTCGCGCGCATTGCCGGTGAACACTAGCTTCGCGGCGTTGAGCCCACTTACATCGATGGCGTGATCGACGAGGTAGGGTGCGCCGTCGAGACCGCCCGGCGGCTTGCGCGTGATCATCTGCACCGAGCGGATGCCGCCGCCCAGCGCCGCGGCCTGCACCGCGTCGAGACCGATGAGCGCCCCCGTCGGGACCAGGATGCGGCCGTCATGCGCCCGCGCCAGATCGACCAGATCGAAATGGTCGAGAAGCGCGCCGCAGGAGAGGGCGACGAGGATACGTCCGTTCGTAAGCGCCGGCTCGGCGATGGTGCGCAGATGCTTTGCCGGGGCGCATTCGACCACGATGTCGGCTTCTTCCCACAATTCGCCGAGCGACATCACCGGTACCGGCGTCGCGAACTCCGCCATCGCGGCTGCGGCACGCCCCATATCCCGCGCCGAGACCGCGGCAAGGCTCAGCCCCTCGATCCCGTCATCGAGCGCCTCGGCCAGCACCTTGCCGATCGCCCCGAACCCGCCAATCGCGACGCGCACGATGTCCTCCTCAATAAGATTTCGGCAAGTCGAGCACGCGCTCGGCGATATGCGACAGGATCAGCTGGGCGCTGACCGGGGCGATGCGAGCGATCTGGATTTCGCGGAAATAGCGCTCGACATGGTATTCGCGGGCATAACCCATGCCGCCATGAGTCAACACAGCGGTCTCGCAGGCACGATGGCCGGCCTCAGCGGCGAAATACTTGGCAGCGTTGGCGAAAGCGCCGACCGACCCAACCTCGTCGCCGCGGTCGTACGCTGCGGCGGCCCGGTACACGAGCAATTCGGCCGCCTCCAGCTCGATCCAGCGCTCTGCGAGCGGGTGCTGGATGCCCTGGTTCTGACCGATCGGCCGGCCAAAGACGACCCGCTCGCCGGCATAGCGTGCGGCGCGCGCCAGAGCCGCCCGGCCGAGCCCCACCGCCTCGGCGGCGATCAGGATGCGCTCCGGGTTCATCCCGTGGAGGATATACTGGAACCCCTTGCCTTCTTCGCCGATGCGGTCCTCGAGCGGCACCTTGAGCCCATCGATGAAGAGCAGGTTCGAATCGACCGCGGCCCGCCCCATCTTGTGGATTTCGCGCACCTCGACCTTGGAGCGGTCGAGGTCGGTATAGAAAAGGCTCATCCCGGCCGAGGGCCGCGCGGCGTCTTCGTAGGGCGTGGTGCGCGCGAGGATCAGCATCTTCTCGGTCACCTGCGCGGTCGAGGTCCAGATCTTGCGGCCGGAGATGACGTAGCCGTTGCCCTCCTTGACCGCGCGGGTCTTGAGCCGTGTCGTGTCGAGCCCGACATCGGGCTCGGTCACCGCGAAACAGGCTTTTTCTCGGCCGGCGATCAGCGGCGGCAGAAACCGTTGTTTCTGCTCGTCCGTGCCGAAAACGACCACCGGGTTGAGCCCGAAAATGTTCATATGCACCGCCGAGGCGCCGGAAAACCCGGCGCCTGACTGCGCCACCGGCTGCATCACCGCCGCCGCCTCGGTGATGCCGAGCCCGGCGCCGCCGAACGCCTCGGGCATGGCGATGCCAAGCCAGCCGCCCGCCGCCATCGCGCGGTGGAACTCGTGCGGGAAGCCCCCTTCTTCGTCCTTCTTCAGCCAGTAATCGTCGCCAAACCGGGAGCACAGCCGCGCCACCGCCTCGCGGATTTCGAGCTGCTCCTGCGTCAGGGCAAAGGTCATCGGCTGCTCTCCGGCACTTCCCTCGTGCTATTCTGCGGCAAACCGCCGCCCGGAGCACGCACTTGCCGCTCGATGTCGCATTCAGCGTCTGCCCGCACGACTGTCCCAGCGCCTGCGCGCTCGAGGTCGAGCGGATTGATGGCAAGCGCATCGGCCGCATCCGCGGCGCCCAGGCGCAGGGCTACACCGACGGCGTCATCTGCGCCAAGGTCGCGCGCTACACCGAACGGCAATACCACCCGGAACGCCTTTCGATGCCGCTGCGGCGGGTCGGCGACAAGGGCGTCGGTCATGCCGCGTTCGCGCCGATCTCCTGGGACGACGCGCTCGACCTCGTCGCCGAGGGACTGACCCGCGCCGCTCAGCGCCACGGCAACGAGGCGGTCTGGCCGCATTATTATTCGGGGACGATGGGGCTGGTGCAGCGCGACGGGCTGCAGCGGCTGCGCCATGCGATGCGCTATTCGCGTCAGCATTCGACGATCTGCAACTCCCTGACCGACGCCGGCTGGATCGTCGGCATCGGCACCAAACGCGGCGTCGATGGGCGCGAGATGGCGAAATCCGACCTGATCGTGGTCTGGGGCGGCAACCCGGTCTCGACGCAAGTTAACGTGATGACCCACATCGCCAAGGCGAGGAAGGAGCGTGGGGCGAAGCTGGTCGTCATCGACCCCTACCGCACCGGCTCCGCCGAGATCGCCGATATGCATCTGGCGCCGCTGCCCGGCACGGATGGCGCGCTCGCCTGCGCGGTGATGCAAATCCTGTTCAAGGAAGGTTACGCCGACCGCGCCTATCTCGCGCGCTACACCGACGATCCGGCGGGGCTGGAGGCCCATTTGATGAGCCGCACGCCAGAATGGGCTGCCGGCATCACGGGGCTCTCGGTGGCCGAGATCACCGAATTCGCCCGGCTCTACGGTCAGACCAAGCGCGCCTATATCCGGCTGGGCTACGGCTTCTCGCGCCAGCGCAACGGCGCGGTCAACCTGTTCGCGGTGACCTGCCTTCCGGCGGTGACCGGCGCCTGGCAATACGAGGGCGGTGGCGCGCTGCAATCGAACCATGGGCTCGTCCATCTCGACCGCAGGCTGATCGAGGGCTCCGACATTATCGACCACTCGACCCGCATCCTCGACCAGTCGCGCATCGGCCCGATCCTCCTGGGTGACAAGACTGATCTCGGTGACGGCCCGCCGGTGACCGCGCTATTCATCCAGAACACCAACCCGATGGTGGTCTCGCCCGAGTCGGGCTTGGTGCATCAAGGCTTCGCGCGCGACGATCTCTTCATCTGCGTGCACGAGCAGTTCATGACCGAGACCGCGGCGATGGCCGATATCGTGCTCCCGGCCACGACTTTCCTCGAGCATGACGACATCTACACCGCCGGCGCCCACACCTTCCTCCAACTGCACCGGCCCGTGGTTCCACCCTATGGCGAGTGCCGCTCGAACCACGAGGTGCATTGCGGCCTCGCCGAGCGGCTCGGCGGCGAGCATCGCGGCTTCAAGATGACCGCGTTCGAGATCATCGCCGAAACCCTCAAGGCCAGCGGCCTGCCCGGCCCGGATGAATTCGTCGAGGGCACCTGGCTCGACTGCGCGCAAACCTTCGAGACCGCGCATTTCCTCGACGGGTTCGGCCATCTCGACAAGAAATTCCACTTCCACGCCAATTGGCGCTCCGTGGCGGGGCCGATGCGCGACCGCGATCTGGGGCCTCTGCCCGAGTTCCCTGACCACGTCGCGACGATCGACGACGGCGACCCCGAGCGGCCGTTTCGCATGGTGCCGGCGCCGTCGCGCTCGTTCCTCAACACCAGTTTCAACAACACCCCCTCCGGCATTGCCCGCGAGGGCCGCCCGACCGCGCTCATCCATCCCGAGGCGCTGGCGGAGCTCAGCATGGAAGACGGCGAGCGCGTTCGCATCGGCAACGACAAGGGCAGCGTCGTCGTCCACGCCCGCGCCTTCGACGGGCTGCAACGGCGCGTCGTCATCGTCGAGGGCGTTTGGCCGAACGCCGCGTTCGAGGAGGGCATCGGCATCAACCTCCTAACCAGCGCCGATCCCGGCCCGCCGCAGGGAGGCGCGGTCTATCACGACACTTCAGTGTGGTTGAGACCCGCATGAGCGGCGAGAAGGATCGCCTCCCCACCGCCTCGACCTCGACCGACGTGGATGCGTTCCTCGCCGACCTCAAGCGTGCGCCGGCGGTGCGGCCGGAGGGCGGCCGCGGGCGACTCATCTTCGCCCTCGACGCCACCGCCAGCCGCGAGCCCACCTGGGACCGCGCCTGTCGCATCCAAGGGGAAATGTTCGAGGCGACGACCGCGCTGGGCGGGCTCGACGTCAAGCTGATCTTCTATCGCGGCTTCGGCGAGTGTAAGGCCAGCCGCTGGTTCCAGAGCGCGGCAGACCTGCACCGCGCGATGCTCTCGGTTTTCTGCGTCGGGGGCGAGACCCAGATCGAGCGCGCGCTGTCGCACGCCATCGCCGAGAGCAAGAAACGGCGGGTCCATGCGCTGGTCTTTGTCGGCGACGCGATGGAAGAAAGCGCGGACCGCCTCTGTCAACTCGCCGGTGAGCTTGGGCTGCTCGGCACCCCGGTCTTCGTCTTCCATGAGGGCAGCGACCGGGTCGCTGCCGCCGCGTTCCGGCAGATCGCCAAGTTGTCGCGCGGCGCTTATCTAAGCTTCGACGCGGCGAGCGCCGACCGGCTCAAGGACCTCCTCGCCGCGGTCGCGGTCTATGCCGCCGGCGGACATCGCGCGCTCGCCGATTACAGCACCAAGAAGGGCGGTGACATCCCGCTACTGACCGCCCAGCTGCGCGGATAGGCCATGCCGGAGCTCGCGCTCTTCGGCGGCGTGGCGATCCTCGGCGGCCTATTGCTGCTGGTCTATCTCTTCGTCAATGCCGACCCCGCCAAGCTGGTTCGCGGCGTGAAATGGCTCGGATTGGCCGCCGCCGGTGTGCTGTTTCTTTTTCTGCTGCTGTCGGGCCGCGCCGCCTTTATCTGGACGCCGCTGATCCTGGCTTTCCCTTATTGGTGGCGTCCTTTGCGCTCATTCTTCACCGGATTTCGCGCGCCGGGAGCAAGTCCGGCTTCCGAGGTCGTCACGCCCTATCTGCGCATGAGCCTTGACCACGAAACCGGCACGATGACCGGGACCGTGCTTGCCGGGCGGTTCGAGGGCATGCGGCTGGCCGAGCTCGCCACCGCCGATCTTGTCGCGCTGTTGCGTGAGTGCCGCGCCGCCGACTCCGAGGGCGCGCGCTTGCTCGAAGCCTATCTCGACCGGCTGCATCCGGACTGGCGCGAAGAAATGGGTGCCGGGCAATCCGCCCCGCCGCGCGGCGGCAGTGACGACATGACCGTCGCGGAAGCCTACGAGATCCTCGGCCTTGAACCCGGAGCCGACGAGGCGTCAATCCGCGCGGCGCATCACCGGCTGATGATGCAGCTGCATCCCGACCATGGCGGCACCGACTACCTCGCCACCAAGATCAACCGCGCGCGCGACGTGCTGTTGAAACATTAACCAACCATAAGACTTGCCGCGCGATGATCGCGGCGTGCCGTCGGGGAAGCGTTTTGCCGGTTTGTGCGTTATTAGATGGTTGGCTGGCCCTGGCGTGAGACGCGGGCCGCACCATTGAGGAGCTTTATGAAGCAGCGCGTACGCAAGGCGGTCTTTCCCGTCGCCGGGCTCGGCACCCGCATCCTGCCCGCGACCAAGGCCATGCCTAAGGAGATGCTGACCGTCGTCGATCGGCCCCTCATTCACTACGCGATCGAGGAAGCCAAGGCCGCCGGGATCGAGCAGTTCTATTTCGTCACCGGCCGCGCCAAGAGCGCGATCGAGGACCATTTCGACCATGCCTTCGAGCTTGAGGCCACCCTGCAGCAGCGCGGCAAGGACACCCAGCTCAGCGAGCTGCGATCGTGGCTCCCCGCCGCCGGGCACGTCGCCTATACGCGCCAGCAGCAGCCGTTGGGGCTCGGCCATGCGGTATGGTGCGCCCGCCATCTGGTCGGCGACGAGCCGTTCGCGGTGTTGCTGGTGGACGATCTGATGGTGGGCGACCCGCCCTGCCTCAAGCAGATGGTCGATGCCTATGACGAGACCGGTGGCAATATCGTCGCCGTCATCGAGGTGCCGCGCGAGCAGACCAACCGCTATGGGGTTCTCGATATCGTCGAGGATAACGGCACCCTGGTGCGCGCCAGAGGCGTCGTCGAGAAGCCCGATCCGGCGGAGGCGCCGTCGAACCTCACCATCATCGGGCGATACATCATCCAGCCCGAAATCTTCGGCCATCTCGAAAAGACCAAACCCGGCGCCGGTAACGAGATCCAGCTCACCGACGGGCTCGCCGCGCTGATCGCCGAGGGGCAGCCTTTCTATGGCTTCCGCGCTGCCGCTCGCCGCTATGATTGCGGCGACAAGCTCGGCTATCTCGAAGCCACGGTTGCGCTGGGCCTCGAGCATCCCGAGCTCGGCGCGGGTCTGCGCGAAATCCTTCAGAATTACCGCTAGCCGACCCGGCGATGCCGCATCGCTTCGACCCGACGATTCTGCGCGAGTACGACATTCGCGGCATTGTCGGCACGACCCTGTTTCCCGCCGACGCCGAGGCGGTTGGCCGCGCCTTCGCCACGACATTGGCGGAAGGCGGCAGACGCCGGGTCGCAGTCGGCTATGACGGTCGGCTGACGTCGCCCGAGCTTGAGGCCGCGCTGGTCGAGGGGCTAGCCGCTGGCGGCGTCGATGTTGTGCGCATCGGCCGCGGGCCGACCCCGATGCTCTATTTCGCGGCGGCGACCCTCGAGGTCGATGGCGGCGTCATGGTGACCGGGTCGCACAATCCGCCCGACCATAACGGCTTCAAGATGGTGCTCGGCGGCAAGCCGTTTTACGGCGACCGGATTCAGCAATTGGGCGAGGTGGCGCAGACGATCGGCGAACCGTCCGGGAAGCCCGGGCAGGTCGAAGAGCGCAGCGTCTTTGAAGAATACGTTGTCCGCCTGAGGCAGGACTTCCATGGCGGACGGTTGCTCAAGGTCGCGTGGGATTGTGGCAATGGCGCCACCGGCGAGGTTGTCTCTGCTCTGCTCGACCGATTGCCTGGTGAGCATCTCTTGATGAACTGGGAAATCGACGGTCGTTTCCCCGCTCATCATCCGGACCCGACAGTTCCTGAAAACTTGGTCCAGTTACAACGGGCGGTGACTGACCAGGACGGCGAGTATGGTATCGCCTTCGATCTCGGCATCGCCTTCGACGGCGACGGCGACCGCATCGGCGTCGTCGACGCCAAGGGCCGCATCCTGTGGGGTGACCAGCTCATGGTCATCCTGGCGCGCGATGTTCTGCGCCGCCTTCCCGGCGCGCCGATCCTTGCCGACGTCAAGGCCAGCCAGGTGCTGTTCGATGAGATTGCGCGCGCCGGCGGCCGGCCGATGATGGGGCAGACCGGGCATTCGCTGATCAAAGCGCGCATGGCCGAGACCGGCGCGCCGCTCGCCGGCGAGATGAGCGGCCACATCTTTTTTGCCGACGGCTATTACGGCTTTGACGACGCGGTTTACGTCGCGGTGCGGCTGCTCGATGTGCTCGCCCGCACCGGCGAGAGCCTCGCTGCGATGGTTGACCGCCTGCCTACGACATTCAACACCCCCGAGCTGCGCCTTGATTGCGATGAGTCGCGAAAATTCGCCATCGTCGCCGAGATCGCCGAGCGGCTGCGACGCGATGGCGCTGAGGTCATCGATATCGACGGCGTGCGGGTCAAAAGCGAGGACGGGTGGTGGTTGATCCGCGCGTCGAATACGCAGGCTGTGATCGTCGCCCGCGCCGAAGCGGCAAGCCCCGATGGACTCGCGCGGTTGAAACAGCGGATCGTCGAGGAGCTGGGCGCCAGCGGGATGCGCGTTACGCTGGCTTGAGCACGCCTAGCGGCTGGCGACCTTCATTCCCGCCGGCGGCACGATGGTGCAGGCGATCCCCTGGCGGTGCAGTTCATCGCAAGCATTGCGCGCACCGTTCGGCGAGAAGTGTAGCAGCCGCAGGCGATAGATGCGGTCGTGCTCGCCTGCCGCCGGAGCCAGGATCACGCTATCCTTTCCTTTAGCGACCGCGAGACGGCTGATCTTGTGCTCGGCGCGCTCCGCCGCGGCCTCGCCGCGATAGGTGCCGACCTGAATGCCCCATGCTTCACTCGCCTCGGGCTGAACCGTCGCCGCCTCGGCATGGCTGACCGGGGCGAGGTGCTGGATCGCTGCGGCCGCCACCGAACCGATCGTCGATGGGTGCGGCTCGGGCTGCGGGCTCGCCGCGGCCGGCGGCGCAACAGGCGCTGGATTGGCGGCGGCCGGCGCCGCAAGCGAAGCTCCGGCAAGCGCGGCAAATGATGGCTGAGACTTCGCTGGCTGCGCCGCGGCGACTTGCGCCGGCGGTTGGGCCGGCGCAGCGGCAATCAGCGGCGCCGCTGGCGGATGGTTCTGCGCCACCACCGGCGCTTGATTGCCGAGATCGGCGAAGCCGAGATCGAGCAAGCGCGCCATCTCTTCATCGCGCACCCGCGCATTGCTGCCGCCCATGATCACGCCGATCAGGCGATGGCCGTTGCGCACCGCGGAGGTGGCGAGGTTGAAACCCGAGGCCACCGTATAGCCGGTCTTGATACCGTCCGCGCCGTCGTACCATTCGAGCAGATGATCGTGAGAATCGACGATACGTCCTTCAAACTCGAATTGGCGCACCGAAAAATAGCGGTACTCCCGCGGGAAATCGTGCAGCAAGGCCAGCGCCAGCCGCGCGATGTCGCGGGCGGTGGTGAGCTGACCGGGGTCGGGCAGTCCGGAAGCGTTGTGGTAAACCGTGTGCGCCATCCCGAGTTGGCGCGCCTTCTGGGTCATCATCGCGGCAAAGTTGACCTCGCTGCCGCCGAGCCCCTCGGCCAACGTCGCCGCCGCGTCGTTCGCCGACTTGGTGACGATGCCGAGGATCAGGTCGCGGACACTGACACTCTCACCCGGCTCCAGGCCGAGCTTTGATGGCGAATGCGCGGCCGCGGCGGCCGAAACCTGAAAGTATTGATCGAGCCGCAGCCTGCCGCTGTTGAGCGCCTCGAACGTCAGATACAGCGTCATCATTTTGGTGAGCGACGCCGGGTAGGTCACCGCGTCCGGATTCAGCTCGCGCAGCACCTGCCCGGTTTCCGCGTCGAGCACGATCGCCTCATAAATCGGCCCGCCGCGCGGCGGCGGCAGCTCACTCGCCGCGGCCGGCGCGCTCGCCAATCCCGCCGCGAGTGCAATCCCACCGATGAATGATAAAGGCCGCACAAGACCGCGGCCGAGCTTCCCCTCGATCGGCTTATCAGCCGGCACAACCAACCCCCGCCCCAAGCACCCAACAGCTATTCGCCGCCAGAAGGGTAAAAAAAATATGAAACCATGTCAAAGCGGAGGGAACGAAACAGAATTCCTCCAACGCGCAACACAATAACGGAGCGCGCTTGCGAAACCGGCGCTTGCGCGATTGTGCATCGCACAATTCATGGCTTGAAATTAGGTTCAATCGCTTTTACTTGACCCTTGTGCGCCGCACCATCGGCGCTCCTCAAAGCGAGGTGGAAGATGAGTGAAACCAGGGACTCCAAGCGCAAGCGACCGGTTGAGACGCCGGTTGCCGCGCCCCAACCGGCGCCGCCGCCAGCAGAGAAAATCACCAAGGTGACCAATCTGCCGCAGCTGACCCGCCGGTCCCCGACCAGCGCGGCCGATCAGCTGCTGGCCTCGTATCACAGCACGCTGGCCTCGTTTGGCGAGTCGCAGCGCGCGGTCGCTAGCGGTGTGAAGAACTTTGCGCTCGAGATGACAGGACTGGTCCAAACGGCGTTGACCGAAGCCGGCGACAGCGCCGCGGCGCTGGTGCGCGCCGGCAGCGTCGCCGACGCGGTCGAGATCCAGCTCGGCTATGTCCGCCGCAGCTTTACATCGCTGATCGGGGGGTCGGCGCGGTTGAGCGAAATCGGCGCGAAGCTGATGAGCGAGGCATCGCGGCCGATCGTCGCGCCATTCGGTGGATCGGCGCGGACCGGCTGAGGCTTCTATTTCGACGTGGCGAGAAAGCCGCGAATCGCCCGGTCGATGAAGTCGCCCTCGCCGGACCCTGGCGGGTTGGCAAGGGCGTTGTGGCCGAGGTCGGTGGGAATCTCCACATAGCTCGCACGCGCCAGCGCGGTGCGCAATTGTTGCGCGTCGCGAGGCCGCACCAGCCGGTCGCTTGCGCTCGCCAAAATGAGCACAGGCATCGTCACCGACGCCAGCGCGGCCCCAACATCGCCGTCCACCCGCGCGCCGACATCGTGCGCGCGGCAGGCCGCCAAGCGCAGCACCAGCCCATTCGCGTCCCATTGCGCGAAGCTCTTCGCGCTCGCCTCGGACTCCTGGGCGACGGCTTCGGGCGCTAGCCGGTCGAGATAGGCGGTGCTGACCGCCCAGGGGAAGTAGACGGCGCCCGCGTGGCGCAAACCCTCCACCGGATTGCTCTTGTAGCGGCCACCCTCCCACACCGGATCGAGCGCCACCGCCGACACCATCGCATCGATCACCACCCGGAAATTCGCGTCGCTGCGTGCCGCCGGCGCGAGCAAGACGAGCGCTGCTGGCATCTCGGGATGCTGCACCGCCCATTCGAGGCCGATAAACGCGCCCATCGAGCGGCCGACCACGGCGCGCAGGCGGGTCAGGCCAAGCCCGCGCGAGACCAGGGCATATTCCGCGGCCATCATGTCGCGGATCGTGTAGCGCGGGAAATCCTGCCCGGCGCCATCGCTGGGCGCCGAGGATTCGCCACCGCCGACCGCATCGGCGGCGATGACGAAATACCGGTTGGTGTCGAACGTTTTGCCAGGTCCGATCAGTGCATCGAAAGCATGATGGTCCTCGAGCGCATCGTGGATCAGCACGATGGCGTTATCCCGCGCCGGCGACAGCTTGCCGCGAGTCTCGTAGGCGATGCGCAGCTCGGGCATGACCGTGCCGTCCTCGAGCTGGAAATCGTAGAGGCTGAAAAACTGCGACTCCGCGTGGGCGCGGTCGCCGGCGCAGACGGCAAGCATCAGCAGCAGCACGAGGCCGCCGACCAACGTCTTCCACCGCTCGACCGATTTCATTCGCCTTCCCCACGCAACCGCTCTTGACGGCGCGCGATCAAACGCCCAGATGCAGAATGTCGTCAACGCGCCGGACCAATCGGCCCGACGGGGCGGCAGACCCGGAAACCAGCCAGGAGGGTGTTGATCGACATGACTCCACCGGGCGCGCGCCAGTTGCCGACCCCTTGGCATCGGCAACGAAGCGCCAAGACCAAGATTTAGCTCGGCTTCGATGCCGGGCGCGAAGGTTAGCTTCGCAAATTGGACCCCCGCTGTCGCTCTGATGCGCGCGGGGGTCTTGCTGTATAAAACCTGCGGATCAGCGAGCGGGTAATCCATGGCGCCGGCGAAAGCGAAAACCGTCGACCTCGACAGCGCGGGCCCCACCTCGCGCATCTATTTCTCACAGCGGTTGCGGCTCCATTACGTCGATTGGGGCAATTCCGGCGCGCCGCCGTTGCTGCTGGTCCATGGCGGGCGCGACCATTGCCGCAATTGGGATTGGGTGGCCCAGGCGTTACGCCATGATTGGCATGTCCTGGCGCCCGATCTGCGCGGCCATGGCGACAGCCAGTGGTCGCCCGACGGCAGCTATTCGATAGCCGCCTATATCTACGACCTCGCCCAGCTGATCCACCAGCAAGAGCTGGCGCCGGTGACCATTGTCGCGCATTCCTTGGGCAGTATGATCACGCTGCGTTACACCGGCATCTACCCCGAGAATGTAAGGAAGCTGGTCGCGATCGAGGGGCTTGGCATCGCTCCGCGAGCCATGGTCGAGCGGGCCAAGCAGCCGATCGCCGACCGGATGCGGCATTGGGTCGACGAACAGCGCGCATTGTCGGGCCGGCTCCCGCGGCGTTACGCCACGATCGACGAAGCCTTGAAGCGAATGCAGGAAGCCAATCGTTTCCTGTCGCCGGAACAGGCGCGTCATTTGACCCAGCACGGGGTCAACCAGAACGAGGACGGCACCTATAGCTGGAAGTTCGACAATTATGTCCGCGCCGACCGGCCCTACGGGATGACCCAGGCCGAGACCGAGGATTTGTGGTCGCGGATCGCCTGCCCCACCCTGCTCGTCTACGGCAAGGAGAGCTGGGCCTCGAACCCCAAGCAGGATGGCCGCATCCGGCATTTCAAGGATGCGAAGGTGGTCTCGTTCGACGGCGCGGGACACTGGGTGCACCACGACCGGCTCGACGGTTTTCTCGACCTGCTGCGCGGCTTCCTATGAGCGCCTCTTTCGGGCTGGTGCTCTGGCGCATCGTCGAGCTCGCGGTCTTTACGGGCTGAGAGTGGGCGGGGCGCGCCAATGAACCCCAGTGAGATCGCCATCCGCCTCATCAACCGGCGGCCGCTCGGTGCGGTGGAGGTGGAAACTCAGTATTCCGTCGAACTGCGCTGCCAGGGGCAGCAAGAGGCGCATATCCGCGCCTTGCTGCTCCAGGCGGCGGCAAGCGTCGGGTTGGGCCTTCGCCGGCTGACCAGCGAAAACCTGGAAGATTTACCTCAGGCCGCGGTGAGGGCCCTTCTTGTCTCGGCGAACCGCAACGACGGCGCGCTCGAACAAATCATCGGCCGGATGAGCCTTGAGCCCTACGTCACTGCCGCTCATTGGCAAGCTGAACAGGCCGCGGCTGAAAGCTGAGCAGATAGATGCCTTGTCGGGGCAGCTGATTTAGATCAACGCTTAGGTTGGGCAATCGCGTGTACTGAAAGCATTCCGGACAACCCAGGGAATCGCATGACGAGTAGCGAACTCGACCAAGTCAGCGGACGGGTGGCGCACCCGCTGGCGGGGCGGATTGCGCGCCACTGGGCTACTTTTGCCGCCCGCGAACAGCGGCTCTTACGTTTTATCGGACCGGGCTGGATCACCGGAGCCTCGGACGACGATCCAAGCGGCATCGCCACCTACTCCCAAGCCGGCGCTCAGTTTGGGTATGGCATGTGCTGGGTCATGCTGTTTTGCTGGCCACTGATGGCCGCCATCCAGGAGATCAGCGCGAGGATCGGCCGGGTGACCGGCGAAGGCATCGCCGGCAATATCCGTACTCACTACTCACCTTGGCTATTGCGCAGCATTGTTGCGCTTCTCCTCGTCGCGAACATTCTCAATCTCGGCGCCGACTTGGGGGCGATGGGTGCGGCAACGCACCTTCTCGTTGCCGGCTCAGCTCAGCTCTATGTGGTCATTTTCGCCGTGGGTTGCGCTCTGCTCGAGGTCTTCTCGCGCTACGAGCGCTATGCGGCGATCCTGAAATGGACGTCAGTGTCGCTGTTTGCCTATGTCGCGACTGCGCTGGTGGTCCACGTCCCATGGGGTCACGTTGCCTTCGCCACCTTTGTCCCGAGCTTTAGCTGGCAGACGGACTACATCGTCACCATTGTCGCTGTGCTCGGGACGACCATCACCCCCTACTGCTTCTTTTGGCAATCCTCTGAAGAGGCAGAGGAAGAACGCATCAACCCCGCCGCTCACACTCTATTGGAGGTGCCGGCGGAAGCCCCAAGCGAGATTTCGCGCATGCGGATCGACACTTGGGTAGGCATGGGATTCTCGAACCTGATCAGTTGGTTTATTATCGTCACAACGGCCGCGACCCTGAACGCAAGCGGCGTCACCGATATTCAGACCTCAGCCCAGGCGGCCGAAGCTTTGCGGCCGATCGCCGGCGTATTCACCTTCGCGATTTTCGCCGCTGGGGTCATCGGAATTGGCCTGTTGGCGGTGCCGGTGCTGGCCGGGTCGGCCGCTTACGCGCTCGGCGAGGCGCTGGATTGGCCGACCGGGCTCGCCCGCCTGCCACGGGATGCCAAGGCGTTTTACGGCACGATCGTCGTCGGCACTCTGATCGGCATTTTCATCAACTTCATCGATCTCGACCCGATCAAAGCGCTCTTCTGGGCGGCAGTGTTAAATGGCGTTGTCGCCGTTCCACTGATGGTCGTGATCATGATCATGGCCATGCAGAGGAAGGTGATGGGAGCGTTCACCCTGCCGCGCCCGCTGTGGGCGATGGGCTGGCTGTGTACCGCGGCTATGGCCGTCGCCGTGGTCATTATGTTCGTGACCTGGGGCGACTAGGCGGAGGCGAAGGATGAGCTTCAAAGACATCCTGGTCTACGTCGATTCGACGGGGGCGTCGCGCCTGCGGCTGCAAGTGGCGCTAACCTTGGCGGGGCGGTTTGACGCTCGCCTCTCAGGCCTTCATGTGATCCCCAAGCCCGATGTCCCACCTTACTTCAAACCAAGCGTCGTAGAGCGGGTCGCCAAGATCTACTCGCAAAATGCCAAAGTGGCGGCGGCTCAGGCGGAAACCCTGTTTCGCGAAGAGACAAGAGCCGGTGGCATTACTTCGACGTGGGAATGCACCGCCGGCGATATGGAAGAGCTGATCGCCGAGCGCGCTCGTTTTGCCGACCTGTTGGTGCTCGGCCAATTTGACACTGAGAATCCGCCAACGATTTCCTCCTTTTTGCTGCCCGCGAAGGTTGTCTTCGGCTCGGCAGCGCCGATCCTTGTCATACCCAACACGGGCAAATTCGGCGATGCCGGCCGACACCCGCTCATCGCCTGGGACGGCAGCCGAGAAGCCGCACGCGCAATCAGCGATGCACTCCCGCTGTTGAAAGGCGCGGAGAAGGTGTCGCTGCTTTCTATCGATCCGCTACGCCAAGGCCATATGCATGATGGGACGCATCTGTCGGAAATTGTTGCTCACCTTGCCCGCCATGGCGTCGTCGCCACCGCCAAAGAGATTGCCTTGGTCGCACCCCGCGTGACCAACGACCTCCTGGAGCACGCGAGCCGAATTGGCGCGGACTTATTGGTAATGGGAGCCTACGGGCACTCGCGGGTCTGGGAGTTTGTCGTGGGCGGCACCACGCAAGACCTCCTGGAAAAAACCACGATCCCGGTGCTGATGTCGCGGTAATGCCGCGGCGGGACCTCGAGGCTGCTTGGAAGATCAGAAACATGAACCGGGGAGTGGCACGTTGCCGACACGCCGGGACGTCACCGCGAGTCTATTTTCCGATATAGGGTGAGCTCGCCCGGTCGCCGATTTTGATGCCAAGCCGCTCGGCGGTGCCGCCGTTCACCTCGATCACATAGCGAGTGGGGCCGCTCGCCGCGATCGTATCCAGCGATTGCGGCACCGCGCGCTCGTGGATGTCGATGATTCGCCCGCTATTGTCGAGAAACAGCATGTCGAGCGGGATCAGCGTGTTCTTCATCCACATCGTGACATTGGCCGGCGCGCCGAAATCGAACAGCATCCCGGCATCGGGCGCGAGATTCCGGCGGAACATCAGCCCCTGCTCCATTTGCGGCCCGCTGAGCGCGAGCTCGATGGTGAATTTGTGCGGGCCGATCGCGGTGGTGATCGTCAACTCGGACGTCTTGAACGTCTCGAGCGCATGAGCCGGCAGGGCCCAGACCAGCACGGCGAGGACGAGCAGATGGCGGCGCGGCAGCATGAGCGCTCGTCTATGCCAGCCTCACCCGCGGGTCAAATGATATGCTGTCGCCACACAGCGCTCTGGACCCGCCGATGAAGAGCAACCGCCAGCCGCCGCATCCCGCCACCATCGCCGCGCAGGGTCTCGGCTGGACCGATGCCGCGACCGGCGCGGTGGTGCTGCCGATCCAGCCGGCGACCACCTATATCCGCGACCCCGACAACCAATACCGTCGCGGCCGGAACTACGCACGCGCCGACAACCCCGGCTACGACCAGCCGCAGGCGCTCTTGACCGCCCTGGAGGGCGGCGCGGCCTCCCTGGTGTTCTCCTCGGGGATGGCGGCAGCGACGACCTTGTTCCGGGCGCTGCCGGTCGGCGCGCATGTCGTCGGGCCGCTGGTCATGTATCACAGCCTGCGCAAGTGGATGGCCAGCTACGCCGCCGACGGGCATCTCGCTGCCGACTTCGTCGACACCACCTCCCTTGACGCGCTGCGGGCTGCGGTGGTGCCGGGCCGCACCCGGCTGGTCTGGATCGAGACACCGGCCAACCCGCTATGGTCGATCACCGACATCGCCGGTGCGGCGGAGATCGCGCGCCGGGCCGGTGCCCTGCTGGCGGTCGATAGCACCATTGCGAGCCCGGTGCTGACCCGGCCGATCGAGTTCGGCGCCGATATCGTCATGCACTCGGCGACCAAATATCTCAACGGCCACAGCGACGTTATCGCCGGCACCCTGACCGGCGCGCGCGACGACGAGTTCTGGCAGAAGCTCGTCGCCGGGCGCAGCAGCGGCGGCGCGATCCTCGGCAGCCTTGAAGCCTATCTGCTGCTGCGCGGCATGCGCACGCTGCATCTGCGCGTCGAGCGTGCCTGCCGCACGGCCCAGCTGATTGCCGAGGCGATGGCGAAGCATCCGAACGTCGCGGAGGTACTCTATCCCGGGCTGCCGAGCCATCCCGGCCACGCCATCGCGGCGCGACAGATGAGCGGTGGGTTTGGCGGGATGCTATCGATCCGGGTGAAACGCGGCGAAGCGGCGGCGATCGCCACCGCCGCGCGGGTCGAGATCTGGAAGCGCGCGACCTCGCTCGGCGGGGTCGAGAGCCTGATGGAGCACCGCGCCTCGATCGAAGGGCCGGGGACGCCGGTACCGGGTGACCTGCTGCGTCTCTCGGCCGGGATCGAAGACCCACAGGATCTGATCGACGACCTCGACGCTGCGCTTACGGGTTAGCGAAATCGGCGAGCGACAGACCGGTTTCGATAGAAGCCGCGAGGGGGCTTCGTCATACTTCGCGCCTTGCGTGGTAATGGTTTGGCGCGAGCCGCAAAGCGATGCTCGACACTGCACTTGTGCTGGCCGCGGTCGCGGTACTGCTGGTAGTCGTCGGGGCGATCCAGCCGCTCGCGGCGAAGCTGCGCCTGCCGCCGGCTGTGGTGCTGGCGGGTTTCGGGATCGCCATCGGCACAGTCTCGGGCCTCTTATCGCACACGCCGGTCGCCGGACGGCTCGCGGCGATCGCCGAGTTGTTCGGCAAACTGCCGATCACCTCGGAAACCATCATCTACGTGTTCCTGCCCCTCCTGGTCTTCGAGGCTGGGATCACCAGCGATGTTCGTCGCATCCTTGAGGACGCGGCTCCGATCCTACTGTTGGCGATTGTCGCCACGCTCGTCACGACCGCAGCGATCGGCCTGGCGTTGTGGCCGCTGGCGGGAGTGCCGCTGGTCGTCTGCCTGCTGGTAGGCTCGGTGGTAGCGACTACCGACCCGGCGGCGGTCATCGCGATCTTCCGCGATGTCGGCGCACCTGCGCGACTGACGCGACTGGTCGAAGGCGAAGCGTTGCTCAACGACGCGGCGGCGATCGCCCTTTTTGTCGTGCTGCTCGGCATGATCCTTTCCGGGCGCGAACCCGATGTCATCGAAGGGGCGCGCGAGTTCGCCGTCTCATTCGTTGGCGGCGCTGCGCTGGGAGTTGTCGCCGGCCGCATCCTGCTCGGCGTCGTGCCGTGGCTGCGCGACGACCGGCTGGCCGAGGCCGGCCTGACCGTCGCTCTCGCCTATCTGGCCTTCATCCTTGGCGAACGCGTCTTCCACGTCTCCGGGGTCGTTGCGGTGCTGGTCGCGGGCCTGACCGTCAGCGCGTTCGGGCGTGCCCGCATTACCCCCTACAACTGGAAATTCCTCGGCGACCTGTGGGAGCAGGTCGCGTTCTGGGCGCGCTCTCTAGTGTTTGTGCTCGCCTCGATCGTAGTGCCGCGGCTGCTTATCAACATCGACGGACGCGATCTCTTGCTGACCGCGATCCTGATCGGCGCTGCCTTCGCCGCTCGTATCGTCGTGCTGTTTCTGTTGATGCCGCCGCTCAGCTATTTCCGCTTGGCGCAACCGATCGGCACGCCCTACAAGCTGGCGATCACCTGGGGTGGACTACGCGGCGCGCTGACCCTTGCGCTTGCCCTGGCGGTCACCGAAAACCCGGCGCTGAGCCCGGAAATTCATCATTTTGTCGCTGTCCTGGCGACGGGGCTGGTGTTGTTCACGCTCCTGGTCAGCGGCACCACGTTGCGACCGGTAATCCGGCTCTTGGGCCTCGATAGGCTATCGCCAAGCGATCGGGTGCTGCGCGATCAAGTCCTGGCGCTCGCCTATGAGGAGGTGTGCGAGGCAGTACGCGGGATGGCGCAGCAATACGCATTGCCGCCTTCGGCAGTGACCGCGGCGATTGCCCCTTACGAAGCGTCGATCCACGCGGCGAGCGTCGACTCCGACGCGGCGGAGGGTGTTGGCGCCCGCTCACGTCTGGGCATCGCGCTATTGGCGCTCGCCAACCAGGAGCGCGCGCTCGTCCTCGACGCCTGGTCGGAGCGGACCGCACCCGCGGCGACGGTACAGGTGTTGTTGCGCAACGCCGACGCACTGATCGAGGGCGCACGAAGCGACGGGCGACTCGGCTACAAGCGCGCGATCGACGCAGCGCTATCGTTCCGCGTATCGTTTCGCTTCGCCTATATGCTGTACCGCCGCTTCGGTTTCTCGCGGCTTCTGGCGATCCGGCTGGGCGAGCGCTTCGAAGCGTTGTTGTTCACCCGGTTGCTGATCACCGAGCTCGTCGGCTTCAGCGGGCGTCGCCTCGATCCAATCTTCGAAGCGCGCATTGCCGATCTGGCGCAGGAGATCCTGTCTGACCGCCTGCAGGCCACGACCGACGCGGTCGAGGCGCTGCGCCACCAATACCCGGACCCCGCGGCGGCGCTGGAAACCGAGTTCTTGCGGCAATCGGCGTCGCGCCGTGAGATGGGGCGCTACCAGGCGCTCTTCGAGGAAGGGCTCATCGCGCGGGAGATCTACGATGACCTGCGCCGCAGCGTCGACGACGCGCAAAGCGCCGACCGCCGGCCACGCTTCGATCTTGGCCTCGACACCCACACGTTAATCGCGCGGCTCGACCTGCTGTCCGGGCTCGACGTGCATCAGCTAGAGCGGGTGCGCCGCTTGCTGCGACCGCGATTCACCGTTCCCAACGAGCGCATCATCAAGGAAGGTGAGCGCGCCGATGCGGTGTATTTTATTGCCTCCGGCACGGTCGAGGTGCGCTTGCCGCAGCACCGGGTGCAACTGTCGAGCGGCGACTTCTTTGGCGAAATGGCGCTGCTGACCAACCAGGCGCGGCGCGCGGATGTCGTCGCGCTGACCTGCTGCCGGCTGCTGAGGCTGGGGAAAGCCGATTTCGAGCGGTTCATGGCCGAGAACCCGGACGCCCGCGCCGAGATCAACCGTATCGCCTACGCCCGGCAGTCGATGAACGAAGCCGGCGCGGTAGCTACCGAAGAAGCAAAGGTCTAGAGCCCTAGAGCAGGCCCAGCTCCAGCCGGGCTTCCTCGCTCATGCGGTCCTGGGTCCAGGTCGGAGTCCAAACCAGCTTGACCCGCACGTCCTCGATGCCAGGCACCGCGGCGATCGCATTCTTGACCTCGCCCGGCATGCTCGCCGCAACCGGGCAGGACGGGGTGGTCAAGGTCATCTCGACAAAGACGATACCGCCCTGTTTGACCAACAGCTCATAGATGAGGCCGAGATCGACCAGGTTGATGGGAATTTCCGGGTCACGCACGGTCTTGAGCGCGTCCATCACAGGGTCGAACAGCGCCAGGTCGTCCTCGCCCTCCGGCCGAACGACCTCTTCCGCCATCTCTGCCTCTACCGGCTCCGGTGGCGGCGGGTCCTTCTGCTCGAAAGCGAAATAGTCGCGATTTTCGTCAGCCACCGCGCCTACTCCGTCTTGACCGGCGAGGCCGCGCCGCCTTTCAGCGCCGCCTCGAAGGCGTGCCACGGCAAGGTCGCGCATTTGACCCGCGCCGGGTAGGCTTTGACCCCGGTCAGCGGCTCCAAGCGCTCGGCATCCTCTTCCAGCGCATCGGACAAATCGCCGACCTCACCGCCGGTCACCTTGGCGTGGAATTGCGCGAAGAGCGCCTGGGCCTCGGCCAGCGTCTTACCTTTCAGCACCTCGGTCATCAGCGAGGCCGCCGCGGTCGAGATCGCGCAGCCACGCCCCTCGAAGCTCACATCGGCGATCTTGTCGCCCTCGATCGCGAGGTACACGGTCACCCGGTCGCCGCACAGCGGGTTGTGTCCCTTGGCGGTGTGCGTCGGGTGCTCGATCGGCCGGAAATTGCGCGGGTGCCGTCCGTGGTCGAGGATGATGTCCTGATACAGCTCGCGCAAATCCATCATCGCGAAAACATCTCCCGGCACGCCTCGACCGCGGCGGCGAGCGCGTCGATATCGTCCCTGTCGTTATAGACGCCCAGCGAGGCGCGCACCGTGCCGGCGATACCGAGCTTGTCCATCAGCGGCTGCGCGCAATGATGCCCGACGCGGACCGCGACGCCGTGCTGATCGAGCACGGTGCCGACGTCATGCGGGTGGATGCCGTCGAGGTTGAACGACAGCACCGACAGCCGGCGTTGCCCGGCGGCAACGAGGTTGAGGTCCGGAATGCGCGACAGGCAGTCGATCGCATAGCCGGTCAATTGTTCCTCATGGTCGCGGATGCGGTCGCGGCCCAGCTCCTCGATAAAATCGAGCGCCAGCTTGAGCCCGACCGCGCCGGAAATATCCGGCGTCCCGGCCTCGAAGCGGTGCGGCGGCGCCTGGAATTCGGTGTGCTCCAGCGTCACCTGGGTGATCATGCCGCCGCCGGTCTGCCACGGCGGCATCGCCGCCAAGAGATCGTAGCGGCCCCACAGCACGCCGATCCCCGAGGGCCCATAGGCTTTGTGCCCGGAGAAGGCATAGAAGTCGCAGCCCAGCGCCCGCACATCGACCGGCATCCTGGGGATCGCCTGGCAGCCATCGACCAGCACCCTCGCACCCTTGGCGTGCGCCAACTCGACGATGCGCTCGACCGGCAGGATCGCGCCGGTAACGTTCGAGACATGTGTGACGGCGACCATCTTGGTACGCGCCGACAACAGCGCTTCGAACGCGGCGAGGTCGAACCCACCACTGGCATCGGTCGGCGCGATGATCAGCCGCGCACCGACCCGCTGGCACAGCATCTGCCACGGCACGAAATTGGAATGGTGTTCAAGGTCGCTGACAATGATCTCGTCGCCGGGTCTGACGAATTCCGGCCCCCAGCTCTGCGCGACGAGGTTGATCGCTTCGGTGGCGCCGCGAACAAAGATGACTTCGTCGGCGCTGGCGGCGTTGAGAAAGGCGCGGCTCGTCTCGCGCGCCTCCTCGAAATGATCGGTCGAGCGCTGGCTCAGCTGATAGACGCCGCGATGAACATTGGCGTAGTCGCGGCGGTAGAACTCGGCGACGCCATCGATCACGGATTTCGGCTTTTGCGCGCTGGCGCCGCTATCGAGGAACACCAGCCCCGGGTTGTTCTGGTAGACCGGGAATTGGCGGCGCAGCGCCTGGGGATCGAGCGCCGTGCGCGGCTTTGACGCGCTTACGTCGTTCATGCCCACTCCTCCAGCCGCGCCAGACGCGCGCTGAGCCTCCCGAGCAGGTGCTCGCGGATTGCCGCGTCAGCGACGCCCTCGACCGGCTCGCGCAGAAACCCTTCGACCAGCAGCCGGCGTGCCTCGTCCGTGGGAATGCCGCGGGCGCGCAGGTAAAACAGCGCCGCCTCGTCAAGATCGCCGACACTGGCGCCATGCGCGCATTTGACGTCTTCGGCGAGGATTTCGAGTTCCGGCTTGGTGTCGATCGAGGCGCGGCGGCCAAGGATCAAGTTGCGGCTGGTCTGCTTGGCGTCGGTCTGCTGCGCGCCCTCGCGGACGATGATCTTGCCCTGGAATGCGCCATGGCCACGCCCGGCGGCAACGCCCTTGATCAGCTCGCTGGTCGTGCCGCCGACCGCCCCGTGGTCGATCACGGTAACGATGTTGGCTTCCTCGCGGCCCGGCACAACAAACCCGCCGTTGTAGCGGCATTCGGCATGGTTGCCGGTTATCGTGACGTTGGCCTCATGCCGCACCGTGCCGCCACCGAGCAGCAGCGCAAACGCATCGAGCTTCGAGTTGGCCGCAAGCGTCGCCGTCACCTCGCCGAGATGCACCGCATCGGCGCTCTCCTCGATCAGCGCGGTGCGGGTGAGCGCCGCGCCGTCGCCGAGCCGCCAGGCAGCAACATCGTTGCGCCAATAGCGGCCCGTACCATCGTGAACATCAGCATACGTTTCGAGGATCGTTGCCTTACTGCCCTCGCCTAACTCAACTAGACTACGAGTATGAATCGACCCGCCAACACCACCCGAAACCAGGTGAATGATTTCGATCGGCTTCTGCAAGACAACTCCTGGCGCCGTGCGGAGTACAAAGCCGTCGGAGAAGAATGCGGCATTGAGGGTGTTAAACGGATGGTCGCCAATCTCCGGGACGCCAACCACCACGTCCAAAATGTCCGGATGTGCTGCAACCGCATCTATGATTGACCCGAGCCAAGCCCCGTCCGGCAAATCAACTACCGAAAGGTCCGAGGCAAATCGGCCATCAACCAGAACCACCCGCGAACCACCCGCGCTGGTGGTGAAGTTTGAGATACGGTCGGCAGCAAGACGGTTCCGCAGCGGTCCAGTCACCACCGGAAGCATCGGGCGATTGGATATCGGTTGAAGGTCGAGATATCGCCAGCTCTCAGCTCGCCGGCCGGGAAAGCCAGTCTTGCCAAACTGGTCGATGTTTCGACGGCGTAACTTCGCCAACCGCTCCAGTTCCCCCGAGTTTCCGCCGCGGGCCAGCATCTCGAAGGCGTCGACATAAGGCCGCGTCTCGGGTTTCACCGGAAAATCGATG
>DASYXG010000214.1:0-2926 GCA_035935235.1 Allostellaceae bacterium
TCGGCATCGATCGAACCCATCAGCACGACCGGGTATTCGACCAGACCCGCCACCTCGTCGAGCAACCCCTGATCTTCCTTCAGCAGAAGGCCCTCGGCGGCGGCCTTTGCCTTAAGTTCGGTCTCGATCTTGTTCCGCCGCTCGTGCCAATCGAGCACGACATGCGCCGCATTGAGCTTCTTGAGGTAATCGGCAGCATCAGCGACTGTAATCTCGCCCTTCGAGAGAAACCGGTGCCCGCAGGTTGTCCGACCAACCGGCACCGCGCCCAGCTCGGGGGGCAGTTTCAAGACTTTGCCGTCAAGCAGACAGAGCACCGAGTTCAGCGGCCGCACCCAGCGTAGGCTCGACGCCGGATAGCGCATCGATTTCGGCCACTCAATATCGTGAAGCGTGGAATAAATCAGGTCTGGCAGGACCTCGTCCGTCGACTGCCCACCCTGCATCAGCACTGCGAAGTAGAACTCCCCGCGATCGGTGCTACGTTTCTCGCATTGAGAGATCGAGAGAAGGCCGACCGAGCGCAGGAAGCCCTCAACGGCTTGTTGCGGTGCCCCAACGCGCGGCCCCCGCTTTTCCTCTCGATCAATCCGCACCTTATCTGGAATACCGTCTGCAATCACGGTGAGCCTTCTCGGCGTTACATAACCGGTAAGGGTCTCAGCTTCGATGCGCTGCGCCTTCAACCATTCGCCAAGATGTCTAACAAGGTCGTCGAGCGCCTGCCGCTGCATGCGCGCCGGGATTTCCTCCGTTAGGAGCTCCAGCAGCAGCTCGCCCATCTCAGCTATTTCCCGCGAGCCAAGCCTCGCAGCAGGCGCGCGCCAGCGCCCGCACGCGGCCGATATAGGCGGCGCGCTCGGTGACGCTGATCACGCCGCGCGCGTCGAGCAGGTTGAAGATGTGGCTCGATTTGAGGCACTGGTCGTAAGCCGGCAGAGCGAGCTTGGGTCGATTGGCACTGCCATCGCGCTCTTTGAGCAGCGCGTTGCATTCCTTTTCCGCCTCGGCAAAATGGCGGAACAACAAATCAGTGTCGGCGCGCTCGAAATTGTAGGCGGAGTACTCCTTCTCGGCGCGCAGGAACACATCGCCGTAACTGATGCGGCCCGGCCCCTCGACCCCGTTGAAGTCAAGATCGTAGACGCTCTCCACCCCCTGCACATACATCGCCAGGCGTTCAAGGCCATAAGTGAGTTCAGTCGATACCGGATCACACTCAATCCCGCCGACCTGCTGGAAATAGGTGAACTGGCTCACCTCCATACCGTCGAGCCACACCTCCCAGCCTAACCCCCAGGCACCCAGGGTCGGGCTTTCCCAGTCGTCCTCGACAAAGCGGATATCGTGGCGCGAGGCGTCGATGCCGATCGCCGCGAGGCTGTTCAGGTAAAGGTCCTGACTGTTTGCCGGTGCCGGCTTCAAGATCACCTGCAGCTGATAGTAATGCTGCAGCCGGTTGGGATTTTCGCCGTAGCGGCCATCGGTCGGACGACGGGATGGCTGAACGTAGGCAGCCTTCCATGGACTTGGCCCCAACGCCCGCAGCGCGGTCGCTGGGTGAAACGTGCCGGCCCCCACCTCGAGATCGAGCGGCTGCAGAATGACGCAGCCTTGCGCCGCCCAGTAGCGCTGCAATTCGAGGATCAGGCCTTGGAAACTCAGGGCTTTCTTCGCCGTTTTCATCGCGGTTGCGGGCAGTCGACGCGACCACAATGGCGCGCGCTCGTTGCGATATAAGTGCCGCAGACGCGACAACTCACCAAATCTTCCGCCTCAATCAGCGGTCGGGTCTGCGGGCCGGCCTGTGGGCGCCGGGGCGGGACCGGCGGACGCGCGGCTCGGTTGAACGCCTTCACGACGTGCCACGCAGCGAAAACCACCACGAGGATGACAAAGAGTTCAGGAAGCCCGCCGAACATTGGCGAGGTTTAGGGTCGGCCGGCGAACCGGTCAACCCCGGTCAACCGCCTACGACGGCGGGCGTTCCGGAGTTATAGCGATAACGCTTCGCCGCCGCGAAGTACTGCTTCGGCGGCTTGCGTGAAACGACCATCCGCTTCGTGCAAGATCATCCCGACCGCGAGCCGCGCCGGCGCCGCAACTTGTTTGCGGGCGCGTACCAGGATGCGGCTTGCCGGCTTCCCTAGCCCCGGCCATAGCGGGTAGACGACAACTTCACCCGCTCTTCCGGCGATCTGGCCGAGCACCGCGTCGATGCGGTCAGCGCGATGGATCAAGGTCACGGTGCCCCTCGGCTTCGCCATTGACAATGCGAAGCGGATCCAATCGCCGAGCTCGGCGTCGCCTTCGATCGTTGCTTCGGCGCGCGCGGGGTTCGACGTCTCATTGGCGCGAGCACGTTCAAGATAGGGTGGGTTGGCCATAACATGGTCGAAAGCGCCGGCGCTGATTCGCGGCGGGGGCTGTAACAGGTCGCCAACCATGACCGACACACGGAGCGCCATGCCGTTGAGGATCGCGTTGTCGCCGGCGATGCGCACCAGCTCGCGCTGCCTTTCCAGCCCGACGACGCGACTTAGCGGCTCGCGCGCCGCCACGCACAGCGTCGCCGCGCCGGTTCCGCAGCCGATATCCAGCACAAGCTCGCCGGGACCGACCGGCACCGCCGCCGCCAGAAACACCGGATCGATTGAGGCACGCGCGCCGTCAACCGGCTGACGAATGCGCACGCGTCCGCCAAGCAGCGTATCTTCGCTCAGCGGGACACCCTCTTCCGGAAGGCTCATGCCTTGGCATCCGCTTCGGCGATCAGATGCCGCGCCCGGCTGTGATCGCGTTCCGCGACCATCAGCCGCCGTTGAATCGCCCCGATGCTGCCCTCGACGAGGCTGGTGTGCTGGTCAAGGACGACGCTGCCGATACCGGCATCCGTCAGCAGCGCCTGAATCCAGGACAGTCTGAC
>DASYXG010000215.1:0-3165 GCA_035935235.1 Allostellaceae bacterium
GACGATGCGGTGGCGGGGCATGGACGTCTCCTCTCGGGGGCAGGTTTGTTCGATGGGCCATCGTAGCGACAGCGCGCCGCGCTCCCCAAGCGCAAAGTAGGAAGACGTCATGCCCGCTAACGCGGGACGCGGCTCCAGCCATAGGTCACGCGGATGCGCGACCGCGCTTGCAAGACAATTGCCGCTGCATGGCTCGTCCGTTAGGCTTCGGCAATATCATTTGCGCGCCACGCCAGAGGCCCTGATGTCAGACGACGCCGAACTTCTCGAATACCGCTTTATGAACCTGCACGAGTTCGTCACGCAGGCGCGCACCAACCTCAACCGCAACAATTGGGACTATCTGATAGGCGCGTCCGAAACCGAGACGACGATCGCGCGCAACCGCGCCGCGCTCGACGCCATCGGCTTCCGTCCGCGCGTGTTGCGCGATGTCAGCGATGTCGATTGCTCGAAGGAGCTGTTCGGTAAGAAGCTGCGCATCCCGGTGCTATGCGCGCCGGTCGGCTCGCTCGAAAATTTCGAGCCGGGCGGCGGCGCGACGGTTGCTTCGGCGACCGCCAAGTTCGGCAACGGGATGATCCTGTCATCCGTCTCGCATCCGGGCCTCGAAAAGACCGCCGAGGCCGGCGGCGACGGGTTCCGCATCTTCCAGCTTTATGTTCGCGGCGACGAGGCCTGGGTCGACGACCATGTCCGTCGCGCCCAGGATAACGGCTACAACGCCTTCTGCCTGACGGTTGATACCGACAGCTATTCGCGGCGCGAGCGCGACATCGCCAAACGCCATGAGCGCCGCCGGGTACGCGTCGGCGACGCGCGCATCTACCAGGCGCGCTTCAATTGGAAAGACATCGACCGGATCAAAAAGCTCTCGAAGATACCGGTCATCCTCAAGGGCATCGCCACCCACGAAGACGCCAGCATCGCGGTCGAGCACGGGGTCGATTGCGTTTACGTGTCGAACCATGGCGGGCGCCAGCTCGACCAGGGTGTCGGCTCGATCGAGGTGCTGCCGGAGGTCGTCGAGGCGGTGAAGGGCCGGGCCAAGGTGATGGTCGATGGCAGCATCACCCGCGGTACCGATGTGGTGAAGGCGCTGATCCTCGGCGCCGACGCGGTGGCCTGCGGCCGGCTCTATGTCTACGGCCTGGCCGCCGCCGGCGGGCCGGGCGTGGTGCGGCTCTTCGAGATCCTCGAAGATGAAATCCGCATCTGCCTGTCGCTCTTGGGCGTGACCAGTTACGCCCAGCTCGATAAGTCCTACATTCGCGCGGCGCCGCTGGTAGTCCCGCCGCAGGTGCATAGCCCCTTCCCGCATCTGAACCTGCCGCGCGAACATTATTGATGGTATCAAGTTTGCAACTGTGATCGGACAAGCGACTGCGCTACAGGGAGAACCGACCATGCCGAGGCCGCAACGGGTACAATATTCCGACGCCATTGAGCCGCTGGTTCAGTTCATTGAAGACACGCCGCCCGCCGAAATCATCGACCGCACGCTGGAAAAGTTGCGCGCCGGGGTCCCGACCCGCGACATGCTGACCGCGTCGGCGCTGGCGGTGACCCGCTCGTCGGATCTCCCGCCGGGCCATCACGGCGGCCCGCTCCACCCGCTCGCCGGCCTCTATGCGATCAGCAACTTGGTCAATCGCCGCGAAGGCGAAGACAAGTTCATGCCGGTGCTGCAGCACGTGGCTCTGTCGAACAAGCACATCAATCACCCGGCGATGGGCCCCTACGAACTGCTCGAGTTCAAGCCGGCCGAGTTCAAGGACTTCGAGGCGGCCAAGGCGGCGTTCCTGATGGCATGCAGCCGCGGCGAGTCGAACAACGCTGATCACATCTTCCAGTGGCTGTGGAAGAACGTCGAGCCGATCCAGGCTTTCGACCTGCTGATGAGCGTCGCCATCCCGAAGAACAATGTCGACGATCATTACTTCGTCTTTCCCGGCTACACCTGGCGCTCGTTCGAGACCGGCGTGCTCGACAAGGAGCTGCTGCCGATCTTGATGCGGCCGTCGGTGCGCTATGCGGCGCGCTTCCCGATCGCCCCGGCGACCCCGGAACTCGACTCGCTGATCAAAGACAACAAGCTGATGGAGCGCGTCACCCGGCAGGAAAGCGGCGACGACGAGACGATCGCGATCGGCCGGCTCGGCAAGAACATCGGTCAGACCGAAGAATTTGCCGCCATCCCGGTGATGATCGCCAGCGCGCTGGGCAAGGGCCTGTCGCTCGACGGCGCGGGCGAAGCGCTGTCGATCGGCGCGGCCGGCCTCTTCCTCCGCTCGCTCGGCGGCAACCCGATGGATGTGCATCTGCACACCAGCATCAATCTGCGGCGCTACCTGGTGGGGCTGAAGGGTCTGAACCTGCGCAGTAAGCTGTTGCTGCTGCTCAACTGGCACCTGGGCCCAGAAATCCGCTCGACCGAGATGCGGATGCAACCGCCCCCGCAGCCCGATCCGGAAGCCGTCAAGGCGCTGCCCGAGCGGTCGCAGGAAGCGCTGCTCGATGCGATCCAGCACAGCATCTACACCCAGCCGCCGACCGACTGGTCGCAGGTCACCAATCTGGGCCTGATGCGCGCCGTGCCGGAAGTGCGCGAGACCTGCAACCTCGCCCAGCAATACGTCAATTACGGCTATGACCCGCAGGCGCTGATCGCGCGGCTCGCCGAAATTGTCTGCCACGACAATTTCACCGAGATGCACGCCTTCAAGCACCACCAGGCAGTGATCGAGGAATACAAAAACACCCGCGATCCGTGGCGCGGCATGCACCTCGTGTGTGGTTGCCAGGCGGCGGCGATCTCGTTCGGCAAGAACATGGCGGTTTACGAAGAGATGATCGATCTCTTCCACATGGCCGCCGAGTAGCTGCGCTTTTTGAGCTAAAGCGGCCTGCCTGTGGCAACACAGGCAGGCCGTTCTGCTTTCCGTCATTGCGAGGGGCCGATAGGCGACGCGACAATCTCGCGCGGGAGAACCTCCTGTCGCTCGAGATTGCTTCGCTGCGCTCGCAATGACAGCATTGACTGCGAGCATTAGGGAGGAACCCCATGGATTTCACCGGCAAGGTCGCATTGATCACCGGCGGAGGCGGCGGCATCGGCCGCGCCACCGCGCTCGCCTTCGCCAAGGCCGGCGCCAAGGTTGTCGT
>DASYXG010000216.1:0-12154 GCA_035935235.1 Allostellaceae bacterium
TTGTCCGCGCGACTAAAGCGCCTGGAAGAGGCCGGGATTGTCGAGCGCCGTTTTTACGAACAGCACCCGCCGCGGGCCGAATACGTGCTGACCGAAAAAGGCCTGGAACTGCGCCCCGTGCTGCGCGCGCTGTTCGATTGGGGCCAGCGCCACACGAGATACCGGGCGATCGCCGATATCCGCTGAAGCGAGTGTCCGTTCAAAAACGCCTGCACGGCCGGTTTGGGGCACGAAGACCCATTCCAGCAGGGAGAGTTGGGTGCCCCCTATGGGTCCGTAACCGGACGAACCCCCGGGACGCGTGTGAATGAGGGGGAAGCGTCGAAAGGACCCTGCTCGGTCGGGAGCAAACCGTCGGGCTCAAGGAACCTTAGCTAACTGTCGAAAATATCGCTCTTCCTACGGCGCTTCGATTTGCTGCCGGTCATCCCCGCTACCAACTTCTCTCGCATCGCGGGGTCGGCCCATCGCTCCTGGATAGCGATCGCTTTTCTCTGACGCACAACCGGGTCGGCATTCGCCTCCCTGATCCCGGCCATCAACCTTTCTCGCGCGACTGGATCGGCCCATCGGGCTTTGGTGGTCTCACTTAATCTTGCTCGGCTTGCCGGACTGAATGATCTGATGGCTTCGCTCACCGCGGCTCGCCATTTCGCACCGGCAATGGGGTCGGCCCATCGCGCCTTAGCCGCAGCACTTAGTCTTTCGCGTGTTTTCGGCGTCGCCGGTGATCGTCGGCTGGCCCGGCTAGGTGCATCGCTCAATGTGCTTGTCCCCACTAAGAAATGGGCTGGCGTTGCGGGCGTCAGCCCAAGTTTGATCAAGGTAGGAAAAGAGCACTACTCAACGGTTGAATTATAGGCCGATGAGACCGGGGTTGACCATCTAACGCGTCGGATATTCGGAATGACGCATTTGGGGCATGAAGAGTAATCCCACGCCCAAGTCTGCACGGCCGCAATCCGCTCAGTTATTGGACACTCGCGGGATGCGAGCCAGTGGCGAGGTTGCGCTGATAGCGGATGCTCACTGAGGAGGAATAGCCTAGGCGCGGCGGCCCCTAAACCCCGTATTAGGTAGGCCAGATAAATGGAGCCACTCAAGAGCGGATTGGGTGCGGGAGGATACGCGGGCGCACTATCGCCCCATGGAGCGGTCTGGCTTCGGATTTCCGGTTGGCTGCTTCCCGTCGGCTGTCTCGGCGCCGACGGTGAGTTGCACTCAGCGCGTTAGAGTAACAGGCCCGCTAGCCGCGCATTCGGCGCAATCCAGTGGCCGTTCCACCTTGCGTCCTCCTTGAGGTGTCACGATCACGCCAGGGCGGCTCGGTGCGGTACTCATTAACGGTCCTTTAGCTGCGCTCGATCATCCTCCATGCCGCCGCCCGCCAGGGCGGAAGGATTGCCGCCATGCGCTGGGGGTGCTGGTGAGCGTGATCGCCATCTTGAGCCTTGTCTGCCTGCTGATGCGGGACGTGACAGGGCCGTTCAACTGAGCGAGTTGCCGAATGAGTGACTTCCGAATGGTTAACTGTTTTCGTGCCGAAGCAAAACAGTTGAAAGAGTTCGCGGAGGAGGCTACCGACCCCGAGATTGCCGAGATGTACCGGCGACTGGCCGCCCGCTTCGAAGAGAAGGCGAGGATCGTCGAAATTAACGTAGCCGACGGTAGGAGCGGACCTGAGCGCGTCAGCCTGCGGCTGATCTGATCACCGGAGCGGGTTCCGGGTACAATTGCGTCGGGGCCGAAGGCCGCCTTGTGCCCCCTCCGGGCACATGTCCGCTATGGGGCAAATCCGGTCGAATGTCGGTTGCACTGCTACCGGCCGCTTATCGCTGCATTGCGGACGTTCGGATGTCTCGGCAAGGGCGCCGGGTTCATCCCTGCCGGGGCCTATTGCGCGGTGATGCCGCCGTCGATGACGAGCGCCGAGCAGGTCATAAAGGCGGCGGCGTCAGAGGCGAGGAACACGATGCCCTTGGCGATGTCTTACGAGGCGAGTTCGCGGCCTTACAGCGCGCTGCGCGTTTTGTCCTCCGCGTGCCGCTCGCCTTCGCTGCCGCCGCTCTTAGCCTTTCCGGTCCCATCGTCAGGGCACGACGGAGACTGGCTAGGTGTGCTTGTAACCTCGCTTGCTCCGTTGCAGGCAGCTTGTCGCGTACCGCCTCGACAGCTTGAATTCGCGTTTGCTGCCGGTCGTGCCAATCAGCATCGGCGGCCGGGTCAGGATCAGTTTGATCCCGCCTCGCACGCTGCGCGGCAGCATCGGCCAATCTGATGAACAACTCGTCGCCCCACTGGCCCATGCCAAAATTCGCCGCTGTGCAGACTAACCTCACGTTATCTTCGGTGTAGCCACGACCGGAAAGTTTACGGTCGATGCTCGGAGCGAATGGGTGCTTAACAAAGGCGTCGGGGTAAGCCTCGAAACTAAATTTGAGGCCAGTGACGGCGCAACGGCCACCTTGAGCCACAAACAGGCTCTCGGCAAAACCCTGCCGAAGGTCAAACTCCTTGTTGCGAAGCTGTGCGCGGCGGCGAGCAGCCGCTTGACGGCGCCGAAGTAGGCGACGCCATTCGTCTGAAATTGGTTCGTGGCTGGTTGATTCTGTGGATACCGCCATGGAACCGCTCTCCCGACGTGGCGTCTGCGCAGGAATAGGGGGCGCCGTCCGCGCCATCGCAGGACCTTGCGTGAACCCTTAGGCAACCGCGCTTCCATAGGACCGTGATAGGCGCGCTACGCCTGTCAAAAGGGGGTGTAAACCGCGAACGGCGATCTGCAAAGGCCAGCATTTGCGCTAGTTTCAGTCTGGTGCCATCCCTTGCCAAGGTTGGGGTCGAGGGTTCGAATCCCTTCGCCCGCTCCAATCAATCCAAAAGCCGGCCCCTCGACGTCACCGTCGTTACCTGAACGGGCGCCCTCGTGGCGGCGCGCCCTAGGTCTGGATGTTCAGGAGGCCGATAATTTTGCTGGTGACATCGGCGATGACGATGTCAGCGGGGGGCGCCGTATCGATCTTGACGATGTGGTCGGCCTCGTCCTCGCCAACCGGTTCCCACCCCTGCTCGTGGTACGCCAATACGTCGGGCGGGGCGTCCGAGACCGAGTCGCCCGCCATGTAGCGGCTGCGCAGCCGCCGTAATTGTTCCTCGTGCTCCAAGCGAAGCTCGAGGATCAACGTGACAGCGCCGGCGGTGCGCCCCGCCGCAACCGCCGCGGCGCGACGATCACGGTGGCGAAACGCGCCGTCGGCGACGACCGACGCGCCCGAGCTCACATCGGCGGCGATGCGGCGGAACAATTCGCCATAAGCCAGGCTCGACATGCCATGCGAATACAGCCCATCGCGCAACGGCGATCGGGTCAATCGCAGATGCGCCGGGACGCCGGCCAATTCCTTGCGTATCGCATCGATTTCGAGATGCTGGAAGAATGGCCAACGCTGGACGACCCCGTTGGCAATCGTGGTCTTGCCGCAACCGGTGGTGCCGGCCATGACGATCAACGCTGGTTCCACCTGGCTTTACCCCCATTTCAATGGGCCGCACGCCCGGCCAGCACCCGGCCGCGCCCCTCTGGAACGGCCTGTCCCCTCGGCCAATTTAATGAGATAAAATCAGCAAACTGCCAAGTACAGCGAGTTAGGCGAGATGCCGACGATTGCCGCGATCTCACAAAAAATCTGGGACATGAAGTACCGGCTCAAGGGCCCGTCCGGAGAGGCGGTCGACAAGACCATCGAGGACACCTGGCGGCGGGTCGCCACCGCGCTCGCCGCGCCAGAGCAGGATCCGGCGAAGTGGAGCGAGCGATTTTACGAGGCTTTGAAGGATTTCAAGTTCTTGCCGGCGGGCCGGGTCATCGCCGGAGCCGGAAGCGAGCGCGAGGTGACGCTGTTCAACTGCTTTGTCATGGGGACGATCCCCGACGACATGGGCGGGATTTTCGCACATCTGCGCGAAGCGGCGCTGACGATGCAGCAAGGCGGCGGGATCGGCTACGACTTCTCGAGCCTGCGGCCGCGTGGGTTCCATGTGAAGAAGATCGGCGCCGACGCGTCGGGCCCGCTGTCGTTTATGGACGTTTGGGATGCGATGTGCCGCACGATCATGAGCGCGGGATATCGCCGCGGCGCGATGATGGCGACGTTGCGCTGCGATCATCCCGATATCGAGGCCTTTATTGAGGCCAAGAAGGAACCGGGGCGCCTGCGCATGTTCAACTTATCGGTCTTGGTCACCGATAAGTTCATGAAAGCGGTCGAAGACGACACCCCGTGGGAGCTGTGCTTCACCGGCGCGGACGGCCAAAAGACCACGGCGCATGTGCTGCCGGCGCGCGAGCTCTGGGACAAGATCATGCGCGCGACCTATGCTTATGCCGAACCCGGCGTGATCTTTATCGACCGCATCAACCACCGGAATAACCTGTGGTATTGCGAGACGATCCACGCGACCAACCCGTGCGGCGAACAACCCCTTCCGCCCTATGGCGCGTGCCTGCTGGGATCGATCAACCTGGCCGCCCTGGCGACGAATCCGTTTACGGCGGACGCCGGGATCGACCGGGAGAAACTGGCCGCCCTGGTTACCGACGCCGTGCGGATGATGGACAATGTGATCGACATCTCGCTCTTTCCCCTGCCGCAGCAGCACGACGAGGCGCAGGCAAAGCGCCGCATCGGGCTCGGCGTCACCGGACTGGCGGACGCGCTGATCATGTGCTGCCAACGCTACGGATCGCCCGCGGCCGTCGCCCTGTCCGAGGAATGGCTCGGCACGATTCAACGCGCCGCGTATCTGGCCTCCGCGGCGCTCGGCGCCGAGAAGGGGTCGTTTCCCTTGTTTCACGCCGAGGGATACCTCGACGGCGAGACCGTGCGCGGGCTCGACGAGGATGTCCGCGCGGCGATCGCCAAAAATGGCATCCGCAACGCGCTGCTGACATCGGTCGCGCCGACCGGAACGATCTCGATCCTTGCCGATAACGTCTCTTCCGGGCTCGAACCCGTGTTCAGTCTGCGCTACACGCGCAACGTCCTTCTGCCCGACGGGACGCGCCGGGAGGAGGAAGTCAGCGATTATGCCTACCGGTTGTTCCGCACGATAAACGGCGAGGATGCGCCGCTTCCGGATTATTTCGTCGATGCGCAAAACCTGACCCCGGACGAGCATCTGGCGATGCAGGCGGCCGTGCAAAAGCATGTCGACAGCTCGATCTCGAAAACCATCAACGTCGCCGCCGACATTCCGTTCGAGCAGTTCAAGGACGTTTACGCGAAGGCCTACGAGCTGGGCTGCAAGGGTTGTACGACCTACCGGCCGAACGAGGTCACCGGCGCCGTGCTGGAGACCAAGAAGGATCAGCCGGCGGCCAAACCGGCCGTGCAGGCCGAGCTTCCCCTGCCGACGCCGGTAAAATCGCCGACGGCCGACGTTTACGAGGCCGGCGGTGTCGTCTACATGACCCAGCCGCTTTCGCGCCCCGAGGCCCTTCCCGGCCAGACCTACAAGATCAACTGGCCGGAGAGCGAGCACGCGATCTACATCACGCTGAACGACGTCGTCCAGGACGGCAGACGCCGGCCATTCGAAATCTTTATCAATTCGAGAAATATGGAGCACTACTCCTGGTCTGTCGCGCTGACGCGGATGATCAGCGCCGTCTTCCGTCGTGGCGGCGATGTCAGCTTTGTCGTCGAGGAGATGCGGGCGGTGTTCGATCCGCGCGGCGGCGCGTGGATGAAGGCCCGATACGTACCATCTCTCGTTGCCGCGATCGGCGACGTGATCGAACAACACATGATCAATATCGGTTTCTTGCCGGCGCCCGCCTCGCACGAGGCGCATCTCGCCGTAGCAGAGGTGGCGAGCCTGCCCGGCCCATCGGGATCGGGGCAGGCGGCGCCGCTTCCCACATCGCGCCTGCGGCCTTGTCCTAAATGCGATGAACTCGCGCTGATCCGCATCGAGAATTGCGACCAATGCACGAGTTGCGGCTATTCGAAATGCGGGTAATCGCCTCGCCAGGAAGCGGGTGAGGCCCGATTAGCGATTAGCGTCCCATGCGGGGATACAGCAATGCGGCGATCGTGACGAGCACGACCAATGTGCTGAACAAGACCGCGAAGTCAGTGCCGATGCCGATTGTCGACACGCCGTCGCGCAGCATCAGCTCACGCAGCGCATCCACCTCGTAAGTAAGCGGGTTCAGCCGCGCCACGATCAAGAGCCATCGCGGCATGAGATCGAGCGGATAGATGGCGTTGCTGGCGAAGAAGACAGGCATCGTCAGCACTTGCGACATGCCCATAAAGCGCTCGCGGGTACGCACGATGCACGCGATGACCAGAGAGAACGTGGCAAACACGCCCGCTCCCAGCGTCACCATCAAGATCGTCCCCAACAGATGCATCGGCTCGAAGGTCAGCGTAATGCCGATCGCCAGCGATATGAGATAGACGACGACCGCCTGAGAGAGAGCGCGAACGGCGGAGGTGAGCGCCTTGCCAAGAACGAGGGCGGAGCGCGGCGCCGGACTGACCAAATAACGCTGGAGCACGCCCATGTCGCGCTCCCATATCGCCGAGATGCCATAAAAGATCGCGATGAACAGCACGCTCTGGGCCAAGACGCCCGGCGCCAGGAAATCGATATAGGGAATGCCGTTCGTATTCAGATCCCGGACGTGACCCATCACCTCGCCGAACAGCAGCAGCCAAAGGACCGGTTGAATCGCCCGAGTGAACAGCTCCATCGGGTCGTGCCAGAGCTTGCGCACCTCGGCATCGGCCACGGCCATGATCTGGATCGGATATTCCGCCGCTCGCGACATCTTCGTCACCCGTGCTGGCCCGCGCTGAGCCGCTCCACCCGGCTCGAGGCGTAACCGCCGCCCTCGGGCTCCCCGCCGGTAAAATGGGCGAAGGCGTCATCGAGCGTGGCGGTCGGCCCCACCACCGCCTTCAACTCCGCCGGAGTCCCGATCGCCGCGATGCAGCCGCGATCGATGATGGCGATGCGCCCGCACAACTCGTCGGCCTCCTGCATGTAGTGGGTGGTTATCAGGATCGTCATTCCCGCCGAGCGCTGGAGCGCCCGGACGTGCTCCCAAACCCCGTGGCGGGCAACCGGATCGAGGCCAACGGTCGGTTCGTCCATGAACAGCACTTTCGGCCGATGCAACAGGTTCTGCGCGATCTCAAGCGAGCGAACCATGCCGCCCGAATAGTGATGCGCGAGCCGTCCCGCGACCTGCGTCAGATTTAGCGCCGCCAGCGACTCATCGATGCGCGCTTTACGCTCGCGCCGCGGAACTGCGTAGAGCCGGGCCGACAGAAGCATGTTCTCGTAACCCGTCAGCATTCCATCGGCCGACAGCAGCTGCGGCACATAACCGACATGGCGACGGACCGCCGCCGGCTCTTGTCTGATGTCGCAGCCGGCAATCATTGCCTCGCCCGAGCTGGCGGGCAGCAAGGTCGTTAGCATCTTGATTATGGTGCTTTTCCCGGCACCGTTACTGCCGATCAGTCCAAAAACTTCACCCTCGGCGACTTCGAACGAAGCCCGATCGACAGCCAAGACGTGCCCGAACCGCTTCGTCAGCTCGCGGAGGACGATCATCGGTTTCGGCGAACGAATGGAGACAAGGCGAGCGGTCGCGACGCTACGGAACGAGGCTCAGCGCCTCGAGCGCTTTCGGCAACTCCTCGAAGCGGTCGAGCACGCGGGCGGCGCCCAGCCTGGCGGGATCGCTCTGGGCGTACCCGTAGCGCATCAGGAGAAGCGGCAGTGACGCGGCATGCGCGGCGTTAGCGTCATTTTCGCTGTCGCCGATCATCGCCGTGCGTTCGACGCGCGCGCCAAGCTCGTTAATGAGGCCGAGCAGATGGCCGGGATTTGGCTTCTTCGCCCCAAAGCGATCTCCGCCGGCAACACCGTCAAACAGCTCGTCGAGCTTGAAGCCACGCAATACGTCAATCGTCGCGCGCTGCGGCTTGTTGGTGCAAAGGCCAATCGTGTAACCGCGCGAGCGCAACGCCACCAGGGTTTCCCGCACGTCCGGATAGGGCTGGCTAAGGGTCATGGCGTTGGCTTCGTATATCGAAATGAAGCGAGAGAGCGTATCCATCGCCTCGGCTCGGCCAAGGCCGCGCGCCGCGAACCCGCGCACCAGAACCGCCGCTATGCCGTCGCCGAGCATGGACCGCACTTCTTGCTCGAGAAGCGGCGCGTGACCCCGCTCGCCCAGAACGCTGTTGAGCGCGCTGGTCAGGTCCGGAAGGTTGTCGACCAGCGTCCCGTCGAGATCAAACAGCAACAGGAAATCCACCATCGGGCGAATTTGCAGCGACGCGATCGGGTTTGGCAACAATCAAACGCCAACCGCCACATAGAGATGAACCGCCTCCGGCAATCCGCGTAGCGCGTGATATCCGCGATCCTCGAAACGCAGATCGGAGCCGGCGACGAGATCGCGCACCGTGCTCGACACCAAAGCCTCACCCGGGGCCGCCGCGGCGGCGAGGCGAGCCGCGATGTGCACCGCTATGCCGCCAATGTCATCGCCCTTGCGATCGATCTCGCCCGCGTGAAGCCCGCTGCGCACGGCGATTCCGAGCGTCCGCACGCCCTGCGCTATCGACGCGGCGCAGCGCGTCGCGCGCGCCGGCCCGTCGAAGGTGGCGAGAAAGCCATCGCCTAAGTTCTTCACCTCATGTCCGCGAAAATGGGCGATCCGGTGACGGACAACCTGATCGTGCCGGTCCAGCAGGGCGCGCCATTGCCGATCGCCGAGCTGCGAGGCCCGCTTTGTCGATTCGACGATGTCGGTGAATAGCACCGTGGCCAAGACGCGATCGTCGTCGATCAGGCCAAGCGCGTCGCTTTCGATGTCTTCGACCTCGACCGCACAGTGGTTCATCGCCTCCTCCTACACTGGGCCGCGCGATAACCGGCGCGGCACGGTCGGAGGATGCGCTCAATCGGCGCCGAAGAATTTATCGGCGGCTTGATTTACCCTTATGAAAGGCTTGTCTTTCTCGTTACGACGCGTTGCCCGAGGTTACGACTACCTCACCGACAAGCGCTGCGATAGGCTGCGGCGCCAAAGCTCGGGTAAGAGCCGCGGGCGACAGGGGGGCATCATGCGGGGCGGGATCCATCGGGTAGTGGTCGGCATTGTCGCGGCAGGCGCCGCCGCAATTTTGTCGCTGGCGCCGGCGGCGGCGCAGACGACGGTCAAGATCGGCATCATCAACAGCTATTCCGGCTTTGTCGCGCAAGCCGCCGACGAAATGCAGAAGGGCATGGACCTTTACGTCAAGCTGCACGAGAAGGACCTGCCGGCGGGGGTCAAGATCGAGATCATCAAGCGCGACGACACCTCGAACCCCGAGGTCGGCAAGCGGTTGGCGCAGGAGCTGATCACCCAAGACCAGGTGCAGGTGCTGACCGGCGTCATCCTGTCGCCGGTCGCCGCTGCGGTGGCGCCGCTCACCGCCGAGGCGAAGGTGCCGTTCGTCATCACCAACGCCGCCGGCGTCTCGATCCCGCGCCTATCGCCCTATGTCGTGCGCACCTCGTTCACGCTGTGGCAGGAATGCTTCCCGATCGGCAAATGGGCGGCGGAGCAGGGCTGGAAGACCGCCTATACCGAAGTGACCGACTTTATCGCTGGACACGATTCCGAGGCCGCCTTCATCAAGGGATTCACCGATGCCGGCGGCAAGGTTCTCGATTCGGTGCGGTATCCGATGCAGAACCCGGATTTCGTGCCCTTCGTGCAGCGGGTGAAGGACGCCCACCCCGATGTCGCGTTCCTGTGGGTGCCGGCGCAGACCCAAGCGACGGCGATGATGAACGCGGTGCGCGACCTGGGCTTGCGCGACGCCGGCATCCACATCGTCTCGGCGCAGGATCTACTGCCGGACGAGGAGCTGCCGCGGATGGGCGATACGCCGTTAGGGCTGATCACCTCCGGCAATTACTCGACCGCAGGCGACCGGCCGGCGAACAAGGCATTCCTTGCCGCCTGGAAAGCGGAATATGGCGAGCAATCGATCCCCGACTTCTTCTCCGTCGGCGGCTGGGACGGGATGGCGGCGATCTTCGACTTGATCAAGGCGACCAAGGGCAAGTTCACCGGCGACGAGGCGATGGCGTTCCTGTCGCATTGGAAGAACCCGGATAGCCCGCGCGGACCAATCGAGATCGACCCGAACACCCGCGACATCATCCAGAACATCTATATCCGCGAGGTGAAGCGGGTCGACGGCAAGCTCGCCAATGTCGAGATCGCGACAATCCCCTTGGTCAAGGACCCGTGGAAAGAGCTGAACCCGCCGAAGTGACCATCGTGGGCGGCCGGCGGCAATGAACGGCACGTTCGCGGCCATCCTCAGCATCGGCTTTCACGGCCTCGCCTTCGCGATGGTGCTGTACCTGATCTCGGTCGGGCTGTCGGTGACGATGGGGCTGATGGGGTTCGTCAATCTCGCGCACGGCGTCTTCGCGATGCTGGGCGGTTATGTGATGACCAGCCTGATGCATCGCTATGGCGTGCCGTTCGTGGCGGCGCTGGCCCTCGCCGCGATCGCCACCGCGCTTGTCAGCATCCCGCTGGAACGGGTGCTCTACCGCCGCTTCTACGGGGGCGAGGAACTCGACCAGGTACTGCTGACGATGGGGCTTATCTTCATGTCGGTCGCCGGCGCGACTTATCTCTGGGGCCCGCTGACCCAGCACATGGAGCCGCCGTCTTGGCTTGCCGGCCAGGTCGATCTCGGCTTTCGCAGTTTCCCGGCCTACCGCTCGTTCCTGATCCTGTGCGGCGGTGTGCTGGTGGTCGCGTTGTGGCTGGGGCTCGAACGCACCCGCTTTGGCGCGCAGATCCGCGCCGCGGTCGACAATCTGCGCATGGCGCAATCGGTTGGGATCAATACCTCGCGGTTGTTCATGCTGACCTTCGCGCTGGGCAGCGGGCTGGCCGGGCTGGGCGGCGGGCTCGGCGCCGATCTGATGGCGATCAACCCGTCCTATGCGCTGCAATATCTGGTCTATTTTATCATCGTCGTCGCGGTGGGCGGGCTCGGCAGCATCCGCGGGCCGTTCTTCGCCGCGCTGGTCATCGGCATCGCCGACACTGCGTTCAAGTACTGGCTGCCGGGGCTCGGCGCGTTCTTCATCTATGCGCTGACGATGATGCTATTGCTGTGGCGGCCGCAGGGCCTGTTCGGCCGAGCTTGATGGCGACCGACGACGCACGCGCCGCGACGGTCGATGCCTTCGCACGGCGCCACCGCTTCCGCCTGATCGAGGCGGCGCCGTGGCTTCTGGCCCTGGTGGGTTATGTGCTGTTTCCGGGATATCTGCCGCTCGGCGCGCAAATCCTCGCGACGATCCTTTTCGTGCTGTCGGCCGATCTCGTGCTCGGCTATGCCGGGATCGTGACGCTCGGGCACGCCGCCTTCTTCGGCACCGGCGCGTACACCGCCGGATTGCTGGCGGCCAATGGCTGGGGCGAGCCGCTGAGCGGGCTGGCCGCCGCGGCGTTGATCGCGGCTTTGGTCGGGTTTCTCTCCGGGCTCATCATCCTGCGCACCACGGGACTGGCGCTGTTGATGCAGACCCTGGTCGTCGCGACGACGCTCTACGAAGCGGCGAACAAGGCCGGAAGGTGGACGGGCGGCGATGACGGGCTGTCCGGGATGGTGATGTGGCCAATCTTCGGGGTGTTCCGCTTCGATATGTTCGGGCGCGCCGCCTATACCTATTGCCTCGCCGTGCTGTTCCTCGGTTGGCTGTTGGCGCGACAGATCGTACATTCGCCATTCGGCCGATCGCTGACCGGCGCCCGCGAAAACACCGCCCGCATGCATGCGATCGGCGCCCCGGTGGCGCAGCGGCGGCTGACCGTCTACACGATCTCGGCCGCGCTCGCCGGTGTCTCAGGCGCGCTGATCGCGCAGACCACCAGCTTTGTCGGACTGACCTCGTTGAGCCTCGAACGCTCGGGCAACGCGCTGATCATGCTGATTATCGGCGGGGTCGGGCGGCTCTACGGCGCGTTCATCGGGGTGCCGCTGTTCATGATCGCGCAGGACCGGTTTTCCAAGGCCGACCCGGTGTACTGGTACTTCTGGCTCGG
>DASYXG010000217.1:0-4268 GCA_035935235.1 Allostellaceae bacterium
AAGTTTGGAGATGTAAGTCCGGAGAGCATCGCGAAGATGCCGTTGCAAAAACAAGGGCGGGTAGATTTTCTGCTTGGGAATACAGCTATTGAGTTTGCGGTCAAAGTCGATAGCGACCCTAAGTACAAGTTATTGCCTGGAAGCCCTAACGGAAATTCAGCTGAAGTTCATAAATTAACTAAACACAAGGGTAAAAGCATATTAGTCCTTTTTGATTTCTCGCGGAAGAGAAGCCTTGACGATGACGAACTCTACGATCGATACGCGAGTCATTCCCTGGGAAAAGGGAATCATGGACGAACGGCTTACGAAATAATGTATTTTTATCGCGATAACCGTGGGACGGGATGCTTTCGGAAGCAAATCCGGCCGCCACGTCAGGCAGCTCAGCGGTGACTGGTGGCTCCAACGTCACCCCCGCGCTCGCCGCCGAAATGGGCTTGTCGGCCGAGGAGTTTGCCCGATGCGAAACCATTCTCGGGCGCACCCCGAACCTCACCGAACTGGGCGTCTTCTCGGCGATGTGGAGCGAGCATTGCTCGTACAAATCGTCGAAAATCTGGCTGAAGACCCTGCCCACCGAAGGCCCGCGCGTCATTTGCGGGCCGGGCGAGAACGCCGGGGTCGTCGATATCGGCGACGGCGACGCGGTCGTCTTCAAGATCGAAAGCCACAACCACCCGTCCTTTATCGAGCCGTATCAGGGCGCGGCGACCGGGGTCGGTGGCATCCTGCGCGACGTGTTCACGATGGGCGCGCGGCCCGTCGCGCTGCTCAATTCGCTGCGCTTCGGCGACCCGAGTCACCCCAAGACCCGGCATCTCGTCGGCGGCGTTGTGGCGGGCATCGGCGGCTACGGCAACTGCGTCGGGGTGCCGACAGTCGGCGGCGAGTGCCAATTCCACCCGAGCTATAACGGCAACATCCTGGTCAACGCGATGTGCGTCGGCATCGCCCGCGCCGACCGCATCTTCTATTCGGCCGCCTCGGGCGCCGGAAACCAGGTCGTCTATGTCGGCGCCAAGACCGGGCGCGACGGGATCCACGGCGCGACGATGGCCTCGGCCGAATTCGACGACAGCGCCGCCGAGAAGCGGCCAACCGTGCAGGTCGGCGACCCGTTCACCGAGAAGCTGCTGATCGAAGCCTGCCTCGAGCTGATGGCGGGCGACGCGATCGTCGCGATTCAGGACATGGGCGCGGCCGGGCTCACCTCGTCGGCGGTCGAGATGGCCGGCAAGGGCGGGCTCGGCATCGAGCTCGACCTCGACCGTGTGCCGATGCGCGAACCCGGCATGAGCCCCTATGAGATCATGCTGAGCGAAAGCCAGGAGCGCATGCTGATGGTGCTGCGCCCCGGCAGCGAGGCGGAAGCCCGCCGCGTCTTCGAAAAATGGGAGCTCGATTTCGCAGTGATCGGCCATGTCACCGAGACCGGCCGGCTGATCCTCAAGATGCACGGCGACCTCGCCGCCGACATCCCTGTCGGGCCTTTGGTGACCGAGGCGCCGCTCTACCAACGCCCGACGCAGAAGCGTTCATCCCGGCCCGACATCGACCCGGCGTCGCTTCCCGCCCGCGACCCGATCGAATGCCTGAAGAAACTGATCGCCTGCCCCGATCTCGCCTCCAAGCGCTGGGTGTGGGAGCAGTACGACCATCTCGTCATGGGCAACACCGTCAAGCGGCCCGGCGGCGACGCCGCGGTGGTGCGCATCGGCGACGGCCCCAAGGCGCTGGCGCTGAAGACCGACTGCACTCAGCGCTATTGCCGCGCCGATCCGGAGCGCGGCGGGATGCAGGCGGTGGCAGAGAGCTGGCGCAACCTGACGGCGGTCGGCGCGCTGCCGCTCGCGCTGACCGACAACATGAATTTCGGCAACCCCGAAAAGCCCGAGATCATGGGTCAGTTCGCTAACGTTTGCGCCGGCATGCGCCTAGCCTGCCTGCGGCTCGACTACCCGGTCGTCTCCGGCAACGTCTCGCTCTACAACGAGACCAGCGGCAGCGCGATCCTGCCGACCCCGGTGATCGGCGGCGTCGGGCTCATCGCCGATGCGAGCAAGGCCATCGATCTGGCGCTGAAGCGCGAAGGCAATGCGCTGATCGTGATCGGCGAGGCCTACGGCCATCTTGGCGCTTCGCTCTATCTGCGCGAGATCGAAGGACGCGAGGACGGCGCGCCGCCGCAAGTCGATCTCGCCGCCGAGCGCAAGCACGGCGATTTCGTCCGCGCCCAGATCGCCGCGGGGCATGTCACTTCATGCCATGATGTCAGCGATGGCGGGTTGCTCGTCGCCATTGCCGAGATGGCGATGGCCGGCGGCAGGGGGGTCGCGCTCGATGGCGTCGCGTCAACCAACGCCGCCCTCTTTGGTGAGGATCAGGGGCGCTACCTCATCGAAACCGCCGCGCCCGACCAATTCTTAGCCGCCGCGAAGAATGCGGGCATATACGCGCAACGCATCGGTACGGTGCGCGGCGCCGCGTTGACACTCCCTGACGGCAATGCCATATCGGTGCACGAGTTGAATGCCGCCAATGAGGCTTGGCTGCCCGCCTATATGGCCGGCGGCTAGCCTGTGAGGGACAGACCGATGGCGATGGACGCGGCGACAATCGAGCGCCTGATCAAGGAGGGGCTCCCCGACGCGCGGGTCTCGATCGAAGATTTGCGCGGCGACGGCGACCACTACGCCGCGACGGTCGTCTCCGGCGCCTTCCGCGGCAAAAGCCGGGTGCAGCAGCACCAGATGGTGTACGAGGCGCTGCGCGGCCGGATGGGTAACGAGCTTCACGCGCTCGCGCTGCAGACGAGCGCACCCCCGGAACGACATTAGGACGAAGCGAGGATCAAGCGATGGACATCACCGTACACGACCGCATCCGCCAGCAAGTCACCGACAACCCGGTCGTGCTGTTCATGAAGGGCACCCCGGTGTTCCCGCAATGCGGCTTCTCGGCGACGGTGGTGCAGATCCTCAGCCACATGGGCATCAAGTTCAAAGGTGTCGACGTCCTCGCCGACTCCTCGGTGCGCGAAGGCATCAAGGAATTTTCGTCTTGGCCGACCATCCCGCAGCTTTACGTCAAGGGCGAGTTCATCGGCGGCTGCGACATCATCCGCGAGATGTTCGAGACCGGCGAGCTGCAGCAGATGTTCGAGGAAAAGGGCGTCGAAGTCCGCGCTTAACCCGGCCAGCTGACCACGCTTATCCCGGCCTCCTCCTGCATCTGCGGGACGTGGCCGGGCTGCGCGCGCACCCGCTCCAACCATTCGCGGATTGCCGGATAAGGGGCTAGATCGAAACCGCCTTCCGCAGCGGTGTGCGTGTAGGCATAGAGCGCGATGTCGGCAATCGTGTAGCGGCCGCCGGCCAGCCAATCGTCATCGCCGAGCCGTTGCTCCATCACCGCCAGCGCCTGTTCGCCCCGCGCATGATTGGCGGCGATGCGCTCTGCCAATTGGGCGAGCTCTGCGGTCGAATAATGCAGCTTCCAATGGCGGTTGACCGCGATATAGGGCTCGTGGCTGTACTGCTCGAAGAACATCCAACGCAGGACATTCGCCTGGTCCCACGCGTCCGCCGGGAATAGCGCCGTATCGCGGGCGAAATAGAAAAGGATTGCCCCCGATTCCGACAGCATTCGGCCGTCGTCGAACACCAGGGTCGGGATCTTGCCGATCGGATTGATCGCACGAAATTCGGGCGTGAGGGTTTCGCCGCGGTTTTGCGTCGTGTCGACGCGCCGGTAGGTGACGCGGCATTGCGCCAACAGCAGGCGCACCTTGTAGACGTTGCCCGAGTCGAGATCGCCGTACAGCGTCAGCATCGCGTTCCCTCCCCGGTTCGACAAAGAACGACAATATTACTGTCTTATATCACATCGGTGAGATAACCCGATGAAATAGGAAGAACCCCTCACCCGCCTTGCACCGCCGGCGCTTTTCCGTATAGTGCCGCGCTCCCTTGCCGGCCCATTTGGGACCGGCTCGGCCCGGTCGGCCTTCGCGCTCCGGGCCACAACAGCCACAAGGGGTCGTTTGAATGCCGCTATACGAAAACGTCTTTATCGCGCGCCAGGACATTTCCGGCACCCAGGTCGATGCCCTCGCCGATACGTTTGCCCAGCTCATCACCGAGCAGGGCGGCGAGGTCAAGAAGCGCGAAAACTGGGGCTTGCGCAACCTCGCTTACCGCATGAACAAGAACCGCAAGGGCCATTATGTGCTCTTCAACATCGACGCGCCGGCCCCGGCGATCGCC
>DASYXG010000218.1:0-3327 GCA_035935235.1 Allostellaceae bacterium
TCCTTGGCGGTGCGGCGCATGTGGATGACCGGGGTCACGTAGCGGATGACCTCCGACACCATGCCGGGGATGAGCGACGGGTCGGCGCGCAGCTTCTGGTATTCGCTCGGGTATTCGTTGAGCGCCATGATGCTGCCCGACATCGTGTTGCGCGTGGTGTCGTTGCCGCCGACGATCAACAGCGCGAGCGTGCCCATGAATTCGCGGACCGGCATCGAGCGCGTCGCCTCGCCATGCGCCAACATCGACAGCAGGTCGAATTTGGGCGGCATTTGCGCCCGCTCATTGAAGAGGGCACCAAGCGCCTGGGCCATCTTGCTGAGCTCGGCGAAACGCTCTTCCTCCGAGTGCACCGGCGCTTCCGGCGAGTTCACGTTGCAGATCGCGACGTCGGACCAGTAGGTCAGCTGCCGCCGGTCGTCCCACGGGTAATCGAACAGGGTCGCGAGCATCATCGTCGTCAGCTCGACCGACACCTTGTCGACCCAATCGAAGACCTCGCCGCGCGGCAAGCCTTCGAGCACCCGGATGGTGCGTTCGCGGATCAGCCCTTCCATGTTGGCGAGATTGGCCGGGGCGACGACGGGGCTCACCACCTTGCGCTGTTCGTCGTGCTTGGGCGGGTCCATGCGGATGAAGGACGGGCGGTCCATATTCTTGGGCTGCTCCTCGATCTGGATGCCGCCCAGTTCCGATGACGAGGAGTAGACCTGGTGGTTGACCTCCACCTGCATGATGTCCTTGTACTTGCTGACCGCCCAATACGGGCCGTAGCGGCTTTCCCGGCAGTAATGCACCGGGTCTTCGCGCCGCAACCGGGCGAAATACGGGTACCAGGCATCGTCCTGGTAGATCTGCGGGTCGCTGACGTCGATGGCGTCGAGCGGGATGCGATTGGCGGAATGACCGGCATCGTCGAGGGGTGGGCTCATCGATCTACCTCCCGTTCGCTTGGTTCTAGTGTTGGCCCTCCGGCAGGCGCACGACCAACCCGTCGAGCGCCTCGCTGACCTGGATTTGGCAGGAGAGCCGCGAATTGGGCTGCGCGAGCGCGGCGAAGCTGAGCATGCTGGCTTCCTGCGAGCCGGCTTCCGGTGTGCCGGTCGCGGCGAGCCAGGCCTCATCGACATAGACGTGGCAGGTGGCGCAAGCGCACTCGCCGCCGCAATCGGCGTCGATGCCGGGGATGTTGTTGTCGACCGCGCCGCGCATCACCGACAGGCCGAGCGGCACCTCGACCTGATGTTCGCGACCGTTGTGCTCAATATAGGTGATCTTGGGCATCAGCCGAACCCGGCCGGTTCGCGGTACCGCAAGCTAGCACTTTTCTCGCGGCGACGCCGACCGAATTAGCGAGGGTCAGCCGGCGTCCACGAGCCGCTGCTGCCGCCAGACCAGCGGGCCAACCACCAAGAGATGCGCGACATTGAAGACGATGCCGGTGGCGAACGCGGCCGAATAGAAGCCGACATGATCGTAAATGGCGCCGGCAAGCCAGCCGCCAAACGCCATGCCCGAGCCGCTGAACAGGAGGACCGTCGGCACCCGCCACGAGGCCTCGGACGCGGGAAACAACTCGCGCACCGCCAACACATAGGCCGGGATGATGCCGCTGAAGCCGAGGCCGAACGCGGCCGATACGGCGAAAAGACCGGCCTCGTTCTGGGTCAGCAGAAAGCCGATCATCGCGACGATCTGGCAGACGGAACCGGCGAAGACGGTGTGCAAACCACCGATCTTGTCGGCGACCCAGCCCCAGAACTGGCGGCTGACAAAGGCGCAGCCGAGCAGCACCGAAAGCATCGCCGCGCCCTGGGATGTGGGGATTCCGATATCGCTACAAAACGCGACGAGGTGACCCTGCGGCATCGCCATCGGGACGCAGCAGAGGAAGCCCGCGCCAGCGAGCGTCGAGAGCACGACCCCCGCGCGCATTCCCAGCACCGGCGCGCCAACCCGGGGACCGGCGAACGCGCCGCCATCGGCAATGGCCTCCGGCGCCGGGCGGAACATGATGAACGCGGCGGGGAGAATGATCGCGATCTCCACCGCGGCGAAGAGCAGCATCGTATTGCGCCAGCCCACTCTCGCGACAGCGATGGCGAAGATCGGCGCCCAGATCGCGGCAGAGATCGACGATCCGCTCGACAACAGCGCCAGCGCGGTGCCGCGGCGCTTGTCGAACCAGCGCGAGACGTAGATGTAGAGCGGCGCGTTGATCCCCGCATTGCCCAAAAGGCCGACAAACACGCCGTAGCCGATGAGGAGCGAGATCGCCCCGCCGCTGCTCGCCAGCGCGAGGCCCGCACCGATCATCAGCGCGCCAAACATCACCGTCCACCGGACACCGAAGCGTTCCGCGACACGACCCATCATGATGCCGCCGCAGGCCGCGCCGAGCCAGGCGAACGAGTAGGCGAGCGCCGGAACCTGACGTTCGCCGCCGAGATCGGTGGCGATCTGCTTCAACGCGACGACAGTTACCGCCGGGGCGGCGAACGATACCGAGGCAATGCCGAGCGCGGTGAGGCAAACCGCCCATGAAGCGCGCGTTTCTATCGTCGCCCTGGCCGCGACGGCCGGGGCGGTAAGCGAGGAAATACTCATGTGACGAGATTACCGACAGGATCGGCGCCGTGCTGCCCGTTTTATGGGCAGAACGGCTATGCGTTGCGGCCCGGCTATTCGAGGTGGATGCCGACGGCTTCCGGTCCCTTGCGGCCCTCGGCGATGTCCACCACCACCCGCTGGCCCTCGGCCAAATTGGTCAGACCCGCCCGCTGCAACGCCGAGGCGTGCACAAACACGTCCTTGCCGCCGCCGTCGCGCACGATAAAACCAAACCCCTTGGTCGCGTTGTACCACTTCACCGTCCCCGCCTCCTGCGAGGACGCCACCAGCGGCGGCTGATCGTAGCCGCCACCACCGCCCGGGCGCGGGCCACTGCGCGGTGGCCGCGATGGCGCCGCCGTCGAGCTGTCCACACTCAGCACCTCGGTCACCTGCGGGCCGCGCTGTCCCGCCGCAATCCGCACCTCAAGCGTCTCGCCCGTCTCCACCGACTGAACCCCGATCCGACCCAACACGCTCGCGTGCAAAAACGCGTCGCCCGATCCGTCCGCCAGCTCGACAAAACCAAACCCGCGATCCGCCCGAAACCACTTCACCACCGCCGTCACCGGCGGGCCCGACGGCTGCTCCTCAAACCGCGGCGAGTTGTAGCGCGGCGCCGAGCCGTAACCCCGACCCCCGCCGCCGCCAAAATCACCGCCTCCCCCGCCGCCAAACTCACCCTCGTCAAAATCACGCCGCCGACCGCGGTCGCGA
>DASYXG010000219.1:0-2839 GCA_035935235.1 Allostellaceae bacterium
AAGCCCGGTTTCCGGCGCGCCGATGACATCGACGGTGAAGACGAGACCGTTGCGGATGGTTTGCGCGCTCGGCGCGCCGTCCTCCGGCGTCTCGACCAGCGGGCTTTCGGCATGCAGGCGGCGTAGCGCCGTGTCGCCAAAGATCGGCGAGCCGCGGCGAATGCGCAGTTGCACGAGGCGCGAGCCGGTACGTACGACGATGCTGAACGCGCGCGGGGAAATCTCCGCATAAAGCGGACCCTTATAGCCCTCGCGTACGCGGTCGAATTCGTCGCCGTAATCGGTGATGACCCGGGCGAAGATGTCGAGCCGTCCGGTCGAGCTTTTTGGGTTTGCCGCCGCCGTCGTCCGCCGCGGCAGCGCGGTCATCTCCAACAGCGGGACGATATAAACGCAGTCGCGCTCCAGCACTGTGCCGGCGGTCAAATCGATGCGATGCATCGATAGCTGGTCGAGCTTTTCCTTCACCGTGTTGCGGCCGCCCGGGAGAAAGCTCGCCCGCACCCGGTACGCCACCTCGCCGAGCCGCAGATCGATGCTCGCCGGCTGGATCTGGTCGTCGCCGATCGGAACCGTGCCGACAAGCTCGTGGCCCAGCTTGACCGCGCCACGCAGCATCTGCGACGGCAACAGGCCCGTCGACCGATCGGTCTCCGGGATCGGGAACAGTTCGCCGCCGCGGACTTCGCTCATGCGAAAGACATTTCCCTTGGTCTGGGCAATCACCACCTTCTAGAGCAAAATTCCCGCGGCTTGTATCGGTTCGGAGAAACGCCAATGGATATCCGCGACGGGTTTATCGGCGCCGTCGGCAACACGCCGCTGATCAAGCTGCGCCGAGCCTCGGAGGAAACCGGCTGCACCATTCTCGGCAAGGCGGAATTCCTCAATCCCGGCGGCTCGGTGAAGGATCGCGCCGGGCTTTACATCATCAAGGACGCCGAGGAGCGCGGCCTGCTGCGGCCAGGCGGCGTCATCGTCGAGGGCACGGCCGGCAATACCGGCATCGGCCTGGCGCTGGTCGCCAATGCGCGCGGCTACCGCAGCGTCATCGTCATGCCGGAGACGCAGAGCCAGGAAAAGAAGGACATGCTGCTTCTGTGCGGCGCCGATCTGCGACTGGTGCCGGCGGTGCCCTACGCCAACCCGGACAATTACGTGCGCTATTCCGGCCGCCTCGCCGAGGAGTTGGCGGCGACCGAGCCAAACGGCGCGGTCTGGGCCAACCAGTTCGACAACCTCGCCAACCGGCGCGGCCATTACGAGACGACCGGCCCGGAGATCTGGAAGCAGACCGAGGGCAAGGTCGATGGGTTTGTCTGCGCGGTCGGCACCGGCGGGACGTTGTCGGGTTGCGGCATCGCGCTCAAGGAGCGCAACCCGCGGATCAAGGTCTATCTCTCCGACTGCATGGGATCGGGCATCTACAGCTGGTATGCGCGGCACGAGTTCAAACCCGAGGGAAGCTCGATCACCGAAGGCATCGGCAACAACCGCGAAACCGAGAACCTCAAGGGCTTTACCCCGGACGGGCAATACCAGATCACCGACGAGGAGATGCTGCCGGTGCTGTTCTCGTTAGCCGAGGACGAAGGGCTGATCCTCGGCGGCTCGACCGGGATCAATGTCTGCGGCGCGATCCGGTTGGCCAAGGAAATGGGGCCGGGCCACACGATCGCGACGATCCTCGCCGATTCCGGAACGCGCTATCAGTCGAAGCTGTTCAACCCGGCGTTCTTGCGGGAGAAGAACCTGCCGACGCCGCCGTGGCTGGACGGTTAGGACTCTCACCCCAACATCCATCCCGGCGAAAGCCGGGACCCATTGTGAAGCTCGCTCGATGTTCTTTGTCTATCTGCTCGCCAGCAAACCGTATGGAACCTTGTACGTTGGCGTTACCTCCAATCTCGCCAAGCGAGTGTGGGAACATAAGAACAAAGTGGTTCCCGGCTTTACGACCAGATATGGAGTAGATCACCTGGTTTGGTATGAGGTTCATGAAAACCAGGAATCGGCTATCCTCCGGGAAAAGCGGATTAAAGAATGGAAACGGAATTGGAAAATTGAGCTCATCGAGCGGGAAAATCCGCACTGGCTGGATTTATATCGCGACTTCCGTCAATAGGCCGAGACCGCGAGCAGAAATGGGTCCCGGCTTTCGCCGGGATGGAAATAGTATATGAGCGAATTGGTGTTCCGCGACGACGCGTATGCACGCTCCTGCACGGCGCGAGTTGTCGCGGTCGATGAACGCGGGATCAGGCTTGACCGCACCGTGTTCTACCCGACCGGCGGCGGCCAGCCGGGCGACACCGGCGTGCTGTGCCTCAACGACGGCACGACCGTCGCCATCGCCGACACGGTTAAGGGCGACGACGCCGATGAGGTGATCCACGTGCCGGCTCCCGGCGCGGTGCTGCCCGCGCTGGGCGCTGAGGTCAAGGCCGAGATCGATTGGGAGCGGCGGCACCGCCTAATGCGCATGCACACCTGCCTGCATCTACTGTGCGCGGTGGTGCCGGGCGCGGTGACCGGCGGCTCGGTCGGCGACGGGCGCGGCCGGCTCGATTTCGACGTGCCCGGTGCGAGCCTCGACAAAGAGGCAATCGCGACGGCACTCAACAGACTGATCGCGGAGGACCATACGGTCGCGCCGCGCTGGATCGACGACGCCGAGCTTGCGGCGCACCCCGAGCTGATACGGACGATGTCGGTCAAGCCGCCGACAGGCGCCGGCAAGGTGCGGCTCTTGGAGATCGCCGGGGTCGATTTGCAGCCCTGCGGTGGCACCCATGTCCACAACACCGCCGAGATCGGCCCGGTCGAGATCGGCAAGATC